>DATBAX010000037.1:0-11764 GCA_036271275.1 Terriglobales bacterium
TCGGTATATTCCTCAAACGTCTTGAAGCTTGAATCCCGCACTGCGTGTTGCAGTTTGCTGATCGTCTCCGGATTCAGCAGATGGTATTCGCCATCCGTGCGGAAGTGATAACTGCCTCCAACCGCGAGTTCGGTATCAGATTCGGTGACCGGACGATACGCATGTTCGTGCTTCATCTGCGCTTCACGGGCCAGCACGCCGAGTCCGATCCCTTCCAATCGCGAAGTTGTGCCCGCAAAATATGCATCGACTAATTCACGACTGAGTCCGATGGCTTCGAATACCTGGGCGCCGCGATAACTTTGCAGCGTCGAAATCCCCATCTTCGAGAAAGTCTTCAGCAATCCCTTGTTGACCGCTTTGGTGAAGTGCTTGACCGCAGTTTCGGCCGAGAGTCCGTCAGGCAAATAGCCTCGGGCAGCCAGATCTTCGAGAGTTTCAATGGCGAGATAAGGATTGATTGCGCTCGCGCCATAACCGATCAGCAGCGCAAAATGCATCACCTCGCGCGGCTCGCCAGATTCGATGATGAGTGCGACCTGAGTACGCGTTTCTTCGCGAACAAGTAGGTTGTGAACCGCCGCCAACGCCAGCAAGCTGGGGATGGGTGCGTAATCTTTGTCGACGCCACGATCGGACAGGATCAAGAGCGAATATCCCGAATTCACCGCCAGGGACGCCCGTTGCGAGAGTTCATCCAGCGCGCGCCGGAGTCCGGCTTCGCCGTCCGCAGCGCGAAACAACGCCGGCAGTGTGATCGCCAACATGTCTCCACGTGAAACCCGGCGCAGTTTTTCCAAATCACGATTCGTCAGAATCGGATGCGGCAGCTTCAGCGTGTGGCAATTTTCCGGCGTCTCCTCGAGAATGTTGCGTTCGGTGCCGATGTAGCTGATGAGCGACATCACCATCTCTTCGCGAATGGGATCAATCGGCGGATTGGTGACCTGCGCGAATAACTGCTTAAAATAATTGAACAGCGGCTGCGGCCGGTCAGAAAGGCAAGCGAGAGGAGTGTCGGTGCCCATCGATCCAGTGGGCTCTTCGCCCTTCGCAGCCATGGGTTCGAGAATCATTCGCAAATCTTCGTCGGTGTAACCGAATGCTCGTTGACGAGAAAGAATGGTGTCCCGATTGCCGCTGTGCACGCGCGACGGCTCCGGCAAATGCTCCATCGTGATCTGGTTTTCTTTGAGCCATTCTCCGTAGGGCTGCCGCGACACCAAACGCTTCTTGATTTCCTTGTCAGGAATGATTCTGCCTTCGACGGTATCGACCAAAAACATTTTTCCCGGCTGTAGTCTTCCCTTCTCTTTCACTTCAGAAGGATCAATCGTCAATACGCCGGCTTCGGACGCCATGACCACCAGATCATCGTGCGTGACCACATAACGGCCGGGACGCAAACCATTGCGATCGAGCGTGGCGCCGATCATGCGGCCGTCGGTGAAAGCGATCGCCGCCGGGCCGTCCCAGGGCTCCATCAATGAAGCGTGATATTCGTAAAATGCTTTCTTTTCCGCCTTCATGTGCGGATTGCCCGCCCAGGCTTCTGGGATGAGCATGGCCATGACGTGAGGCAAGCTACGTCCGGATTGGAAGAGCAATTCGACCGCGTTATCGAAGTTGGAAGAATCGCTGCCCCCTGGAGCAATGATCGGAAACAACTTCTTCATGTCGTCGCCGAACAGAGGCGAGCCCAGAATGGACTGGCGAGCGTGCATCCAGTTGACGTTGCCTTTGAGTGTGTTGATCTCGCCGTTGTGCGCGACATAATGAAAGGGATGAGCCAGTTGCCAACTTGGAAACGTGTTGGTCGAAAAGCGTTGATGCACCAAACACAGCGCGCTCATGACATCGGGATCGGCCAGCTCGCCGTAAAAATTCGCAATCTGCGGAGCCAGCAATAAACCTTTATAGACAATCGTCCGGGCCGACAAGGACGGGATGTAGAACATTTCCTTGTCTTCCACGTCCGACGCGGCGATCTCGCTCTCGGCACGCTTGCGGACGATGTACAGCTTGCGCTCGAACGCGTCTTCATCCATGCCAGCCGGACGAGCGACAAAAATCTGCTGGATATATGGTTGTGAAACCCGGGCCTCGCGGCCAATGGCGTCGCCATTCACCGGCGTGTCCCGCCATCCCAGAACGGCAAGACCTTCTTCTCGAATAATCTGCTCGAAAATTCCTTCACACTGCAGGCGCTGATGCTTCTCGACCGGCAGGAACGTCATGCCAACGGCATATTCTCCGGCTTCGGGAAGATTGAATCCCAGCGACGAACATTCGCGAACAAAGAATTTGTGTGGAATCTGAATCAGAATTCCAGCGCCGTCGCCGGTCTCGGGGTCGCAACCGCCGGCGCCGCGGTGGGTGAGGTTGATCAGTACCTGAATGCCTTTGAGAATGATGTCATGGCTCTTTTCACAGCGAATGCTGGCGACAAAGCCGATCCCACAAGCATCATGCTCGTGAGCCGGGTCGTACAGTCCCTGTGCCGGGGGTAGGCCGTTTTTTGTTTTGGGGCGCGTCATCGTCGACGGGTCTCCGTTCAGGATCGTTAGCTTTGAGCCGCATTGCCCGATAAAGCCAAAGCTCACACGGCACAACCAAGCCAGCTCAGAGATAACCTTCCATCTTGTTAATAACGCTTGGGGTACCCAAATGTACAATTCAGAATTTCGATTGATGGCATGGATTTTTCAGGCGCACCGATGATTCTGTAATCTATCGCTTGAATAGTCGCAGGAGGGCGTTCGCAAACATTCCCAGAGCAAGATTTCGATAGATCAAATCGAAAACTCAGATGCCTCCGGACGTGACCTTCCAGTATATTTGGACGGGATGTTCAATACCTTCCGGAAGACGAATTCGTCGATTATGAGTGCCATCACTACATCGGGCACACGAATTACGTCCTTCTGGGATGGGCGCCGTTGAGCTAACGCAGATTCGAAACAAGCTCAAGCCCACCACCAGGAAACAACTGGCGGTGGGCTTTTCGTTTTACCTCGGTAACTTGATTGGCATGGAGCCAATCGTTGAAACTATTCTGTTAAGAACGGTGCGTTCATGGTCATTATGAAGTTTGGCGGGACCTCGGTGGAAAATGCCACTGCGATCCAGCGAGTAGCGGAAATCGTACGTAGCCGGCAAAAACTGGGCCCGGTGGTTGTGGTCAGCGCCTTCGCGAAGGTGACCGATCAGCTCGTGCTGATGGGTCACAAGGCGGCGGCTGGTGACACCGATTCCAGCGTGCAATTGGTGCAAGCGCTCCGGGAACGCCATCTTGCCACCGCGGACGAGCTTCTCGGCAAGAAACTATCCGCAAAAATCGCGCCCAAACTGACGAAGATTCTCGACCAGTTGGAGGAGTTTCTACGGGGAGTCGCTGCGGTCAAAGAGCTCTCTCCGCGTAGTAGCGATTATTTGCTTTCTTTTGGCGAACTTCTTTCCAGCGTGATCGTAGCAGCAACTTTCCCGGTACTTGGGCTGGACGCGGTTTGGGTCGATTCGCGTACTTGCGTTGTCACCGACGCCACCCACACCCGCGCCCTCCCGCTCATGGAAGAAACCCGCGAACGGTCCCTGGTGAAACTTGCACCGATCGTCAAGAAAGGAAAGATTCCAGTCATGGGCGGCTTCATCGCCGCGACCAAAGACGGCGTTCCAACTACCTTGGGACGTGGTGGATCTGACTATTCGGCAGCGATTGTCGGGGCCGCTTTAAACGCTCAATCCATCGAAATCTGGACCGACGTCGAAGGCATGATGACCACCGATCCCCGGCTTTGTCCCGATGCTCGCACCATCAAAAGAATCAGCTTTAATGAAGCCGCTGAGCTGGCCTACTTTGGCGCCAAAGTGCTCCATCCTGCGACTCTGTTGCCGGCCATCCAGAAAAACATTCCCGTGTTTGTTCTGAATTCCCGGAACTTGAAAAGCAAGGGCACTCGAATCACCGAGCATGCACCGCCCAGCGAAGACACTTTCCGCGCCATCACGGCAAAGACCGGCATCAGCATAGTGAACGTGGTCGCTTCCCGTGGAATCATGGTGCACGGTTTTCTGCGATCGGTATTTGAGGGGCTTGACGATCATGGCGCGTCGGTCGATATTGTGGCCATCTCCGAAGTGAGCATGTCGTTTACCATGGAGACCAAGCGACTACCCAAGGCGTTACTTACTCAACTCGAACAAATTGCGGATGTGACTTGCGATGATCAGCAAGCGATTGTTTGTCTGGTCGGGGACAACATCCATGGCAAGCCGGGGATAGCGGCCAGTGTGTTCAATAACGTGGCTGAAGCGGGAGTGAATATAAGAATGATTTCTCAGGGAGCTTCCGAAATCAATATCAGTTTCGTGATCCAGGAGAGCGACGTGCCGAGAGCGGTCCGTCATCTTCATGATCGTTTCTTTCCGAAGCACTCCGGAACAATAAAGCTCACGGGGAAAACGGCCAAGAATGGCAGGAAACGTTAGGAATTCGAACTTCTCATGTCATCCTCAAACATAAAAGCAGTCGAAGGCGGCACCTGCAAGGTAGCGATTCTCGGCTTCGGCACGGTGGGAAGCTCAGTCGCGCGAATTCTCTCCGAACGCAGCCGCACCGGGCTAACTCTGACGCATATTTTCAATCGTAATTCCGAACGCAAGAAGAACGCAGATTGGCTGCCCGCAAATGTGCAGTGGACGAGCGACGTCAACGATGTGCTCTCTTCCGACGCGGATATCGTGGTCGAAGTCATCGGCGGGATCCAGCCCGCTGGTAATTGGATTCGGAGCTCACTGCGCGCCGGCAAATCTGTCGTTACCGCGAATAAACAATTAATCGCCCATTCGGGGCCGGAATTGATCGATCTCGCGCGAAAGATGAACCGCCATATTGCCTTCGGAGCTTCGGTAGCGGGCGGAGTTCCAGTGATTTCCGGATTGCAGGAGGGACTTGCCGGCGATGAATTGTTTAAGATTTACGGCATTCTGAACGGAACCTGCAACTACATTCTCAGTCAGATCGAAAGCAACGGGGTTTCATTCGCGGCCGCTTTAGCTGAAGCACAGAAGCTGGGTTTTGCCGAAGCCGATCCTACCGATGACGTGGACGGGTTCGACGCACGCGCCAAGTTGGCGATCCTGGCGACTGTGGGCCTGCACAGCAGCGTCGATCCTACCGCCATTACCTGCCGTTCGATCTCGCCGATCGAGGCCGTCGATTTCGAGTACGCAAAGCAGTTGCTATGCACTATCCGGCAGATTTCCTGGGCTGAATTGAATGGGCAACAGTTGTTTGCCACCGTGCGACCGGCGCTCGTCGCACTTTCTTCGCCGCTGGCTCGAGTCGAGGGCAGTCAAAACCTGGTGATGTCGACAGGAAAGTATGGCGGCGAGACAGTATTTGCAGGCCATGGCGCCGGAGGAAATCCAACCGCAGTGGCCGTAGTCTCAGACATCCTCGCTATCGCGCGCGCCAAACAAGACATTACGCAGAGTATTACGGACATTCCGAAAAGCTCTCCCCAGGTGACGCCAGACTTCAGTACCCGCCACTATCTCCGCTTTAAAGTAAAAGACCAGCCCGGCATTATCGGCGCACTTGCCGATATCTTTTCGCATTGCGGAATCAACATCGATTCGGTGTTGCAGAAGCCAGGCTACCTGAAATCGAGTCTTCCTTTTGTGATTACGCTGGAGGTGTGTAAGGCGTCGCTGGTGGAAAAAGCTTTAGAGCAGATTTCGAAACTGGATTTCCTGGTGCAGCCCTGCGTCCATTTGCCGATCCTGGACTAGAGAAGATTCACGCTATTTACCGGTTACGACCAGCAGATGCCTGATCATGGGAATAACCAGCCCTCCGACCAGGAACAATACTTGCGCAACGGCAACTGAAATCCAGATACGCGCGCGTACCCGCGAACTGCGCAAATCTCGCCGTAAATCCTGCTCAAGAATATTCACGAATTCCACTTCAGCCGGATCGGGTTTCGGCGCTGGGCGCGGCGAAGCGATCTGGACCGCAGAATAAGTTTTCGGCTTGTCCGGCAAAAATACTTTCGGCGTGCTGATTACGGACGACCACTGCGGGACCTGCAACAAAGTTGAGTCCGCTATGTTCGCCAAAACCATGGGAGCGGAAGTCAACTGCAGAGCGGGCAGTCTTTCGGGAGCAACCTTGTCCGCAAGGCTGCGCAGCAACGAACTCCACCACATGTGGCTCATCTGGTCGCCAATTAATTCGCCGACATCCATTGGCTGCGATTCGAGGACCAGCGGTGGCAAACTCTCCGGAGAAATGACATCGCCCAGATTTGTAAACACCGTCTTGTACCAGGGCAAGCTCAATCGATCGCCGGGCAGCATCCCTAAATCTACCGGCCGCGATGTAAGTTGCAGAGGCGGCAGATTGTCTCGCCTGAGGTTATTTCCCAAATTCACGAACAACTGCTTCCAAAGCGGACGAGTCAGGCTCATCGGCGGAAGCAGGTCGAGTTCGTTGTTTTCATTCATTTGTAGGACAGTCGCGATTAACTCTATTTTACGTTATTCGACCCTCAAAGCAATCCAGCTGTTTGAACCGTCAGGATGCTTAAAGCCATCTCCAGTTCGGTAATGGCTTCACTCAGCTCCGGATGCTCGCCGACCCTTGCCCTAAGCGATTTAAGCAGCTCCTGAGCTCCGGTAACATGTTTGGTTGCTTTGGTTTGCCCGGTATCTTGCTTGGGTGCGGAACTCATCTCGGCTGGCATATTTTCTTTCTCCACCTACGATTGTGCTCCGGCAGGGCCGAGACGCGCAAGCAACTCACTTCTTTTCGCGGGAAAAATCGTAGCGCAATCCGACGCGGAACAGCACTGGCGGCCCAAGATTTGCCACCGGGGTAATTGCGACGGTATAGCGTTCATCGAGAACATTCTCCACCTGCACGTACGCCTGCACACCCTTACCGATGGATCGGCCCGCCATAAAATCCATCACGTAAAACTGATTCAGGGGAAAAGTATTTAGATCGTCGTCAAACTGTGTACCGACGAATCTTCCCTGCACGCTTAGCAGGAGTCGGGATGGATTCCAGTAACGGGCTTCCCAGGTGAATTCGTGGCGCGGCACCTGCGGGATATCAAGGCCGGGCAGGACGGTGCTTCCCGGAGAACTCAGCACGGTTGCCTCGGTATAGTCGTAGCCTGCGGAAATTTGAATATCTTTATTTACGTGAACCACGCCGTCGAGTTCAACTCCGCGGGAACGCGTGCGACCGAGATTTTGGCGTTGCCGGGTGATCATCACTGAAGCCGAGCATGGCGGTGTCACTCCGTCCGAGCACAGGGTAACGTTCTCATCGGGATCGACGATGTCGCTCCAGAAGAATGTTCCTCGCAAATCGAGCCGGCGATTAAAACCAGTGACATTTAATCCCGCTTCAGCCCCGGTCAATTGTTCCGAGCGAAGCGTTGCATTGCTCTCGGTGAAAGTATTGCCCTGGCGAAAGCTGCGATAGAGTTCGTTCAAAGTCGGCGCGCGAAAAGCGCGATACATCGATCCAGTCAAAGAAACATTTCTTGTCAAAGATCGCAACACCGAAAGACGCGGACTGAAAGCGTTCGCCGACCGATCCGGAAAAAGGGTCACGGCCTGCGGAGGAGCAACCGGCGTCCGCACCGATTCCGCATCGAAATTGCTCCAATGATCAAAGCGTCCACCGAGAATAATTGTCCACTTATTATTGAACCGAAAAATGTCTTCGCCGAACAATCCCAGCGAACGCTGCCTGCCGCCCGCTACGCTGTCGGCCGTAGGAAGATGTGTTACGGCCGAGAATAACTGTTCATCGCTGGCCCCCATCACTTCCACAAGGTCTGCCCCAACTACCAGCGTCTGATACTTGCCGAGCGCATGCGTCCATTGCACCGCGCTGCCCAGTTCCTGCGCGGGAACGTGCTGAAGGTCGGTTAAAGCTTCGCTGTTGCGATCGGACGCGATCGAGGAGAAGACCTGGTTGTATCCCTGGACATCGCCATAAACACGCGCAGAGATCGAATCATTGGTGCTCAGTTGCTTGTCGACTCCGACCGCACCCTCGCCAATGCGCGTGTCATTTGTCTGTAACGGAGTGCCGTTCTCCCGCGACTCATCGTAGAAATTTCCACGAACAAAAACTCGGCCGTTCGTTCCCAGTTGATGACCAATGCTGAAATCTACCGCCGCATGTTCGGAGTTCGCGGGGACATCCACGCTTCCGCGATCAACTTTAGGAACTAAGATGTAGCCGTCGGTATGAAACAAATCAACTGAGCCCTGAAGATCCCATTTTCCAATGGTTGTGCCGGTCCAGAGAGAAAGATCGGGTGTCTGCTCATCGCCATAGGAAGTTTCAAGCGTGAGAGCCGGACCTTCGTGGGCTTCGCGGGTGATGAACTGCACTACTCCCCCCATCGCGTCTGTACCGTAAAGATTGGAAGAGCCGCCGCGAAATACTTCCACGCTGGAGAGCGCAGCGACCGGCACTCGGTCCCAGTACACCCATCCGCCAAATGGATCCAGCAACGGAATGCCGTCTTCCAGAACCAACGCTCGACTGGTCCCGCTCGCGCCTAGACCTCGCAGCGATACGCCCTGAGCAGTGGGGTTCGCAGTGCGGCTATCGGAACGCCGAAATAGCGAAAAGCCGGGAACTTGCCGTAACACGTCGTCCGACATGAGCGCTGGAGTTGCAGCCACATCGACTTCGGACAGAGCAACCGCGCTTCCCGGAGTTTCGGACAGCCGAAGTTCCGATCGGGCCGCAGAGACCACTACTTGTTCATTGGCGCCTGAAGGTTGCAGCACAAATTCAACTTGAGCCACCGCGCCAACGCCGGCGCTCCAGGGCTTGCTCATCACAGTGAAGCCTTTGGCCTGCGCGGCGATCGTGCCACTCTCATGCGGCACGCCGGTAAAAATAAACTTCCCCGAATCGTCGGTTGTCGCGCTCGCTGAAAAAGCACCGCTTTGAAGAGTTACAACAGCCTGTGCAACCGAGGCGCCCGTGGCATCGCGGACGACGCCCTCCACGCGGACATTCTGCGCCAGCGCGTTCGGAACAAACCCTGCAAGACAGCACACAGCCAATGCGATGATTTTGAATTTCAGAAAATTTCTTTCCAAGGAATTCGACTCTACCCTTCCCGCTCAACCACGGATTTAACTCTTCACTGGCAGGCTGTCATGACTGGCTACACATTTCCAATTTCCGTTCAGCTTGATCCAGGTATCAGTAAAGCGCCCGCGCCGGTCGAACGCTTTGCCCTTATATTTTCCCTTTTCATGATACCTGCCCGTCACCACACCGACCGTGCCGTACACCTTGATTCTAAAATCTTCCGAGACCAATAAGTCATAGTGATAAGACTTGTCCTTGGTGAATGTCGTGTGCTCTTTTTTCGTTTGCAACGTTCCGTCGGGCTCGGTGATCACAAAATCGTCGGTAAGGATCAGATCCAACGCGCCGGGATCGTGTTGCAATTCGGCTGCATTCCAGGCATTTTCAAGCGCTAAAATCTGACCTTCTTCGCCCTTTCGAGCTGCTTCTTGAGAATTAGCGGGCAGCACGGCTGCCAGCATCAGGACAGAAATCAGGCCGAAGATTTTCATGGCGAATGACCTTAGTTTGGACGGTTGAAGAAGCTCTCTGCATCTTAGGATGCGCGGATGAGGTGGTCAATTAGCGGTCGCGTTACCTTGGTTTGGTAACATGCAGCGATTGCGTGCGTGAATTACTTTGCAGCCGGCTGTGCAACAACCGCCGGGCCCTGAAACAACTTCATTGAATTCTTGAGGGTGTTGTACACGCCCCAACTGGCGGGCACTCCCACGAAAACCCAAGCCACCAGGATTGCTGCAGCGGTTGATTTCTTTTCGACGGCCATGAACTCCTCCTGAATATTTCTTCACCAACATTACTTCGAGCTTTTCATCCAATATTTCTCGGCGACCGGCCGCACCAGCAAATTGGCAACAAATCCCGCAACGAGCAGCCCGGCCATGATGTGAAGCACACTTTGATACGCGCCCGCTTTGTCGGCTCCGCGTTCAAGCTCATATTCACGCGTTTTATTCACCAGCAATGGCCCCAGAACACCCGCAGCCGACCATGCGGTGAGCAAGCGTCCATGAATGGCGCTCACGTGATGGCCCCCGAACATATCTTTGAGATAAGCCGGGATGGTCGCGAAACCTCCGCCATACATGGATAGCAGCACGGCGCAGATTGCGACAAAAAGCGCCACGCTGTTCAAGTGGTCCCCCCCAGTACGGGGCAGCAGGAAGTAGAGCACCGACCCCAAAGCGAAGAAGATGAAATAGGTGGCCTTGCGACCGATGAAATCCGACACCGACGACCAGAAGAATCTTCCGCCCATATTAAACAGACTGAGCAATCCGACGAATCCACCTGCGGCGACGGGTCCAATGCTTCCCTTGAACAAATCCTGAATCATCGGCGAGGCTTGTTCAAGAATGCCGATTCCCGCCGTTACATTCGTGCACAACACAATCCAAAGCAACCAGAATTGGGGAGTATGAAAAGCATTGGTGACGTCCACATCATGCGTGGAGATCAACGCGGATCCCTTGGTCGACGGCACCCAGCCTTCCGGTTTCCAGCCGTCCTGCGGAACTCGGATAGTGAACACGCCGAACATCATGAAAATAAAATACGCGGCGCCCATCACCAGGAAAGTTTTTCCGACTCCAAGGTCCGATGAGGTGTGGAAATGCGCCATTAATAGCACAGAGAGCGGCGATCCGATCATGGCGCCGCCGCCGAACCCCATAATCGCGAGGCCAGTTGCCAGTCCCGGACGGTCCGGAAACCACTTGATCAGAGTCGATACGGGAGAAATGTAACCGAGGCCCAGGCCCGTTCCGCCGACCACTCCGTAGCCAACAAAAATGACCCAGAGCTGATGCCAGAGCACTCCGAAGTAAGAAATGAAAAAGCCCAGAGCAAAACAAATTGCCGATGCGAACATTGCCTTCCGTGGCCCGGCGGATTCCAACCATTTTCCAAAGAGCGCCGCTGACAGTCCCAACATCAAAATGGCGAGAGAAAAAATCCAGGCGATTTGGGATTGCTTCCAATCGCCCGCGCCCGGCTTCGATAGACCGATCAGTTGACTCAGGGGAATTTTGAAAACGCTAAAGGCGTACACCTGTCCGATGGCAAGGTGAATTGCCAGTGCGGCGGGCGGTACCAACCAACGACTGTATCCAGGTTTAGCGACGGTGCGATCGCGATCAAGAAAGGAAAAAAGGGCCATGCGTTCTGCTCCTTCTTCATTCTCCTCGAGTCGTCAGCCGGTACGGCTTTAGCCAATTCGAGGACGTAGGCGGCAAGGATAACTCATGTCACAGCAGCCTGCCAATCTCCGCGCAAAGAGGTAGCGGTGCAGTTTGCAATGAGACTCGTGCCAGGGCCCGGCTTCAGCCGTCCCGAAATAATATCAACAAGTACGGGCTTTTAGCCTCTGGGTGCGCGGCGTATCAAAAGCTGCGATACGCGCGTGATCGAATCTCCTGGTTTGTCGGCACACCTGAAGGCAATGCCCTGACACGGATCTTTTTCAAACTGTATCCCAACCGAAAAAAATTACAATTTCTTGACTTCGACACCGTCTCAAATGACGCTGCACCATGCTCAGTGCTGGTATCTGGATGATTCGGAGCTATAATGCTGCGGGACTTAGGTCGAAGCGAGTTTTTTCCGCGGGCCTTCAGGTGAATAGCA
>DATBAX010000038.1:0-4601 GCA_036271275.1 Terriglobales bacterium
CGCGCGGCCCAGATGTTCAAGAAACGATCCAAACAGGTTTCGATCGAGCGGAGAAATCGTGCGACGGGAATCAACATAAATCCGGACCGCGTCGCCGGCGTTCATCGGCTTAGTTTGCGCAAATAACGAAACGCCGCCCAACACCCGACTCGCGGACAACGCCGCACCCGCGGTAGTGGCTTGACGCAAGAATCGCCGTCTATCGTTCGAAAACATGTTTGTCTTCTCCTGAAATCACGCTAAGTAAGGATGCACGAATTCACTGCGCCATAGTAAACGTTTACTGGATGCTTATGCTAATATTTTTTGGTTACGCTTCTGCATCACGATGGGAAACCGTTGTATTCTGCCGCAGCATCCTTCTCCTATCACTCAGACCAGTGAAGAGAAGTCATGATTATCTTCAATATGCCTTCCGCCCGATCCGCCAGGTTAGCAGCTACTCTGTTCGCGGTTGCAGCGCTGCTCCATTCCTGCAATCTCTCAGCCCAGGATTCCTCGCCCGCCGCGGTTGGCTTGCGCATCATCGTGGTGAACTCGGCCGCTGAGGCCGAAACAATTCTCGGCCGCTTGAAACAAGGTGAAGACTTTGCCGCTCTGGCCAAGGAAAAATCTATTGACGCAACTTCCGTCGACGGCGGCGATATGGGTAAAGTAGACCCCGCCACGCTCCGCTCGGAATTGCGCGATGCATTGCAGGGCGTCGCTCCCGGCCAAATCACGGGCGTTATCAAACTGCCCTCTGGATACTCCATCTTAAAAATTCTGTCGACGACCGAATCTACAGATTCCAAGACTGCTGTCCCTTTACGGATTCAGCCGCTGGCAGCCACAGGTACGATTCGATATGCGCCGAACGTCGGCGGAAAAGCCGAAGCCGATTTGGCGTTCAGGAATTTCCCCAAAGCAGACGGATGGAGCCAGGACATTCACGGAATGTGCGAAATCCGCAAGAAGTCTCTTTTTCAGATCATCGACCAGATCGAAAAGAGCCTGCCGACGGCAGATTCCGCAGGGTTACCGCAAGGAAAACCACTCGACATAATTGAGATGCACTACGGCCTGGCGAATTTGTATTCCTATAAAGGCGAGATGGACAAAGCGCTAGCGCAGTGGGAGCAGGCTTATCAAGTTGCTCAATCACAATTGCCTGGGGCGATGCCTGAATTGGAAGAAGTTCTTGGAATTGCTTATCTGCATAAATCCGAGATGGACAATGACGTTTACCGGAATCCAGGAGAACGATGCATCTGGCCGCCTCGGCAATCCGTGCGCTATCAAAAGACGGGCGATTCCGAAAAGGCGATTGAGTATTTCCAGAAATATCTCACGCGAAAACCTGACACGCTCGATATCAAATGGCTGCTCAACGTGGCCTACATGACGCTCGGCAGTTATCCCGCCGGGGTTCCGAAACAATATTTGATTCCACCTTCGATGTTTGAATCGGTCGAAGATGTGGGACGTTTTGTCGATGTAGCTCCAGCGGCGGGGATCAAAACTCTTGCTGAATCTGGCGGCTTGATCATCGATGACTTCGAGAACAACGGCTTGTTTGATGTTGTCGTTTCCGATTATGACCAATGCGCGCCCATGCACTTTTTTCACAACAGCGGCGACGGTACGTTTGCCGATAAAACCGCACAAGCCGGGTTGGCGGACCAATTGGGCGGCCTGAATATGATTCAGGCGGACTACAACAATGATGGATGTATGGATATCCTGGTGTTGCGTGGCGCTTGGGAATTCCCGCAACGAAAATCGTTGTTGCGCAACAATTGTAATGGCACGTTCACCGATGTGACTGTCGCCAGCGGACTGGCGCAACCCGCCACCAGCACCCAGACCGCGGTCTGGGCCGACATTGACAACGATGGCTTTGTGGACCTGATTGTTGGCAATGAGAACAGTCCGCTGCAAATCTTTCGCAACAAAGGCGATGGGACTTTCGAAGACATCTCTCATACCGCCGGCGTGGATTCCATCACCTTCACGAAAGGATTGACGGCAGCCGATTACGACAATGATGGATACGTCGATTTCTACGTTTCAAATCTTAACGGCAACAACGCGCTTTACCACAACAACCATGACCGCACTTTCACTGAAGTCGCCCTGCAAGCCGGCGTGCAAAAACCATGGCAAAGTTTCGCAGCCTGGTTTTTCGATTATGACAACGATGGCTGGCCGGATTTGTTCGTGACCAGCTACTACATCTCCATTGACGAGTCCATGCGGACCTATCTTGGTTTTCCACACAATGCTGAGACCTTGAAGCTTTACAAAAACATGGGCAATGGGACGTTCAAAGATGTGACGGAAACGGTGGGACTCGACAAAGTTTTCATGCCCATGGGCGCGAACTTTGGCGACATCGATAACGATGGTTATCTTGATATGTATCTGGGCACTGGCAATCCGTCCTACGCTTCCCTTCTGCCCAATGTTTTGCTCCGCAACCATGATGGAAAGTTTTTCGTCGACGTTACGGCTTCTTCTGGCACCGGCGAATTACACAAGGGGCACGCCATCGCTTTCGCCGACATGGACAATGATGGCGATGAAGACCTTCTGGAAGAAATCGGCGGCGCGGTCCCCGGAGATGCGCATGCATTCCGTCTCTTCGAAAATCCCGGCAACGGCAATGATTGGATCAACTTGCATCTGGTGGGAGTGAAGTCCAATCGGGCCGCCATCGGCGCGCGCATCAAAATAACGCTGGATAGTGAAGGTCAACCGCGGCGCTCGATCTACCGGACCGTGGGCAGTGGCGGATCTTTTGGCGCATCTCCTCTGCAACAACATGTTGGCCTGGGAAAAGCCGCCCATATCGTCGATATCGAGATCTGGTGGCCAAAGAGCAATACTCGGCAACATTTCGCCGAGGTCGAGAAAAATCAGACTCTTGAGATCAAGGAATTTGCCACAAGCTACACGAAGTTGGAGCGGCGTCCGTTTCGCTTGGGTGGGGCGAACCGGGAGACCTCTGTACAGGCCAAGCCCGTAGCCGGATCCCAATGATCCAATAATTCGCGGATTGTAAAAGGCCTACCCGAACTTGAGGAAGGTATGGCATGATGCAGGAAGTTATGAGTAAACGCTTTCTCGCCGGTCTGCTGCTTTGGGGAGCTACTATTCCCGGCCATCTTTCTTACGCCTCTTCAAGCGCGCCTCGAGTCCCGGTGCAGGCGGAATTGATCAAAGCCATCGAGCTGGATCGAGCGCACGCCGGTGACTCTGTTCTGGCGAGAGTCCAAATCGAATGGAAGGATCCAGCATGCAATCTTCGCAAAGGCGCAATACTTAAAGGCCGTGTGGTCTCGGCCGCGGTGCGATCGAAGACTACTAAAACCTCCGATCTCGCAATTGTGTTTGAAAGCGGGGAATGCGGCGGACGCGATATGAAACCGCTGCCTTTGACCATTGCGGCACTGATGGCGCCAGATCCAAACTCGAGCTTGTACCGGGACCAGGAACACCAGTCGCTGAGTGATGCGGTCGGTTCGGCGATCGGTGGAGCGGGGTCGGCGGGCGCTGGATCAGGCTTCTCGGGCGGAGGCGGCGGATTGCGGAGCGTGCAAGGTGCGGCCGCAACAGCCTACGTTGAGCCGACGCGGTACAAACCGCCAAAGGCTGTTCTGCCGGGACAAGTTGTGGGCATTGGCGGCCTAAAACTTAGTGTCGGAAATGGCGCGGAAGGAAGTTCGGTGTTGTCCACTTCCTCGCATAACCTGCGTCTGGAGGCAGGTTCGCAGTTTGTTCTGGTTTCCAGTCCGAAGGCATCGACGGTCACTGCAAGTATTTCGCCGGCTTCCGTTGGTTCCGGGCGAGCAGCAGCGGGATCCAACAACAATTCAGAAGTCAGTCCAACGGTAGCGGACGCGCCGCTTCCCGATGAAACAGAAATCTGCACTCCTCCAGAATGCAGTGTAGCTCTCGCGACCAGCGCCGCCGAACCGGGCATTACTCAATCCACAGCGAGTATTTCCGTCAAGGAACTGGGTTATACGCTGCCAGGCAATCGCCAGATGGATCAGTTTGATTACGATGCTGCGCTGTCCTATCTGGGGCCGAAGAAGTTGCTGTTTACGTTTAATCCCCACTCGCTGGTATCCCGCGAGGGCGTTGAAGTGTCGCCGCAAATGCGCACCGTGCGCGCCGTCCTTATCGATCTGCAAACTATGAAAGTGCTGCAAACCACCGATTGGAGAGTCTTGGATGCCCGGCAATATCTGTGGTCGATCGGAAATGAAAAAGTACTCGTCCATGTAGGACGAGAATTGCGAATATACGGACCAGGATTCAAGGTAGAACAAAAGTTTTCGCTCAATGGCCCATTAGCTTATGTGCGAATTTCGCCTTCCGGCCGATACTTTGCAGTCGGCGTTCTTCAGGAACGTCATTCCCGGGCGACCCATGAGCAGCTCGCAGAAGCTGAAGGGCGCGAACCGGAAGAAGACGTTGAGCTACATGTTTTGACCGCCGATTTTCATACCCTCGCCACCGTCGCCCGTTCTTCGCGCGATGTGCCTCCTGTGCTTTCGGACGAAGGCGAGATACGGATTCCTACGATCGGCAAAAACCGCTGGCGTATTGTTGAG
>DATBAX010000039.1:0-1559 GCA_036271275.1 Terriglobales bacterium
TTGGCGTCCCCGACGGGATTTGAACCCGTGTTACCGCCGTGAAAGGGCGATGTCCTAGGCCGAGCTAGACGACGGGGACGACGATGTTGGCGGGATATTACGAACCTTTCGATGTTAACAGCGGCCTTTCCCACTGTCAAAAAAACCGTCGTTGGTCGTTCGCCGCACGTCGTTGGGAGAGCGGTTTGGCCAAGGACTAATGACGACCTAGCGATGGCTATCAAGTCCGCGATTACAATAGGAGGAGTGCCGCAACTGGCGGACTCGCGAGTTTTCTGATGCCCGATCCTCTCTATTTGAGTCTTTGGTTTCCCAGTTTTGAGGCCGATGACATGCTGCCTCATGCGCTTGCCGTCATGCGGCAGTTCCCTTTTTCGAGTCTGCAGCCTGGAATCAATCATATTGCGATTCATCCGGTTTCCTGGGAAGAGGCAACCGTTCTTGAGCAGCGGTATGTGCCGGGAATTCCTCCGGAGCAAGCGGTGCTCATCGCATCGGATTTATTGCATGACGATTATGCATACGCCTTCGAAGCGTTCTGGGACCTTTGGATGTTTGAGAAAAACGGACAGCGGTGGGTGCAGCAACCCTCACGAGTGTCGTTCTTCGTTCGGTCTTCGGAATTTGATGAAGGCGCCAGTCAACAGGAAGGTCAGATCCAAATTGACCTGGGATTGGACGCACCGTTTTTGCAGGAAGAAGTGGAACTAAATGAAGAAGCCGAGCAGCGAGTGAGGACGAACGTGGCGAAACTGGTGGACTTTACCAGCAGGATCGAGAAGAACTCCGGCGCTAGCGCGAGATTGTTATGGTCAGAATCCGAAGAAAACTTCGCACAGAAGTTGATTGCGCGTCTACAGAAAGTTCAGTGAACCACTGAGAACGCCGAGCCCGCAGTAAGTTTTCTCTGCGGTCTCGGCGATCTCTGCGGTAATTATTTGGTTCGTCCGCCTTCTACTTTCAGCTTATCGGCGGCTGCGGCTTGGGCTGCTGCCAAACGAGCTGTCAGTACACGGAACGGCGAGCAGGAAACGTAATTCAATCCCGTCTGATAGCAGAATTCCACGGATGACGGTTCGCCTCCGTGCTCTCCGCAAATCCCGACTTTTAAATCAGGACGAGTTTTGCGGCCACGCTCAGTAGCCATCTTCACCAACTGCCCCACTCCTTCACGATCGAGCACCGCAAACGGATCCTGTTTGAGAATGCCTTCCGCAATATAGGTGGGTAAAATCTTGTTCACGTCGTCGCGGGAGAAACCGAAGGTGGTCTGCGTAAGATCGTTGGTCCCGAAAGAAAAGAACTGTGCTGCCTTTGCAATTTCATCCGCAACCAACGCCGCTCGCGGCAACTCGATCATGGTGCCAACCAGGTAGTCGATCTTCTTGCCTTTCTCCTTAAAGACTTCCTGTGCGACGCGGTTGACAATCGCCGCCTGGTTTTCCATTTCCTTGACTGTGGCAATCAGGGGGATCATTACTTCGGGCTTCACTTTTATTCCATCCTTCGAAACCGCAACCGCCGCTTCGAAGATGGCGCGGGCTTGCATTTCGGTGATT
>DATBAX010000040.1:0-4250 GCA_036271275.1 Terriglobales bacterium
GCTCGATGCCTGCTGCATGCACGGACCCTCGCGTCGCGCAGGGTCGGTCGGTGGCGTTCGCAATATCAAGAACGTGTCTTTAGTTTCGAAAGCCGTGATGCAACACACCGGCCACGTGATGCTGGTGGGAGAAGGCGCTGAGCGTTTCGCCGTGGCACAGGGCTTTCCCCGCGAAAACTTGCTGACGGACAGCACTCGCAAGATCTGGCTCCTGTGGAAAGAAACCCATTCCGACTGGTGGGGACCCGGTCTCGCTGATCCGGCATGGAAGAAGCGTCTCACCCACACGCAAGCTCAGGGCGCGCAAGAAGAATTCCAGTTGAAAATCGAGCGCATGAAGGTTGTTGCCGCCGATCTGGGAATTCCAGAGGAAGATCAGATGGTAGCAATCCGCAAAGTATTGCGGCCGCCAACCGGAACGATTCATTGTTCGGCGCTGAACGATAAAGGCGAGATGTCGGGATGCACGACGACCAGCGGACTCGCCTGGAAACTTCCCGGCCGTTGCGGGGATTCGCCGATCATCGGCGCGGGCTGCTACACCGATCAGGATGTGGGTTCGGCGGGTGCGACGGGTAGCGGGGAAGAGAATATTAAAGTTGCAGGCGCGCACACAATTATCGAAAACATGCGGCATGGTATGTCTCCGCAGGAAGCTGGTTGGGACGCACTGAAACGCATCGTCCGCAATTTCAACGGAGACATGGAACGCCTGAAGTATGTGGACATGAGCTATTACATTCTCCGCAAGGACGGCGCGTACGCAGGCGTGTCGCTATGGGAAGGTTACGAGGTTGGCAATCCGCATCGAATCGTCGTGCATGACGGCACCAAGCGGGCCGAAAAAACCGTAGCCATGTTCCCTGGCATTTCGCAGGAGTGGCCGCCAGAGTTTTTGCCCGGACCGAGCCTCTAAACGAACCTGACTTTCACATCGGGTCCGCGGTCCAAGTGAATGCTTTCGATAAACCGTACCTTGCGGGTGCGGAGAGCCATAATCACGGACGAAGTTCGCTCGCCTTCGCCGAAAAAGCGCACGCCCTTGAGCAGAGCTCCGTCGGTGACGCCAGTAGCGGCGAAAATTAATTGCTTTCCCGGAGCCAAGTCTTCAGCTTCATAGATTCGATTTTTATCTTTGATCCCCATTTTTGCTATGCGCTCTTCGAGTTCCGGCTTATCGATCACCAACCGACCCAGCATGTAACCGTTTAAGCACCGGATCGCTGCGGCCGTGATTACGCCTTCCGGCGCCCCGCCAGATCCCATCACCGCGTGGACGCCCGTGCCAACCACCGCAGCCGCGATGCCGGCGGAGAGATCGCCGTCGCCAATTAACTTGATGCGAGCGCCCGCGGCGCGAATATCGGCGATCAATTTTTCGTGGCGTGGACGTTCCAGCACCATCACGACCAGGTCTTCGACTCCGCGATGTAGCCGTCGGGCAATATTTTTCAGGTTGTGGGCAACGGGCGCATCAAGGTCAACCGCGTGTTTGCAGGATGGGCCTACGACAATTTTTTCCATGTAGCAATCCGGCGCGTTGAGAAGGCCGCCTTTTTCCGCGGCGGCCAGGACTGTGATCGAACCGGGCGCTCCGGTGGCGCAGAGATTGGTGCCTTCGAGCGGATCGACGGCGATGTCCACCTCAGGAACTTCGCGACCATCGGGAGATTCCGTGCCGAGTTTTTCGCCGATGTAAAGCATGGGCGCTTCGTCACGTTCGCCTTCACCAATAACAATCGTTCCCCGCATGGGAAGAGTGTCCATGGCTTGACGCATGGCCTCGGTCGCGACCTTGTCGGAAAGAGGGCGATCGCCCTGCCCCATGGTCCTTGCGGACTCAATGGCGGCATTTTCCACCACGCGCAGAAATTTCGCCGCCAGGTCGCTTTCGATATTCTCGCCATAGCTGCGTAGCTTGACTTCTTTGAGATTCTTGGTGGACATCGGTTTCCTCCGAAGGAACCGGGTACTATAACGCCGATCGATGGTGCAGGGGAAGGTAACTTTAGATTCGTGTTCGGCAAAAACGTTTTTCTGGGGATGTAAATAAAAAAATCTATCATCCACCAAGGCACGAAGTATCACTAAGAAAACTATTCCTTCGTGATATCTCTTGTCCTTGCAGGGGTCTGAGATTTGGCCTCACACGGTCAACGCTGTTAAACTTGTCGCAGTAACTTCCCGGATAATTTCAAGTGGGGCTGTAGCTCAGCTGGGAGAGCGCGTCGTTCGCAACGACGAGGCCACCGGTTCGATCCCGGTCAGCTCCACCAAACTTCTGCTTCAACCATTGCTAGTCCTCCGAAAATAATGGCTGATCATCGCTGCGCTAGAAATCCTCGTGCAGGGTTACGGAGCCACTGACACCAATCTGATAGGCAGAGACCCGACGCTCAAAGAAGTTGGTGAGTTCCTGTACGTCCTGGAGTTCCATGAATGAAAACGGATTGCGCGTTCCGTAACGTTTTTTGATCCCGAAAGATTGGAGACGCTGGTCCGCGACCGATTCCAGATAGCTGCGCATGTCAGTGAGGGAAAGTCCGGCGACTCCCGGGCCTAGTAAATCTTCGGCGAAGGCGGTTTCGCAATCGACCGCGTCTTCCATCATGGCTATGATTTGGCTTTCAAAGTCCGCATCGAACAATTCAGGACTTTCCGCACGTACCGTGTTAATCACTTCGAGGGCGAAATTGATGTGCATACTTTCGTCTCGAAAGACCCAGTTTGTGCCGGCGGCTAGTCCATTCAGCAAACCCTTCGAGCGTAGAAAATAAACGTAAGCAAAAGCTGCGAAAAAAAATAGTCCCTCAATGCAGGCAGCGAAGCAGGCCAGGTTCAATAAAAACGATTTCTTCTGTTCCGGCGTACGAATTTCGTCCAACTCATTGATGGAATCGATCCAGCGAAAACAGAATTGGGCTTTCTTCTGTATAGAGGGGATATTTTCAACCGCGGAAAAGGCTGCCGCGCGCTCGGCGTGGTCGGGAATGTATGTGTCCAGCAAGGTCAGGTAAAACTGAACGTGCACTGCTTCTTCGTAAAGCTGGCGTGAAAGATACATACGGGCTTCGGGAGAATTGATGTGCTTGTAGAGATTCAGCACCAGATTGTTAGAGACGATGGAGTCTCCAGTGGCAAAAAATGCGACCAGGCGGCTGATGAGGTGGCGCTCGGCCGGAGTGAGACGCTGATTGAGGTCGGTGATATCGGAGAACAGATCTACCTCCTCAACGGTCCAGGTGTTCTTGATGGCATTGCGAAATTGCTCGTAGAAGGCGGGATACGCCATCGGCCTAAGAGTGAGATTAAATCCGGGATCGAGAATCATTTAAAGGCTCCTAATTTGAATGAACGCTTATTGGCAGGCTTCGCAGCTCTCCGGATTTTCCAGCGAACAGGTCACGGCATTCGTGGCGCTGTCTGCAGATTGATGGACAGGAGCTTTGGAGATTTTGGTGGCTGGCCGCGAACGCAGGTAATACGTGGTCTTCAGTCCCTGCTTCCAGGCGTGAAAATACATGGACGAGAGTTTCCCAATCGATGGGCTCTCCACAAAAAGATTTAGCGACTGGCTCTGATCAATGTAGGGCGCGCGTTCCGCGGCCATGTCGATCAAGGAGCGCATGGGAATCTCCCAAACCGTGCGATAAATGGCACGAATCTCGGCAGGGATTTCTGTGATGGCCTGGATCGAGCCTTCGGCCAATTTGATTTTGTTACGCATTTCTTCCGTCCACAATCCGAGGGCAGAAAGTTCTTTTACCAGGTAGCGGTTCACCTGTAGGAATTCGCCGGATAGCGTTTCGCGTTTAAACAGATTGGAAACTTGCGGCTCGATGCATTCGAAAGCCGCAGCAATGGAGGCGATGGTCGCTGTGGGAGCGATGGCGATCATCAGAGAATTTCTCAAGCCCGTACGCTGGATTCGTTCACGCAACTTCTGCCATCTTTCAGGATCGGCTGGTTTGACGAGCCAGAAATCAAATTGAAGATCGCCTTTGGCGGCTCGAGTTTCGGGAAAAGTGGGATGTTGCCCGCAATGTTCGGCCAGATCGGACGAGGTGGTTAACGCCCAGAAGTAGATTTCTTCCTGAATCTTGCGCGATAGTTCGCGTGCTTCTGGCGAGTCGAACGGAACGCGTAATGCGAAGAAAACATCCTGCAACCCCATCAGTCCAAGCCCTACCGGACGCCATCGCAGATTGGAATCGCGGGCGGTAGGAATCGGATAGAAGTTGATGTCGATC
>DATBAX010000041.1:0-4358 GCA_036271275.1 Terriglobales bacterium
CGCGCTAAGCCTTCCTCGCCCGTGCCGGCAGTGTCAACGCCGTAGCCTTCGAGTTCGAGCAGAGTCTGTAACGACTCGCGAATCTCAGCTTCATCGTCGATGATCAGGATCGATCCCACCGGGGAAGGCGAGCTGTCGCCCATATGGCGGCTCGTGACTACTGCGGCCTCAGACATTGACTGCTTTCTTGGTCATCGGGAAATCGACGTAAAAAGTTGTGCCTTCGCCGGGCCGGCTTTCCACCCGGATCTTGCCTGCGTGTTCCTGAATAATTCCGTACGTCACCGACAGGCCCAGGCCAGTGCCTCGTCCCTGGCCTTCTTGCGGCGTCGTTTTCGTTGTGAAAAACGGATCGTAAATGCGGCGAATGTGTTCCTGCGCGATGCCGCTGCCGGTATCGGAAACCAAAACGCTGACACCCTCGCCATTCGAAGTCGCCACCCGCAATGTCCCGCCCGCAGGCATCGCATCGCGTGCATTCAGAAACAAATTCAGAAAGACTTGCTGCAATCGTCCAGGATTGCCCGTGATGCGCGGCAGATGATCGGACAACTCATCCTGCACCCGAACCTTCGCGGTCTTGAATTGATGTTCGAGTAATGCCAGAGTGTCGAGAATAATTCCGTTGACGTCAACATCCTTAAACTCAGTTCCGCTGGTACGCGAAAAGTTCAGCAGATTATTGACAATCTCGGATGCCCGGAAAGTCTGCCGCGTGATCTTTTCCATCAACGCACCCTTTGCGGGATCGCCTTGCAACTGTTTCGAAAGCATCTGCGCATAGGACGAAATCACTGCCAACGGTGTGTTGACTTCATGCGCAACTCCAGCAGCCAGCAATCCGATGGAGGAAAGCTTATCTGCCTGCGAAAGTTGCGATTCGAGTTCCACTCGTTCGGTGATGTCATCCATGATGATCAGTCGTCCGATTACATTAAATTTCCGGGTGACCAGCGGAGCGATGGCGACATTGACGATGCGAATTTCTCCGGTCGGAGTTCCCAGCCGGAACTTGTACAGATTGTGGATCCCGGAGTTCTGTCGCACCCGATAAAATTCTTCGACGAAAGCAGCCGGGAACACTTCGCTCAGCGGATGCGTCAACGCCTGCCACCGCGGCAGCGCATACATGACTTCCATCTGCGAATTCCAGGACTCGACCCGATCTTCCAAATCGACGGCCAGAACTCCGACGTTGATCGATTCGACGATATTCTCGTTGAAGTCTTTCAGCCGCTCGTACTCTGCAACCTTTTTTTCCAAAGACGCATACAGCCGCGCGTTCTGAATCGCAATCCCCAGATAACCCGCCAGGGTTTCCAGCAATTCAATATCTTCGCTGGTGAGGAAGTCGCCCTCGACGGTTTTGCCTAGTCCGATCACGGCAATCGTGTGCTTCTGGGCCACGCAAGGGATGTAATAATTCAAATCAAGCTTGGCGATCGCTTCGCGCGCGTTCGGCGCTTCTCTTGGAACTTGATGAGTGTTATCGAAGAACAAATGCCCAGCTTCGAGTTCGGGACGCTCCACCGCAAGGAAGTCAAAATCAAGGCCACTGGTTTGGGTCATGCCAAAGGACTTCGCCAACAAAAACTTCTGTGGTCCTTCGCCTGTGGAAAGAAACATCGCCATGCGATCCACAAGCAATGTTCGCGAAAGGCGATCCACAACCGAACTGAGCATTTTGTCGAGATCGGTTTCGGCGTTCAACTCGCGTCCGAACTCGATCAACGTTTTTCGATAGTCATAACGCGTCCGGTAGAAGAAATGGTCGATGTGCTCCTGAATCCATTTGCGGACAGGATCGAATAGCAGCGCCGTAACCACCATCGCCAGTACCAGCCCCACTGATCCGGAGTTCGGTACTTGCAAATGCACCAGTTCGGCGATGCCCGCCACCACCGCGAAGTAGGTCCCAACAATCGCAGCCGCAGCCAGCGTAGAAACCATGCCGCGTTTGAAGATGAGGTCAACATCCATCAAGCGGTAGCGGAAGATGGCGTATCCGAAAGTCAGTGGCAGCAGTGCCAGCGATAATACCGACATCGGAACCGTCGGCAGCGCTCCCGTCAAATACGGGATGACATAAAACAGGGTGAACGGAGTAATTGAAAGAATGGTGCCGCGGGTAATCCACTTCAACTGCTGACGCAGAATCGGCGTGCTGGCCCGGCGATAACAGTATGAAAGCGCTCCCGCCGCGACCACGAAGTATAGGGCCAGATAGCCCATCTGCAACCGGTCGAGGTCCCAACTCAGGTTCCCATTGGCTTTCAGGAAGGTCAGCGAAAAAACATACATGACCAGTAAAAGCAGCCCGGGAATATAGATCGCAGGGACAACCCAACGATGCTTGCGAATAAAATTGCGTTTTTCCGGAAACACCAGCACGAAGTGCAGAAACAAAGCCGGCTGCAACAGCCACGCCACTTCGTTGCCCCAAAAAATTGTCCAGTCAAACTCGTTCAGTTTTCCGGTATAGCTGAATGAGTAAAAAATAAACGAGACCAGACAAAAAATATAAAAGTGCGTCGAGCTCGGCGCTGTCCAGCGACGGAGCAGAACGTAGAGTCCAATGCAGAGATAAATCAGCGCGATCAGCCGTTTCCATTGGTTGACCGACTTGTCCACCGGCATCAGCAGCACTACCGCGTCAATCGGCACCGAGCCCCGCACCAGCGAATAAGTAGCTTTTGAGTACACTCCAGCCCGGTAAAGTTCTCCGACCTCGGACGCGGTGTTCTTTACCTCATGCTGGTTGATGGCAGTGAGTTGATCGCCGACCTTGATCCCGGCATTGGCAGCCCGCCCATTGGCTTCCATGCGTTCCACACGCAGGCCGCTGTTAGTTTCGATCCACTGAATTCCGTCGGAAGGGGTTTGCAGTCCGCGGCCTTTTTGGAAGTTGATGCCGGCAAACGTAATCGCCGCCACGGTCAGCAGGATGAGCAGGCCGGCATTAAAGCGGATTTGGAAATCCTTGTCCATGGACCGCGCTGGCGCACCCGGCGTCGTCGCCGGGCGAAGCTGCGATTGGTTATGCACGTTCGGTGCCACGTCCAAGGGCATGCGGCGGCCTCTAAGTACCTTCAAAAACAAGACTTTCACGATTATAGAAGCGCTGTCTGCCGAAGGCTATGTTATTTGGAATATTTCTGTGAGGATTGGTAACTCGTTGGACACGATAATGTTACGGGCTGTCGGCATCCCCAAAACGGGAATTGCCGTTGGTTTTGAAATCTGAATCAAACTTTGCCCACCGCTGGAGCCATCAGCAAATTTCTGAACCATCAAGAACAAGAAGTCACATCAACGAAGGCCATCGCATGGGATTTCCATGGTGGTGAATCGCGGCTACTTCCAGAGCTTCAATCCAAAAAAGTAGGGAAGCCGAAGCTCCCCTACGCAAGCGAAAGAGGCGATATCATCTAGATAGAATCTTGCCATCACAAATTAGTTGTCCTGCCGGGAACAAAATTATGGATGCCAAGCCGGTCACCAAAGCGCAGCCCAATCCGGCGCTGGCTCACTCCATTGAAGACCATTGGATTACACTGGATGGCGCGCGCATGCGTTTCCTGCGCAGTGGCGACGGCCCACCACTCCTCCTGTTGCACGGATTGCTGGGATACGCGTTTTCCTGGCGCTATGCCATTCCTCTGCTGGCCCAGCAGTTCACCGTACACGCCGTCGATATGCTGGGAGTCGGGTTTTCCGATCGTCCTCCCGGACTCGACGGAAGTTTGCGGGCGTGTGCCGAAAGACTGCTCCTGTTCATGGATTCCGTCGGCGTGGAGTCTTGTGATTTGCTGGGAACCTCGCATGGCGGGGCAGTTTCCATGATGGCCGCCGCGTTGGCGCCGGAACGTTTTCGGCGGTTGGTGCTCGTCGCTCCGGTGAATCCCTGGTCGCGACGAGGTGCATGGATGGCCCGTTTTCTAAGCAGCCGTTTCGTGGCCCCAATTTTTCTTGGACTCATTCCTTATCTGGATTTCACCCACGCCTACTTGCTGCGCCGCCTGTACGGCGATCCGCGCCGGATTCGTCCCGGCACGCTCGAAGGCTACGACGCCCCATTTGCCATCCCCGGACTCTTCGAATACAGCCTCAAAATTCTGCGCACCTGGGACCGCGACTTGGACGAACTGAAATCTCTCCTGCCACGCATCGCCCACATTCCCACTCTCCTGCTCTGGGGAAGCGTAGATCCCGCCGTCACTCCAGCCTCCGCAATGCCATTGAGCAGACAATTCCAAACATGCGAGGTCGAGTTTTTTGACGGCGTCGGGCACCTGCCCTACGAAGAGGTACCGGATGAATTCAACCATGCGGTCGCGGAGTTTCTGAGCAAAACCCAA
>DATBAX010000042.1:0-3669 GCA_036271275.1 Terriglobales bacterium
GCTTCCCTGCTGCTGGAAAAGATCGCGGACACGGAAAAAATCGAGGTCGGTGACGAGGAAATCGACCGCGAAATTGATGCGCTGGCGACCCAGTCAAAACAGACGCCGGACGCGATCCGCGCCCGTTTGACACGTGATGGAGCGCTGGATAGAATCCGAAATAGAATCCGCACCGAAAAGACCCTCGACTTTCTGTATCATCAGTCCGCTTAAGCGGACATTCGATCCCCTAAAAGCCCAGGTTTTCGGGCAGGAGTGTGAACGTGAAAGACGCGCAAATGATGTTGGTGCCCATGGTCATCGAACAGACCGGGCGGGGTGAACGGGCTTATGACATTTATTCCCGGCTGCTAAGGGACAACATCATTTTCATCGGCACGCCGATCGACGATAACATCGCCAACCTGGTGATTGCGCAGATGTTGTTTCTGGCCCAGGAAGATCCCGAGAAAGACATCCAGCTTTACATCAACTCCCCGGGTGGCTCCATCACCGCCGGCATGGCCATCTACGACACCATGCAGTACGTGAAAAATGACGTTACGACGATTTGCATTGGCCAGGCGGCCAGCATGGCGGCGTTACTTTTGGCCGCCGGAGAGCCCAAAAAACGGCTCGCTTTGCCGAATTCCCGCATCTTAATCCACCAGCCTTCGATGGGCGGATTGTCGGGCCAGGCGACGGATATCGACATCCACGCCCGCGAGATCCTGCGCATGCGAGAGATTACCAATCAGTTACTCTCCAAGCACAGTGGGCAAAAGCTGGATAAAGTGGAAAAGGACGTTGAGCGCGATTTCATCATGAACGCCCAACAGGCTAAGGAATACGGAATCATCGACGATATCATCTATAAGACCAGAGAGAAGGTATGATCGGTCGTTCGCCGGTCCCTTCCCGATAGTCTCGGCGTGAACAGATCGATCCTCAAGGTACGAGGATCGGACTTAAAAAGGAGTCAGGCGGAGTGAAAAACCGGACTGGAACTGAAGAGATTCTGCGTTGCTCGTTCTGCCATAAGTCGCAGGACGCCGTTGCCAAACTGATCTCGTCTCCCAGCGATTATCCACGGGCCTATATTTGCGACGAGTGCGTGGCCGTCTGCAATTCCATTCTGGAAGACGACCGCACCGCAACTCCCGCAGCCACCACGCCCAATCAGCTTCCCAAGCCGCAAGAGGTCAAAACGTTTTTGGACGAGTACGTCATCGGCCAGGAACAGACCAAAAAGAAGCTGGCAGTCGCGGTTTACAACCACTACAAGCGCATTTACATGAATCGCCAGAAGACCGGCGATGGCATTGAGCTCAGCAAGTCGAACATTATGCTGATCGGCTCAACCGGCACCGGCAAAACTTTGATGGCGCAAACCCTGGCCCGCATGCTGGACGTGCCCTTCGCGATTGTGGACGCGACCACTTTGACGGAAGCCGGCTACGTCGGCGAAGACGTCGAGAATATTATTTTGAAGCTGCTGCAAGCTGCCGACGGCGATGTGGGCCGCGCCCAAACCGGCATCATCTATATAGATGAAGTCGACAAGATCGGTCGTAAGGACGAGAACCCTTCAATTACGCGCGATGTTTCGGGTGAAGGCGTCCAACAGGCATTGCTGAAGATTCTGGAAGGTACAGTTGCCAACGTTCCGCCGCAGGGTGGACGCAAGCATCCTCACCAGGAATTTACTCCGGTCGATACGACCAACATCCTGTTCATTTGCGGTGGCGCATTCGTCGGGTTGGACAAGATTATTGCCCGCCGCGCCGGCAAGAAATCTCTGGGATTCAAGACCGGAGAAGAAGCCGAGAGCGAAGATTTGGCAGCCGCCAAGCGTAAAGAGAATTACGAGCTGATCAGCGACGCGCAGCCGGAAGATCTCATCAAGTTTGGATTGATCCCTGAATTCGTTGGACGCCTCCCTGTTCTTGGCGTTCTGGAAGACCTCGACGAATTCGCTTTGATCGAAATTCTGACGCGCCCCAAGAACGCGATCATCAAGCAGTACATCCGGCTCTTTGAGTTTGAGAATGTGCGTTTGAAGTTCAGCGACGAAGCCCTGAAAGCCATTGCCCGCCAGGCGATGCAGCGCAAGGTCGGAGCCCGCGGGTTGCGCATGATTCTAGAAGAGTTAATGCTCGATCTGATGTACCACCTGCCCAGCCAGAAGAAGGTGAAAGAATTCGAAGTTACTAAGGAAATGGTCGAAAAACGCAATGTTTCGTTGGCAATGATGGATAAGGCGGGATAAGCTTGGAGGGGCAGCTACTAGCTCCTAGCTGCTAGCTTTTGCCGTTAAGAATGGAAGTTCAGTGGAAGTAAAAACAAGTACTAGCTAGCAGCTAGAAGCTGATTTGCTAGAAGCTGTTTTGGAGAAATAGTGACCACACCCAAGGAAAAATTCGAGACAAAAAAACTGCCCATGATGCCCATTCGGGACGTCGTCATTTTTCCTTACATGATGACTCCGTTCGTGGTCGGCCGGGAATCGAGCGTCCACGCTTTGGAAGAGGCGCTGGCGGCGGACAAGAAAATTTTTCTTGCCACCCAGCATGACGCCAGTGTGGACGAGCCTAAGGCAAACGAAATTTATCAGGTCGGGACGATCGTCAACATCGTGCAGAGCCTGAAATTGCCTGACGGAAATATCAAAGTTTTGGTTGAAGGCATTGAGCGCGGCAAAATTCTCCAGATCAGCGAGACCGAAGGCTTCATGCAGGTTTCGGTCCGTGTGGCGCGGTACGCGACCGAAACGAATGCACAGATTGAAACTGGCATGCAGCGCGTCACTGCCCTGTTCGAGCAGTACGTCAAGCTCTGCCAATCCCTAAATTACGAAACAATGATTGCGGCTGTGCGCATGGAAGATCCGGCGAAGCTTACGGACACCATCGCCGCCAACCTGCAACTGTCGATTGAAGAAAAGCAGGAATTGCTCGAACTGTTCGATCCGGCGGAACGCTTGACCCGTATCGGGGACGTTCTCGACATCGAAATCGAAAAGTTGAACATGGATCGCACCATTCAGTCGCGCGTGAAGCGGCAGATGGAGCGCGCCCAGAAAGAGTATTACCTCAACGAGAAGATCAAGGCCATTCAGAAAGAATTGGGCCGCGGCGAGAAGAGCGAATTCGACGAACTGAAGAAGAAGATTGATGCGGCCGGTATGCCGAAAGAAGTTCGCGACAAGGCCATGCAGGAACTCAAGAAGCTTGAGGCCATGCCACCGATGTCGGCAGAGTCGACGGTTTCGCGAAACTATCTTGACTGGCTGCTGGCTGTTCCATGGAAGAAGCGTTCCAAGGAAATTCGCAACCTTACCCGCGCCGAAAAAGTCCTGAACGAAGACCATTACGGACTGGAAAAGATCAAAGAACGCATCCTGGAATTTTTGGCCGTGCGGCAATTGGTCAAGAATCCCAAGGGATCGATTCTTTGTTTTGTCGGGCCTCCGGGCGTCGGAAAAACTTCGCTGGGAATGTCGATCGCCAAAGCTACTGGCCGCAAGTTTGTCCGCATGTCTTTGGGTGGAGTTCGCGATGAAGCCGAAATTCGTGGCCATCGCCGCACTTACATTGGCGCGCTTCCTGGACAAATCATTCAGATGATGAAGAAAGCCGGCACCAAGAACCCGGTCTTCATGCTGGATGAAGTGGATAAGATGTCCATGGA
>DATBAX010000043.1:0-5312 GCA_036271275.1 Terriglobales bacterium
GGCAACCATCTCTCGCGGCCGTTTCGAGTCTCCGGCAGAGGCCCGTAGGCGGGCAATCCTGCGGCTGCCCGTTTTCTTGGCGGCAGTGCGCCGTGGCTTCGTAACTCCCGTGCGTCGTTTCATTTACAAATATATGGATACATCTGTATGTACCATTTTGCTAGTACAAAATGTTCCCTGTGGAACATTTTGACGAATCCCGTCCCGATTTCGTTGCCCGCCACTACAACCATGTCTTTCATGTTTAAATCTAAAGGTAAGTTCCTCCATAGTAGATAATGACGTGTGCGGAATCAGGGGAGAGGTATGAAGAGTTCTTTGTTCATCGGATTGCTGTTGTTCCTGACCGGGTGCGGAGGTCTTACCAGCACCACTACAACGACTACGCCGATCGCTTCCGTCATCGGCGCCTGGCAGATCACCGCCAAATCCAATCGGCAACCAGGCTTCTCCACTCTGATTGAAGGCAACCTCCAGCAAGTCACTTCGGCGGCGGTGAGTACCGCCACAGTTAGCGCCAGCGGCGCCGATCAACTTGTCCTCGTCGGACAGCATCCCACCGGAGGATTGTTTTTCGGCGGACTCTGTCCTGGTTCCACGACCGAAAATTTGACAGGCACGCTTTCCACGTTCAACGCATTAAGCCTGACTCTCACCGAAGGGGCGGCCACCTATACGCTCACCGGTACGGTGAATAAAACTGGAACGTCCATGTCCGGAACCTACGCCTATACCGCCGGCAATTGCCCGGATAGCGGAACGTTTTCGGGAGTCCAGGTGCCAGCCTTGGCCGGTACCTACGCAGGAAATCTTGATTTCAACGGTAACGTCGATAGCGCTACGCTAACTCTGACCGAAGGTGTGCCCAGCAGTTTTACGGCAGCGATAACCCTAACCGGCGCGGACACGACCTCGGCGACGCTAAACGGACTGGTGGTGGGGAACGTGTTCTCCGTGCAAGGAACTCTGGGCAGCCAGGCCGTCAATTATTACGGATACTACGCTTTCAACGAAAAGGCCATCTATCTGGTAGATGCCACAAGCGACACTCCACTTGGCACGCTGTTCGTACAATAAAGCCGTCCTGCGATCCTCTCGATTTTTGCGGTTTTCTGGTCCTGACTTTTCCCCATCAATCGAACGGATTCTCTTGGCAGTCCAGATCGAGTGAATGGATAATCACGCTTACCGGCATTAAGGACGTGAGATCCAGACCGGACTCGCCCACGCCATTTCAAAATCTTCCTGAATCACACGCACGTAGTAATAGTCGGTTTCCCTGGGCGGGGCGGTGTCCCCATATTCGAATTCGAGCTCTCGTTGTCCGTGACCTTCCATGCGGACGAAATCCTGATTGTTCTTCACGATGGTGACGGAGGCCAGCGGTGCCGTCCCCAAAACTTTCACCGATAAGTGGGGAGCGTTGGCGCTCTTGTATTCCTCTCCCATCCAATGATCGTCGGCCTTGAACTGGACAACGATGCGTTGCCCCGTAGTAGCGAAGCAGCGCCGGTTTCGAATGGCGTCGAAGACGGCTTCGCGCGACAACTCTTCGGCGTAAACGCCGGTCGTACCGCCGGGATGGAGATTCGGTTCCCAGTGCACATAGTCGGTGTCATGGTAGTGACTTGAGTGGGCGGGATATCCCGGACGTCCTGAATGCGAATCGCTTCCTCCTACAAAACCGAGACGCTGTCCGGCCGCCAATCCATCCTGTACAAAATGGCCTGGAGCAGGACCCTCCTCCCACTTGATTTGCCGGGGACCGTCTGCATATTCAGAATTTCCCCACGTCGAGTAAATCTCGACACAGCGTTGAAACTCGGCGTCGTAGTGCTCCCATGGCACGGGAAAAGTTTTCGAAGCAGGATGATGCGGGATGGTTAACGCTGTCTTCCCGGTGACGCCGGCGTTTCGCAGCTTGGACCAAAGGTCCGCGGCGCTGGTGGTCTGTGCCCGGTCGAGGAAAAAATTTGAGCGGAATACCGGTCCTTCCCAATCCCGGTAGTAAACGTTCTTGTGGCCTTCGTGCAAGTTGTGCGCCGTCCACTCATAGGCCGACATGGTGGCAAAGCGGCCTGGCTGGTACAGTTCTTTGGCTTTGGCTTTGACCCGGTCCCACACGTAATCGCTGGGATCGTGCTCGGTGAGGCAGGCGAAATCCAGATTCATGGCATCGCGTGCATAGATATAACTGTAGTCAGGTTCACGGCGCCCATCGACGCTCCACTGCGAGTGGATGTGAACATCTCCAAAATAGAGTTTGAATTCGGGTTCTTTCTTCGCGACCACAATCACATTACTGCTGAACTCCGTGCCCAATTCTTCTTCCCGAACGGTAATTACATGGTGCCCTTCACTCCGAAGAGTCGCTTCGAAAAGATGACTCTCATAGAGGTCGTCCTTGGACGAGTACAGGTAAGGTTCGGGGAGGACCGCGTGCGGATCCGAACTGCGAAAGGTGACCGGGCCACGATAACGGTCTGCCCGTCCCAGACGCAGAACCGCCGCGCTCAAGCGGAATGGCGTTCCCACTCTCTGATTGGTCGATGCATTGACCAGCAACCGGTAGGTGCCGGTTTCAACGTCGGACATGTCCTGGGATTGCCTCGCCTGCCCCGCCAAATTTGAAGCCAGGATGCGATGCTGATCGAAAGCCAGAAGGTTGCGAGTCACCGGGGCCGCCTTGAGCGCGTGAAACCCACTCGCTGCCGCCATATTCAAAAGCATTGCCGTCTTGTGAGACTCATCTGACTTCTTTCGATTCTCGAAAGTTAAGATAAATAATCGATCAAGAACACACTAATTACTTGACAATTTATGAATTATATCAATATGTTTCATGTAATGATCGTTCATCACGACGGAGGATCGCGGGGGAATTTTTTAAGAGGGGCGGGAGAACTGTGTCCGGCAACTCTCCCATCGGCGCCTGCGGAGAGTAGACGGTCATGACTTCGCGTTGGAGTTTGCGACTGGCGGGTGTTGTCCTCGTCTTGTTTCCCGTGCTATCTGCCGGTTCTGCGAAAGCAGCTTCCGAAACCGTTTGGCAGATTGGAAATTTTGATGGGGCTTCGATCGAATTCGGAAAACGAATTGATTATGCTAATCCCGCCGACGATCCTGTATATGTCGTAGGCAAAAGCATCGCGACAAAAGATTGGCCGGCTTATCAACCCGGGTCGGCCAATGGCCATGCAGGTTATCGTCCGCATCCATTTACCATTGAGTTCTTCCTGCCTCAAACACCCAGCGGCTCGTATGTTTTGAAAGCCGCCGTGCTCGTGGATACGCCGCGGATCCCACGCTTGCAGGCGGAAATAAACGGCAACAAGGGCTGGGCTTACTCGCACCCCAAATTAGATTATCGGGCGGGCGATCCCACCGGCAACAGTCCGACTTACACCAGTGAAACTATTACGCTCGAACTGCCAACTTCATTTTTGCGTCAAGGAACCAACAAGCTGGTCTTGACTGCGATCGACGAACCGGGTGAACGGGATGATTCGGTACCTCCACCGGGAAGGCTGGGTGACTCGGGTTTCTTCTATGACGCAGTTGGGTTAGAACATGACGACGGAACGGAGTTTCGCTCCGAACAGATCGGGGCAGAGGTTCTTCCCACCATTTTCTATAAGGAGAAGGTAGGCAAGCTGTTTGAGATTGTGGAAGTATACGTTCGGTTCGCTGAGCATTTGCGTGGCAGCGTTAGTTTTACCGCCGGGAGTTTCACCTCGGCCCAGGAATTTAAATCCGGCCGCGATTTCGGGCAGGAAAAATTGGAATTTGAAGTGCCGGAGTCGCAGGTTCCGGAAAAAGGGGAAGTAATCGTAGCCGCGAATGGAAAATCGATTTCCGTTCCCATTCAGCTTTCTCCGGGAAAGAAGTGGAATGTGTTTGTAGTGCCGCACGAGCACTTGGATATCGGATATTCGGACTATCAGGCAAAAACTTACGAAGTGCAAACCCGCGCTCTGGATCAGGCAATCGATACGATCGGAAAACATCCGTCTTTCCGGTACACGCTCGATGGCGATTTTGTGGCTGAGCAATATCTGAAAACTCGCAGTCCGGAGCAAGGCGAAAAGTTCCTGCAACTTGTAAGGCAAAACAAAATCAACGTTCCCGCCAATTATTTCAATGTGTTGACTGGGTTCGCATCGTCGGAAGAATTGATTCGCTCTTTGTATGCCGGCCATCGATTTAATCAGGAACATGGCAGCGGCATTGACTACGCTAGCATTACCGATGTCCCCTCCTACAGTTGGTCATATGCTTCGGTGCTGGCCGCGGCAGGAGTGAAATATCTGGTGGCGGCCAGCAACAATGAGCGAGCGCCCGTTCTGCGCCTGGGCCACCTCAATATGCGGTCCCCGTTTTTGTGGGAGGGTCCGGATGGCGGCAGAATTCCCATGTGGTATACGCAGTCCTACCAGCAGCTGCCGCACATTTTCGGATTGCCGCCGCAAGTAAGCGCCGGCCGCGATACGCTGCCGATTTTTCTTCAACATTACAGCGGCAAGGATTACAAATCTGACGGAGTGATCGTCTATGGCACGCAGTGGGAAAATACCGCGCTCTTTACCAGCCAGGCAAAGCTCGATGAGGAGTGGAATAAAACCTATGCGTATCCGAAAGTAAAATTTTCGGGCTTCGCCGAAGCCATGGAATATATCACCGGGCAGGCCGGGGACATGCCCGTGATTCGCGGGGATGGGGGACCTTACTGGGAAGATGGAATCGGTTCGGACGCCTACTTTGCCGCGATGGACCGGCAAAACCAGCATCGCGCGCTCTCTGCTGAAAAATTTGCGACGATCAGTTCTTATGTAAATCCCAGCACGCGTCCCGATCGCGAAACGCTAAATTCGATGTGGGATGACTTGCTGCTCTTCGACGAACACTGTTGGGAAGCGGACCGCAGTATTCAAGACCCGAAGAGTCAACTCAGCATTCAGCAACGGGCAGTCAAGGATTCCCGTGCCGTCGAAGGCAAGCGCCTTATCGATCAAACCCTTCAGCGTGGTATGTCGGTGATCGCCGATTCCACCGATAATCCGGCGGGGACGGTCCTGGTATTCAATTCCTTAAATTGGACGCGAAGCGCCCTGGTCGAGATTGATCTGAATAAAGGTCTCGAACTTGTGGATCTCTCGACGAACCAGGTTGTACCGTATGAAGTTTTATCGCGAGGGAACCAATTTATACGGATTCGTTTTTGGGCCGCGGATGTTCCATCCGCAGGCTACAAAAGTTATGCACTGCGACCGAAACACGCACACAACGAAGCCGGTGCCACAATTACAGCACCT
>DATBAX010000044.1:0-9849 GCA_036271275.1 Terriglobales bacterium
GGCGGAATTTCCAGGCCGAGAAGTTTTTCGACTGCGAGTACGTAACAAAGATTGTTGGTCATCGGGCACAAGTAGTCGATGCGGTCGGTCATCGGCACTACCTGCTGATAAAACTTGGCCTCACACGTCTTCTCAATGCCGGTGTGGAGGAACCCGATGTCGGGCATGAGGCGAACAATATTTTCGCCGTCGATCTCAAGCATCAGGCGCAACACGCCGTGGGTCGACGGATGCTGCGGGCCCATGTTCAGGATCATGGTTTTGTCCTGACCGGGTTCGAGCGCGGGAACTGATGTTAGGTGGGCCATAAATGAACCTTAGCGGTAGCCCTCCACCGGATAATCCTTGCGGAGCGGGTTGCCTTCCCAATCTTCGGGCATCAACAGGCGTCGTAAATAAGGATGTCCGGTAAAGCGAATGCCGAAGAGATCAAAAACTTCGCGTTCGAAGTAATTCGAGCCCGGCCATACGGAAAAAATCGATTCGATTACAGGACTTTCGCCGCTCAGTCGCACTTTCAACCGCACGCGCTCTTTTTTCGGGATCGAAAGAAGATGATAAACAACTTCGAAACGCGGCTCCGAAGGGAACCAGTCGACGCAGGTGACATCGGAAAGATAATTGAAAGGAACCGCCGGATTATCACGCAAAATCGCGCAGGCTTCCCGAATCGCCGATCGTTCTATATATATGGTGGTTTCGTCCCGATCGTATTTCGCGCCTTCGACCGCCGCTGGATTCCAGGCGAGTAAGCACGCGATCGCTGGATGTTCTTTCAATTGCTCAAGATCGGTGACCGCCGCGGGCCAGGGCATTTAGACCTCACCTCGTTTTGCCGAGGGATTGCCCCAATCAAGCACACCTTTTTTCCATATATAGAAGAAGCCGACCAGGAAAATCGCGATGTACACCATCATTTCGTAGAAACCGAACATTTTGAGATCGCGAAGAATGACTGCCCATGGATACAGGAAGACCGCTTCCACGTCGAACAGGATAAACAGCATCGCCACCAGATAAAATTTTACCGAAAAACGTGCCTGCGCGTCTCCGACCGGGGCCATGCCGCATTCGTAGGCGGCATTTTTCAGCGCAGTCGGGCGCCGATAGCCAATGATCCAGGAAAGTGTGACCATTCCGCCGGCCACGGCGCCTGCGATTACGAAATGAATCAATAATGGCAGGTAATTGGCGAAATAATTGTCGGGCATAAGGCAGCTATATATAATTTGCGGCAGCAGTTAGTAAACACACTAGATTAGATTTCAAGTCGTGTAGTGTCAAGGTTCTCGGTCACCTTTGTTAAGAAATCTGTAATCGAGACATGCTACATTTCCTACAGACCTTAAATCGCCGCGACGGAACCCGATGATCTTTGGCTTTAATACAGACGTAAAACACGACGATACCGTGTATCACGTGCAGAGCGAGGCCCGGGAAGGCGAGCTGCTTTTGCAGACGCAGGTCTTCGTTCGCGGACGCTGCATCGGCAAACGCGCGAGTTCCTACGCCGACAAAGCTGCCGACGCTGGATTTACCGATCACCAAAAAGAGCAGATCCTGCGGGACCAGCATCGCCTGGTGCTGGATTCCATTCGTGATGGGCATCTGGATGACGTTCTCGATAAACATGCACCGGACTTGTCGGCGATTCGCGAGCTTGATGTGCAGTGGCTGAATTCCGATGCGGTGCATGCCGATCATAATCTGGTGGTGCGATTGCGCGTTACGGACGGCGGCTCTGGAGCGCAGGGTGCGCGCTTGACGGTGCGGTTTTCTCGTCCTTCGGAAGCGCCGTTTTATACGCAAGTAGTGACCGACTCGGCGGGCGAAGCCGAGATGAAGATTGATGTGGAAGATTCGGCGCTGCCGGATTCATCGATATTGGTGCAAGCGAGTTTTTCCGGACGGACGGCGACGCGGAAGTTTGAGTTGAGAAAAGTGGAAGCGTAGGCAATCTTCTCTAATCACTTTTTCCTCAGCACAGGCAGCGATATTCCTCGGCGCTGCGCTTCTCGGAATGACAAGATTTCTAGATTTGGAGTTGCTCCATTCCTTTGCCGTTCTACATTCATCCTACGAAAATCCACTTATGAGAATTCAGATCAATGGCGAGGGCCGCGAATTTGACACAGCTCTTCTGCTCTCTGCTCTCATCGAGCAACTTGGCATGAAGGCTGATCGCGTGGCTGTGGAACTGAATCGCAATATTGTTCCGCGCTCGCAGTGGGCTGACACAACGGTTGCTGAAGGCGACCAATTGGAAATTGTTCAATTTGTCGGTGGTGGCTGGCGCTAAACAGTTCGCGGACATGAGTGTCCGCGTGACATCGATCCTCCCTGGGGAACTCCTCTAGTCACCCCTTATCCACCGATTCTTCCGTTGACAGTAACCAACTCACGCCTAGAATGTTTCAAACATTCTTAAGCACTTTTGTTTGAAACATTTACTTATGCAGGAGCAATTTACATCCCGCGATGTAGTGTCCCTCACCGGAATTTCGCCGCGCCAACTGCAATGGTGGGACGAACGCGGCATCGTGAAACCCGCGCGGGAAGGGCATCGGCGGCTGTATTCGATGGAAGATCTGGTCGAAGTTGCGGTGATCTGTGATCTCCGGCAGAGAAGCTTCTCGTTACAACGCGTGCGCAAAGTGATCACGTTCTTGCAGAAAGAGTTCAGCAAGCGCCTGGCAGAAACCGTCGGCGGCTCGTCGGAGTATCACTTGCTGACCGACGGCAAGAGTCTCTATCTGGAAACGTCGGCGAAGCAAATTGTCGACATCCTGAAAAATTCGCGGCAGCCGATGTTCACCATATGTCTCAGCGACACCGTGCGGCAGGTGCGGGCTGACATTCGTAGCGGCAAGAAGACCAGCGGGTCCGTTTCCCCGCGCAGGAAAAAAAAGGCTTCCTGAAGAAGGGAACAGGGGAGGATCAATGATCGCAGAACTCGAAGTCCTCAATGAATGGATCCCGGAGCAGATGATTCCGGGGACGATTTTCGTGCTGGAAAATGCCGGGAACGTAGGCGAAAGGGAAGATCCCTATTGGGCGGTATTGTCCTGCCCGAACTGCGGTACGCTGGGGCTGATCACACGCAAACAGCTCGGCGGCCTGCTGCCCGTGATCTGCGGCTCAGATCATTGTTCAGCGCAATTCTTCATTCACGACAGCAACATCGTGATCCGCAAACCCTTCTAAACACTCTCTTCCACAGAAAAAAGCCGCCCGTTGGGCGGCTTTTTCATTTCTAAGACGATGATTACAGGGTGGACTCGATCTCGAATCCCCAGGCTTCCAAAAGCGGTTCAGGGATGTACTTCGAGTTCTTGTTCCGCCGTGCCCATTCCCGCAGGCGGGTCGAGCGTAAGTATTGGTCAGGGGAGAGCTTGTATTCCCGAACCACCTGCTCAAATTCAGTCACTGTCGGAGTAATCGGTCCGATCGGCTCCGGTTTACCCCAATTAGGATTTCCGCGTCGTTTTGCCATGAAGATTGCGCCTCGTACCTGAGATAACTAAAAAAGCGTCCTACGAATTAGATTCGCCGCCGCCGTCAAGGATTCCAGACCTTTTCAGCCCACCGTTACAGAACCGTTTCACTAGCTGGAAGCTCATGATTCTACAGGTTTTTCTGGCTAAGTCAATAGCAAACTTGTGACCGTTCTCTCGTAAGGTCGTAGTTAGGACAAACGTGTCGTCAAAACCGATTCCATCTGGCGCGCCAGATCAGAAAACGCCCGATCCGCGCCAGTTACGGGCGTAACCGCCTTCGAACCCGGATGGATTGACGCGCTTGGCCCGTCCTCCCTACAGTCAACATAGGGAGAACTATCGTGAGAGATATCCATGAAGTGCTTCGCAAGAAGCAGGCTGAACAAGCGCAGTTAGGCAAGCAAATTGAGGCCCTGCAGAACGCCGCAGAGCAGCTCCGTACGGTTGCCCATCTGCTCGATGAGGATGATGACAAGGCTGCGGCTGCCGGTCGCGGCTAAGCGATTTTCCGGGTTCCCCGGACTGAAAGCGGATTATGACCTTGAAGTGTCTGTTGTTCTGTTCCGACGACAAGATCGTCCGGGTGCTGCGCCGTGTGCTCGGCGACCTGGAGATTTCCGTCGAACATTGCACGGATTCTGACTCGGCAATTCGCAAGCTCACCCGTCAGAGATTTGAAGCGGTCATTGTGGATTGCACCGACGAGAAAATTGCGTCGTTAGTGCTGCGCAGCGCCCGCTCGGCTCCGTGCAACAAGCGCGCGGTGGCGGTAGCCATTGTGGATGGACAGAACGCTCTGCGTAGCGCGTTCGAACTGGGAGCACATTTCGTTCTGTATAAGCCGGTTTCGTCAGAACGCGCCAAGGCAAGCTTTCGCGCAGCCCGGGCTTTGATGAAATGTGAACGCCGTCGTAACACACGCTTTCCAGTTCAGATTCCTGTCACCCTGGTTTCCGCGGATGGATCCAGCCAGCAAAACACTACCAGCACCGACTTGAGCGAGGGCGGGATGGCATTGCAGCAATTCAAGCGTCCCAAGAATGCCAGTCGCGTGCGCGTCCAATTCACTCTGCCGGGGATGGAAACGAAGATCGAATGCGCCGGCGAGTTTGCCTGGGAAAATGCGGGCCGGCAATCCGGCGTACGTTTTGTGGATATTTCGACGCAGACCCGTGAGCAACTCAACTCCTGGCTCCAGCAACATTCTCCAGAAATGGAAACTGACGATCCCCCGGTTGCCTGCAAACTGTCGGACCTGAGTCTCGGCGGCTGTTATTTGGAAATGGCGTCGCCGTTTCCAGTGCGCACCCGGCTTGTGCTTGCCATGAAAGTTGGTCAGTTGGAAGTCGAGGCCGAAGGCATGGTGCGCGTTATGCATCCTGAAGTCGGCATGGGAGTGGAGCTCACTCAGCACACCACTCTGCAAAGAGAACAAGTCGAGAAGTTCATTCAAGCTCTGATGAATAGCAATGGCGTTCTTCCCGAGCTGATGGTCAAGCCCGAAGGCATGGATAACAGCGAAGGACCTCTATCCGTCAGTCAAGTAAGCGATGAAGTGGAAGATCCTCTGCTCGATCTTTTCCGCATCAAGTCTGAACTTACGACCGACGAATTCCAAATCGAACTACGCAAACAGCGCGGTTCTCATTCCAGCGCGGAAGCTACCGTCCCAGCCTAGATTCGAAACGCTCTCGTAAGATTTTTCAGCGACTCGCGAAACCAGACACCCGACTATGGGGAAGCAGGTAAAGTCTTCCATGCTAATCGCATGAAGTTTCTGGTTGCCGGTAAGAACGAGCAATTCTTTGCGGGCGGGAAGAAACTCAGCAAAACGAATACTCGTGGCATAAGTAAAACGTTTGCGCTCCCGAACGGTGGCGGCGTAGTAGATCACCAAATCGTTCTCGCTATTGCTCACACAGAACAGCCCTAAGGCCGCATCCTCAGCCATTACTTCGCCAAAGACCTCCCCAACGCGTGCGCCGGTTGAGAAACGATAGATCGCTTCTTCCAACAGGGACGCAACGGTCCGGTCGCGGATTTTATCCAATTGCCCATCACGGAGCATGCGTCTTTATTGAGGAACTTAGGTAACATTGACGGCCTTCGGAACAGTTGTAATCCTATCTACAATGCCTCGGAAGACTGACAAACCTACCAAGTACAATCGGCCACCTCGGATTCGTGTTCCCAACCAGGAGCGGGCAATTTTTATTGTCGACGAACAGAAGTTTCTGGGAACGATCCAACGCCTTTCGACGACGGGAGGGTCTGTACTTTTGGCGAAAGGGCCATTTCCGGAGAGAACTTCCGGTGAAATGGCATTGGGTACGGTTTTTGGAAAAGTCAGCGCGCACATTGAATTTCTGCAAACCGGGGCCGACGGCGTTGCGGAGGCGCAGGCATTCCGCTTTATCGCTATGGATGACGTGAGCACCCAGCGATTTACGGCCGCGGCTGAAAAAATGCAGAGCGCCGGCTTCGCCGATGCCGAGCAGGACCAAGCAACCATCAGTGTCGCTCTCGAAGGATGGACTAAGTTGCGAGAGCGTGTGCAGAATATCTCGTTCCGGCTCTCCTCGTCTCCGCGCAAAAAAGTCTGACCAGCGCGGAACCCGCACTTCCAAACACCTGAAAAAACGAAAGCGTCCCAGACCGATTTGGCCTGAGACGCTCGTCGAACAGCCCTCCCCCGAAGTCTGCTCACCACCAACATACCTCTTGATCCACCCGGTGTGAATGGCACTAACGTGCCAAGCTTGTCAGGCGCGTTTCAGGCGGGTCATGGGCTAATTAGCGGCCCCATGGAGTCGGCTCAGTCGATATGACTTTCTCAAAGCGAAGAATTAGGATGCAGATCGAATGGTTATACCGCGTGAAGCCACTGATTCCCACGATGCATTTCGACGCCCAGCTGGTCATTGAAACGGAAGGTGCGGTGGAAACATTTAAGTCTGTTGGTGCTGCAGTCTTACTGATGGGCGGCAGCAAGAGTCAGTCGTTCCTGCGAGCTGCCCTGGACGCTCTGGAAAAAGCTCTGCCGCACTGTCGACGAGTTGAATTCAAAGGTCTCGACCACTTGGGCCCTTCCAATGACGGCCAGCCGGAAATCGTGGCCTCCGAGTTGCGACGCTTCTTTACTTAACCAAATTTCTGAAACATTTTCCCCACTCATCCGCTCATGATTCGTTTATCTTATGGGGGCCTTGCTGTCCCTAGTTAATATCCTGGCGATTCAGTAACCACGGAGGACTTGCTCCATGTTCTGCAGGAACACCTCGCGATATGTGTTTTCTTTCGCACTCATCCTGAGCAGTTGCTTGCTTCATGCCGCTCAATCCTACGAAGTGATTGTGGAACAAGCGTCCACCAAGATGCGCGACGGAGTTACACTCCACTCGGATGTTTACCGCCCGAAAGCGGATGGGCAGTTTCCTGTTTTGTTGCAACGTACTCCCTATAACAAAAGTGGCGCTGCCGGATTTGGTCTCAAGGCTGCAGCAAGGGGATATGTCGTCATCGTGCAAGACGTCCGAGGCCGCTTTGAGTCCGAGGGCGAGTGGTACACCTTCAAGCATGAATCGGACGACGGCTATGACAGCGTGGAATGGGCAGCCGCTTTGCCGTATTCAAATGGAAAAGTCGGCATGTTTGGTGGCTCGTATGTTGGCGCTACGCAGATGCTGGCGGCCATAGCCCATCCACCGCATCTGGCCGGCATCTGCCCGGTGGTCACTGCCAGCAATTACCACGAAAATTGGACCTACCAGGGTGGCGCTTTTGAGCAGTGGTTCAACCAATCCTGGACGTCGGGCCTGGCGATAAACACCGCAGAGCGTGCTGTCCAGAACAATGCGAATGCTCTTGGCGGAATCTGGAAGCTGCCGCTGGCTAATTATCCGCTGTTCAATTTTCCGGATCCTTCCGCGGCGCCGGTCTCGATGCAATCCCTGGCTCCCTACTACCTGGACTGGCTGGCGCATCCCGACTACGACGACTACTGGAAACCGATATCCATCGAAGAACATTTCAGCGATATCACAATTCCGGTCCTAACCGTGGCTGCGTGGTATGACCTTTTTCAAGGAGGATCGCTACGCAATTATCTGGGCATCAAATCCCACGGGGGAAGTGAAGCGGCGCGGAAAGGACAGCATCTGTTAATGGCCATTGGAGGCCACGCCGGCAGCGGCAGGAAAATCGGCGACGTGGATTTTGGGCCGGCAGCCGCGGAGTTCGATGAAGACGAAGTTACTTTGAAATGGTACGACTATCTTTTCAAGGGCGTTCAAAACGAATTTGCTGGAAAGCCGGTAAAGATTTTCGTCATGGGCGTCAACCATTGGCGGGAAGAAGATGACTGGCCATTAGCTCGGGCGCAAAGCACAAAATATTTTTTGCACGCCGCGAAAGGCGCGGCGTCGCTCCGCGGCGACGGCAGTCTCTCCACTGTTTCTCCGCGTTCCGAATCGGCTGACCACTATCTCTATGATCCATCAAATCCCGCCCCCACCATGGGCGGGCCTTTATGCTGCGATGGTTCCCATATGCCGCCGGGGCCCCGCGATCAGCGCGCGGTGGAGGCCCGCGATGATGTCTTGATTTACACCACACCTGCGTTCGCGCAGGATACCGAAGTCACCGGGCCGGTCAGTCTCGAAGTGTTTGCTCAGTCCTCAGCAGTGGATACGGATTTCACGGCGAAACTTGTGGATGTCGGTCCCGATGGGTTTGCACAAAATTTGACCGAAGGCATTCTTCGTGCCCGATATCGCAACTCGCAAGAAAGGCCCGAGTTGATGAACCCCGGCCAGATCTATAAGTTGACCATTGATTTATGGTCTACCAGTAATGTTTTTCTGAAAGGACATTCGTTGCGGCTGGAGGTTTCCAGCAGCAACTTTCCCCGCTTTGACAGGAATTTGAATACAGGAGCAACGCAGGCGTCGGCGCAGAAGTATGTTTCGGCCACGAATACGATCTATCACGATGCCGAGCACCCCTCGGCACTTATTCTTCCGATGGTGAAATCTCAACCATGAAAAGATTTGCTTTGCTTTTTGGTCTGGCGATTCTGTGTTCGGGAAATGCCGTGCAGGCGCAGCAGGCGGGCGATCCACCCGCTCTGGCTGCGACTCCGCCCATGGGCTGGAATAGTTGGGATGGCTACGGAACCACGGTCACCGAAGGGGATGTGAAGGCGAATGCGCAATGGCTTGCGAAACATTTAAAGCCCTTTGGCTGGCAGTACGTCACTGTGGACATGGAATGGTTCGTGACCAATCCAAAGGCTGAAGGAAATTCCAAAACTTCGCAATACAGCCTGGACAAGTTTGGTCGCTACACGCCGGCGATAAATCGTTTTCCGTCCGCGGCCAACGATGCCGGATTTAAGCCTCTCGCCGATTACGTTCACTCTCTCGGCCTCAAGTTCGGTATCCATATTCTGCGAGGTATCCCCAAACAGGCGGTCGCCGATAAAACCGTCATTGCCAATTCAACTCTCTCTGCTGCGGACGGCGCTGATTCTTCCGATACCTGTTCATGGAATTTCGACAACTTCGGCACCAATCCAAATCAAGCAGCCCAAGCCTATTACGACTCGATTGCAAAAATGTATGCAGAATGGGGAATCGACCTGATCAAAGTGGACTGCATTAGCAGTCGTCCATACAAAGGCGACGACATCCGGATGATCCGCCAAGCGTTGGACAAAACCGGAAGACCTATCGTCCTCAGTCTTTCTCCGGGGCCTGCACCGATCGAAATGACGGATGAAATGCGAAAGTACGCGCAGATGTGGCGCATCTCTGACGACATTTGGGACATCTGGCACAGCGCGGTTCCGTATCCCCAGGGACTAGGAGATCAATTTGCGAATGTTTCCAAATGGGCGGGCAAATCGCAACCCGGACGCTGGCCGGATGCCGACATGCTGCCACTGGGATATCTAGGTCCGGCTCCCGGTTGGGGCAAGCCGCGCTACACCCGGCTCACTCACGACGAACAAAGAACCTTCATGACTCTCTGGGTAATGTTTCCTTCGCCGCTGATGATTGGTGGAGACTTAACGAAAGCAGATGAATGGACGACGTCCTTGCTTACGAATCCCGAAGTGATTGCGGTCGACCAGCACTCAACCGGGAATCATCCTGTAATCACGAGCGGCACAACGGTCGTTTGGGTCGCGCAATCCTCCACAGGAAATAACCAATATCTATCAGTTTTCAATACTGGAGAAACCAGCCAGACCACCGAATATGCCTGGAAGGACCTGGGATTCCCAGCAGGTAAATACACACTGCGGGATCTATGGGAGCACAAGGACCTGGGGGCGATGACCTCCATCCGC
>DATBAX010000045.1:0-14590 GCA_036271275.1 Terriglobales bacterium
GCGACGTCGAAACTGAAAAATGCCGAGGACTTGTTGAGCGTTTCTACATTGGGCTTTCGCGGAGAAGCCTTGCCTTCGATTGCTTCGGTAAGCCGATTGCATCTTGAAACCCGCGCGGCCGACGAAGATTCAGGCACAGTCGTCGAAATCAACGGCGGCAAGATTTTCAAAGTCGAAGAAGCAGGACTGCCGGCCGGGACCTCGATCACCATCCGCGATTTATTTTTCAATACGCCGGCGCGCAAGAAATTTCTGAAAGCTGAGTCTACCGAACTGTCGCATATCGCGTCGCTGGTCACACACTATGCGCTGGCGCATCCCGACAAGCATTTCGAACTGCACTCCATGACCAATGCGATGCTGATTGCCCCGCCGGTCGCGGGATACAGCGAACGCGTCTATCAAGTCTTCGGCAAAGAAGTTTTGGACCAACTGATTCCAGTTGCCGCCGTGCAACCGCTGGCGCGCATCGGCTTACCGCAACCTCCGCCTTGGCGCGAGAAAACGGAGGAAGAAGAAGCCCGCCCTTCGACGCCTGGGGAAATGCGCGTGCATGGCTTCGTTTCGAAGCCCGAGATCCAAAAGCTGAACCGCAACTCGATTTATGTTTTTGTGAATGGCCGCCTCATTCGCGACCGCCTGGTTCAACACGCAATTACCGAGGCTTATCGCAACATCATTCCGCCGTCGGTGTTTCCCGTCGTCCTACTATTTCTTGAAATGCCGAACGAGGAAGTCGACGTCAATGTGCATCCATCGAAAACGGAAGTTCGCTTTCGACAGCAGTCGATCATGCACGATTTTGTCCGTGACTCCATTCGCGCCGCTCTAATGAAAGCGCGTCCGGTGCCGCAGTTCGCCACGGAAATTCACGCGCATCCCACAGCCGGCGCGTCATTAACTCCCGGCGCCCGAATCTCCTCCATTGAAGCGGCTTCGGGCTGGCGAGCCCCCGATGCTCCGGCCGGAGCGCCTGGCTTCGCGCTGCAAGCAATGGCCACGGCCCTGGTGACTGATCGCTTTCAATTCGGCATGGATGGAATTGCGATCGAAGGCAATGCCGCGTTGTCGCTGGTTCGGGCGCCCGAACCGATACCGGGCGATACCTGCGCGCCGCCCATCCCCGATGAAATCGAAGCGATAAATCATTCAGATGGCGACATCACGCCGGCCTTGGCCACGCTGAAACCTCTCGGCCAGATTCGCGAGTCATTCATTCTTGCGGTGAATCACGAAGGCCTCTGGATCATCGATCAGCACGTCGCGCATGAACGCGTGCTGTTTGAAAAAGTCCTCAAGCAGCGGGCCGCGCAGAAATCGGAGAGTCAGCGCTTGCTCATGCCTCTGGTGCTCGAACTCACGCCTGCCCAGCAAGCGGTATTCTCGGAAATTTCCGACGAGTTGAACGAAAACGGATTCGAAGCCGAACCGTTTGGCGCACGCAGCATCGCTATCAAAGTCGCGCCTGCGGGCATCGAAGCGTTTCAAGTCGAGCACATGCTCCACGAATTGCTTGATCAACTGTCGCACGAGGAACAAGTCCTGAACTTAGACAAGATCGGATATCGCATCGCGGCCTCGATCGCCTGTCATGCCGCGATCAAAGTGAATATGCCTCTGGAACAAAATAAAATGGAATGGCTGCTCGCCGAGCTGGCAAAAACCGAATGCCCGATGTCGTGTCCGCACGGACGGCCCATAGTTCTGCGATACTCAATGAAGGACATTCAGAAGGCGTTTAAGAGAATCTAGCTACTAGCTTCTAGCCGCTAGCTCCTAGCAAAGCGCCGGAGCGAATGTTCCAAGCTAGGAGCTAGAAGCTAGTAGCTGCATTTATGCCCGACATCGATCTCAACCAGCTTCGCAGCGACAAATGGCGGCTTAACGGAATTCCCGCGCGCACTATCGAAGACGCTCGTTCGTTTCTTGAATCCGTCGGATTCTGCATGATGTATCCCCAGCGCAATACTGTGCTGGCGCCCACGTTCATCGGCGCATGGGTTGGTGCGGACGAAAATTTGCCTACCTGGCAGCACGCCTTCGCCGATCCACGGGCGCAGGAAGCAACAGCATTAATGGTCCGGATGTTGCGCGAGCATGATGCCTACGAAGCCAATCTGTTTAACGAAAACGCGCTGTTGATTTCCAGTTCGATCTTTCCTTATTTCTATGCGTTGTCGGGTGATCGCAATCCCAAGCAGCCGCCCAAGCCGGGCCCACGATCGGAATATTCCCAGCTCGCTGTGGATACGTTTGCCTTGATTCAACGCAAGGGGCCGATTTCGAAACAACAGATGCGGGAAGATCTGGGTGGAAGCGTTTCGCTGGTCGCTCTTGATCGGGCGCTGGGCGAGCTTTGGTCACGTCTTCGTATCACCCGCGTGGACTACGACAACACCGGTGGATCGTCTTGGGATGTCCTGTATCGTTGGTCGCCGGAAGCTGTCCGTGAAGGAATGGAAATTTCAGTCGGCGAAGCGCTGTCGTTTTTGATTTCAAAATATCTGGATTGCGTCATCGCGGCCGACCAGCAGGAAATCGAATTGTTCTTCGGCAATTTTGTGCCCCGCTCGCGTGTGAAAGATTCGGTCAATCTTTTGCTGAACGCACGCGAACTCAGCCACGTTCGCGTCGGGAACCGGCTTCTGGTACAGATCACACCCGCCAAGTCGGCCATCGTGCACGCGCCGATTCCGCGTCCCAAGCCTGTGGCACGGTGGCCAGCGGAACAACGGCCCAAATTTTCATCGGCACGACCTTCAGGCCCTCGCCCACCTAATGCGCGGCCCGCGGGACCACGACCTTCGGGCCCAAGACCTTCACGTCCCACGGGACCTCGTCCCACTGGACCACGACCTCCAAGCTCCCGGCCTTCAGGGCCAAGGTTTTCGGATTCAAAGCCTTCAGGACCAAGGCCACCGAGTTCTCGACCCTCCGGGCCAAGACCGGCGGGTTCAAGGTTCTCCGGCCCGAGATCTCCAAGCTCTAGACCTTCGGGTCCTAGATCGCCGGGATCAAGGCCTTCCGGTCCCAGATCTCCCGGATCGAAACCTCGAGGACCGAGACCACCGCAGCGGCGTCCCTAGGGTCGTTCGCCAACAATTCCTCAAATTGAATCCAAAGTGGAACGGTAAAGATCCTTCGACTCCGTGAATACTTCGCTGCGCGAAACATTTACTGCGTTCAGGATGACAAAACTCTTTGGAGGTCGTTCAGCGTTCCGAAAAACTCTCCATCCCAAAATCCCCGCCCTCTCTTCCGGGGGTTGTAAACCATCAACACAATTCATTACGATAAATCCGCTTCGGTGACCTTTTCCCGATACCATAGTCCAAGATAAATATGACCTTTTCGAAAGCGCATTGCGCAATCCTGCTTGCCCTATTCCTGCCCTCTTTGACGGTCGCTCAAGATAAAGCTGCGGAGCCGGCTTTTCCCTATACTCCGAGCCTCGACGTCAGCGCGATGGATAAATCCATCGATCCTTGCGTCGATCTCTATCACTATTCCTGTGGCGGCTGGCAGAAGAAGAATCCCATCCCCGCCGACCAGTCTTCGTGGAGTGTCTACGGAAAGCTATACGAAGATAACCTGAATTTCCTGCATGGCATTCTGGAACAAGCCGCCGCCACTGATGGCTCTAGCGTCCCTGCCACCAAAGAGATCGGCAGTTTCTATGCCGCCTGCATGGACGAGACGACCCTGGAGAAGCGTGGGGCTGCCGCGATTCAGCCAGACCTCGACGCCATCGCCAACCTCAAGTCCATTCACGACTTCGCTTCCTTCATCGCCCATACCACACTGCCTTATGGCCGCTCGCTGCTTTTTGGTCCCAGCACCAGCCAGGACCCTGACGATTCCGAACAGGAAATTTCCGATCTGGACCAAGGCGGACTGCGTCTACCCGATCGCGACTACTACACCAAAGAAGACGCCAAGTCGAAGGAGATTCGCGAGCGTTATTTGCAGCATGCGCAGAAAGTGTTCGAGTTGCTAGGGGATAATGCCGACACTGCGAAAAAGAATGCGTCGACTGTCATGCGCATCGAAACCAATCTGGCCCAGGCTTCTTTAACCAAGGTAGAGCGTCGAGATCCGTACAAGCAAAAGAACAAAATGAAGCTGGCGGAACTCGAGCAATTGACGCCAAAGTTCGACTGGCAAACTTATTACCGGGTGCTGGGTTATCCGAAGTTTGAAATTCTCAACGTCGATGCGGTGGCATTCTATAAGCAACTGAACACGGAACTATCGACCGAATCTCTGGCGGATTGGAAGGTTTATTTCCGTTTCCATGTTGCCGATTCGTATTCGCAATTTCTGTCGTCCGCTTTTGTCAGCGAAAATTTTGACTTCTACCGCAAATATCTTCGCGGAACAATGGAACAGCAGCCCCGGTGGAAACGTTGCGTGCAGTACACCGATTTCAATCTTGGCGATGCCCTCGGGCAGGCCTATATAGCGAAAACCTTTTCTCCGGAACTGAAGCAGAGCACGGTAGACATGGTGAAGGGAATCGAAGCTGCCATGGGACAGCGCATCCAGCAGCTCGATTGGATGAGTCCGGAAACCAAGAAGCAGGCGCTTACAAAATTAGCGGGGATCCGCAACAAAATTGGCTATCCCGATAAATGGCATGACTATAGCAACGTGAAGCTTACGCGTGATGATTTTGTCGGCGACGTTCAGCGCACGGGCGAATTCGAGCAGAAGCGTCAAATCGATAAGATCGGACAGCCCGTCGATCACGGTGAATGGGACATGTCGCCACCCACGGTCGATGCCTACTTCAATCCTCAAATGAACGATATCAACTTCCCCGCAGGGGTGTTGCAACCGCCGCTCTACGATCCCAAAATGGATGACGCCCCAAACTTCGGCAACACCGGCGGCACCATCGGCCATGAATTGACGCACGGGTTTGACGACGAAGGCAGCCAGTTCGATGCCAAAGGAAACTTGAAGGAATGGTGGACCAAGGACGATCGCACGAAATTCGACGCTCGTACTCAGTGTGTCGCCGATCAATATTCTAAATATGTGGCGGTCGATGACATGCACCTCAACGGCAAGTTGACTCTCGGCGAAAACGTTGCCGATCTGGGCGGCGAAATTCTTGCCTACATCGCGTGGAAAGATGCGACAAAAAACAAGGACCTTCAACCAATCGATGGTTTCACTCCCGATCAACGTTTCTTTATTGGCTATGCCCAGTGGGATTGTTCGAATGATCGTCCGGAGCAATTGCGGCTGTTGACCAATACCGATCCGCATTCGCCTGCGGAGTTTCGGATCAATGGGGTGGTGGTGAACATGCCGCAGTTTGCGCATGCGTTCTCGTGCAAGGCGGGCCAGCCCATGGTGAATGATCCGGACAAAATTTGCCGGGTTTGGTAGGAGTGCGGCCGCTCAAGTTCTTTTAACCACCAAGGACACGAAGTAACACGAAGGAAACCCTAAGGAATCTTGGGACTTCCTTCGTGTAACTTAGTGTCCTTGGTGGTTGACCAGCATTGCATTCCTTCGCCGTTGTAAAATCATCTCTCTAATAGATGACTGCCCCCCAACCTCGCAAACTGATTATCGCCATCGATGGTCCCGCCGGCGCCGGCAAGAGCACGATTGCCTCGCGTCTGGCCCGCAAACTCGGCTATGTGAACCTGGAGAGTGGCGCCATGTATCGGGCGCTCGCGCTAAAGGCCATCGAGTGGGACGCTTCTTTCGATGACGAGCCCGCCTTGCTGAAGCTGGCACAGAGTTCGCGCATTCATATTGAACCCAGTCTGGGTGGCAACCGCGTTCTGCTCGACGGACGCGAGGTCAGTTCACGGGTGCGCGAAACCGACGTAACCGAAGGTGCGTCCAGGGTTTCGGTCCATCCTAAAGTTCGGGAATGGATGGTCGCCCGCCAGCGCGAACTGGGAATTCACGGCGGCGTAGTCATGGAAGGCCGCGACATCGGCACAAAAGTCTTCCCTGACGCCGACATAAAAATCTTTCTCGACGCCGATCCCATGGTCCGCGAACAGCGTCGGCTACAACAGCAACACTTGCACGGGTCCGCGGCCGAAGCGACGGCGGCCGAATTGCGGGAACGCGATCGTAGAGATCGCACCCGATCTGCTTCTCCCCTACAACCTGCGCCCGATTCCGTAATCCTCGATTCAACCGGTTTATCTGAAGACGATGTACTGAGCAAAGTGGAAGAAATCGTGCGTCAAAAGCTGAGCTAGGTCGCTAGATTCGTTTCACGTCACCTCCCTCCTCCAATTTTCCGCCAGATTCGAAATGACCATGGGCATAGGTTTGTGAGGCCCCGACTCGGTTCTAAAAAGAAATCCGCGAAAATCAGCGAAGATCCGTGGCCCAGGTTTCTTCCCACCTTGGGACAAGAGAAAAAAGAAACTCCCAAGGTCACAGACTTATTCCTCCACCGAGTGATATACCAGACGAGTCCCGTCAATGCTGGGCTCACCTTGCACGCAGGTGAAGTCCTATGCGCTTTTTGTATTGTTCGGCTGTCATTGTTCTGGCCGCAATCGCCGTCTTCGCCCAGGATGCCTCCACCGGAGCCATTCGGGGAATTGTCCTGGATCCCTCGGGCGGCCGTGTTCCGGGCGCGTCCATCGCTCTGATCAATAACGCGACCGGTTCACATTACTCCGCCGTCAGCGACGACCTCGGCCAATTCAATTTTCAATTGCTTCCTCCCGGAGATTATTTTGCCCGCGCCACTGCGGAAAAAATGTCGCCTCAGCTCACGCCCAAATTGCATGTGGATGTAGGTGGGACTACATCGCTTGAGTTCAAACTCGCGGTTGCCGGAAGCAAAGAAACCATCACAGTCTCGGATGCGCCCCCACTGGTGGAAACCCAGCCCAGCGCTGTCTCCTCGCTGATTGACGAACGGGCCATCGCTGGCTTGCCGCTGAATGGACGCCGCTTCACCGACCTTGCCCTGCTGACTCCAGGCGTGACGCAAGACCCTCGCGGCCTGACTTCAGGTTCGAATGGCGATCTGGCTTTTGGCGGGATTCGCGGCTTCCAGTCAAGTTATCTGGTTGATGGCGGAGACAATAACAACGCTTTCTTTGCCCAGGCCACCGGCCGCTATCGCGCGCCCTACCAGTTTTCCAATGAAGTGGTGCAGCAGTTCCGCGTGTCCTCGAACACCTACGGCGTCGAGTTGGGACGCTCCGGCGGCGCAGTCATCAACGTCGTCACCAAATCCGGGTCCAACCATATTCATGGCACGACTTTTTATTATTTACGTAACAGTGCTTTCGACTCTGGGTTTGCCAACATGACTTCCAAACCACATGGCGAACAGCAGCAATTTGGATTCACCCTGGGCGGGCCGATCAAACGCAACAAAGCTTTCTTCTTTGTAGGATTCGATCAACACATCTTTCACGTACCGACCGTGGTGCAGTTCGATAACGGCAGTTCGGTGTTGGCGCCAGTGGCGGGTACGGGCCCGGAGACTCCCGGAGATTACGAAGCCAGCGATCAGGCCCTGGTTTTTGCTACAGCGGCGCAGCTTTCCAAACAGGCCGGGCAATATCCTTCGCGGCTCTTGGGGAACGCCGGCTTTGTGAAGCTCGATGTCAATCTCACGCCCAAAAATTATCTCTCTCTTCGTCTCAACACCTCTCGCTATTGGGGGACGAACAATGTGTTCATCGATCCCTCAAGTCCGGTAACGACCTACGGCATTGCCGATAACGGCCAGGAAAATGTGGACACAGAAACGGCGTCGCTGGCTTTGACCAGCAGTCTTTCCGGACGGATGGTGAGTCATCTAAGGGCGCAATTTTCCCGCGATTTGCAGTGGTCCGACGCAAACTCCGATACGCCGTTATCGAATCTTCCCGGAATTCTTAACGGCTTCGGACGCTCGTCCCTTCTTCCCCGCGAGACCCGGCAGCATCGGGCGCATTTTGCTGAAACCCTTAGCCTGGAGGGAAAACGCAATTCCTGGAAGTTCGGCGGCGATGCATTGCTGAGTTGGATCTATGACTTCTTTCCTTCTACTTTTGGAGGCGAATACCTTTTCTATCCCATCAAAGTGAATCCGTTCACCTTCGCGCCGATGGAAGGCGGTCTAGAGTTGACGCCGTTACGTGCCTACGCTCACGATGTGCCGCACTATTACATTCAAAATTTCGGTTCCGCAGTAACGCATCCCGACACCAATGAATACGCGGCTTTCGTACAGGATACGGTTCGCATGACCCAGCACTTGGCCCTCAGTCTCGGCATACGCTACGACTTGCAGACCTTCACCAGGAAGGGCCTGGTATCGAATCCGTTATGGCCGGATTCGGGGAAAGTGCCGTTTAATCCCTACAATTTCGCACCGCGTGTCGGCCTGGCCTATGCATTCGGCGATCATCGGCCGCTGGTGCTGCGAGCCGGATACGGCCTCTTCTACACGCGGATTCCGCAAATTTACAATTCGACAATTGCGACTCAAAACGGACTCACTCCAAATTCGTTATTTCTGAACAACACGAACTATTACGACAACCAGGTCTTCCCGCAGTATCCCAATCCGCTGGTGAATTGCGCGCCATTGGCGACCAACTGCTCCGTGCCGGCCAGCCTGATGCAATTTGCCGAGAGCGACATCTCATCTTTCGCCCACAATTTCCGCACTCCCGAAGTCCAGCAAACGAGCGTGAGTCTGGAAAAAGAAGTGGGAAATCGTATCGCCGTTGGAGTTTCTTACATGTTCGTGCATGGCCAAAACCTGGTTCGAGCGCGAGATGTGAACCTGCCGCCGCCAACGAACGAGACTTATCCGGTGTATGACGCTTCCGGCCTGAATTTGCTCGGCTACTACAACGTCGCTTCGTTCTCGACCTGGCAATTTTCCCAAACACTTACCTGCCCATTTCCGCCCTGCATTAATCCTCTGGCGCGGCCGATTCCGCAACTAGGATCGATTGACGTGTTCGAAAGCGAAGCTTCGAGCGTTTATCACGGGGCCACGCTGTCAATTCATCGCCAGATGACCAGCGGCATATATTTTCGGCTCGCCTACACCTTCGCCCATGCCATCGACGACGGTCAGGACGCGCTCGTCGCGGGCCGTCCTGCGTTGGTCCAAAACTCTTATTCGACCGGTGGAGAGAAAGGCAATAGCGTCACCGACCAGCGCCAGCGTTTCGTTTTTTCCTGGATTGCGGAACCCAAAATATTCGGACGCGATCAACCTTTTTTGAGCGATGTATTCAACCATTGGAAAGCCTCAGGAGTCACCACATTGGGCAGCGGCCGGCCGTTGGACGCAACCGTCGCCGGTGACCCGAATCAGGATGACAACGGCGAAAACGACCGCCTTCCCGGCCTCCAGCGCGACTCGATTTCGGGCCCCGACTACGCTACCACTGATCTCCGGCTTACTCGCCGCCTCGCGGTTAGAGATCGCTGGAAATTAGAGCTAATTGGAGAATCTTTCAATCTTCTCAATCGAGACAATAAACGGTTCCAACTTACCTCGGATGGCTTGGTAAGCAACGCCGCCCAGTTCTTCCAGACTTCCAAACTCATTGGGACCAATTACTTCCCAGCGATTTATCAGATTCCGACAAACTTCATGAAACCGAATGGCGCTTATGCTCCACGTCAACTTCAGTTGGCTTTGCGACTGATGTTTTGAGCAAAAACTCCGCAAGAACGACGCCGAACTGGCCCACGGTCACAATTGCGCTTGACTTGGCTGCGAAACCTTGCAATAAATATTTGTCCCATTAGGACGAGTTTGGGGGTGTAGTTCATTTGGCAGAGGTCAGACTGCAAGAGGGAGAGTCCCTCGAAAACGCCCTGCGCCGCTTTAAGCGGAAGGTTCAACAGGAAGACATCATCAAGGAAGTCAAAAGACATTCCTTTTACCTGAAACCAGGCGAGAAGAAACGCGTGAAAGAAGCTTTGGCGCGTAAACGGAGCCGTAAAAAGGCTCGTAAAGAAGCAGACTAGTTCTTATGGGCCATCCCCTCCCGGGGGTGGCCTGTTCGGTTTTCGTAACAAGAAATTATTTTTTTATAAATCTCGCAGATTTTCATGCATAGCTATTGTCCACATCGCTTGCGATGTGGCGGGCCGAACCCAGGGAAGACCGTTTAATCATAAGTTTTTAGAGGGGGATGTTTACCAAACCGCGCGCCTTGGCGCGCCAGCGCTGCGCAGATCCCTGTGCGCTGGCGGGCAAATACGAGCGGGGGATGAGTCAAAGGAGCATCACCTCAATGGAATTCCAGGACAAGATGTTGAAATGCATCGACTGTAACGCGGATTTCGTGTTTACGGCCGGCGAGCAACTGTTCTTTCACGATAAACAATTCAAGAACGAACCCAAACGCTGCAAGGCGTGCAAGATGAAACGGGTGTCGATACTAGGAGCGGCCCCAGCTGGACAGGGCCCAGCCAAGGTTGAAACTCGGACGACGTGTTCGCAGTGCGGTAAAGACACCACCGTCCCCTTCCGGCCAACCCAGGGACGACCGGTGTTCTGCCGCGAGTGCTTCCAAGGCAAGCGGCAAGTCGCTACAGCGTAAGCGCGCCATACAACCTGTCATCCTGATCGCCGCCAGACGGTAGTGAACGTCTGGCGTAGTCGAAGAGTCCCTACTCCCCGCGTCGCCGAAAGGGATCCATGGGCTCTCGGCCTCGCGCCATGCCGTTTTGCGCTAACATCAATCGGTGCCCAGCTTCTACGTACAAAACTTCGGATGCCGCGCCACCCAGGCCGACGGCGCCGCCATTGAGCGCCAATTCCGTGAGCGCGGATTCTCCCGCGCAGATGAAACGGGGGATGCCGGGATTGTCGTGCTCAATACATGCACGGTCACAGCATCGGCTGATCAGGACGCTCGCGCCGCGATTCGCCGCATTCATCGCGAAAACCCAGCTTGCCAGATTGTCGTAACCGGATGTTACGCGCAGCGGGCCCCCGAAGAAATTGCGGCCTTAACCGGCGTGAGCCGTGTGATCGGAAATTCCCACAAACATGATCTCGCCGAAATCGTAATTGGAAAATCAAGTTTTGTCCCGATGTCGCGGTTAGTCGCCAACGACCAACGGCTGCCGGCCAACGACGCCATTTTCGTCTCCGATATCTTCGCTCATACCGAATTGCTTTCCGCGCCAGTATTCAATGCCGGGAATGAGCGCACGCGCCCGAATCTTAAAGTGCAGGACGGATGCGACAACCGCTGCTCCTTCTGCGTAATCCCCTCGGTTCGCGGACAGAGTCGTTCACTACCGTTGCTCAAAATTCTGAGCGAAGTCGAAGCACTCGTTGTCTCGGGCTATCGCGAGATCGTAATTTCCGGAATCAATCTTGGTCGTTGGGGAAGAGATCTAGGTGTCAGCTCTCAGCTATCAGCTCTCAGCCAACCCGGAATAGCTGCGGGTTCTGGCGAACTACCAACGACGAACGGCCAAGGGCTGCGTTTCGAAGATCTCGTCCGCGCCATTCTCACCGAGACGTCTCTCGAAAAACTTCGCATCAGTTCCGTCGAACCCATGGACTGGAGCGATGAGTTGATTCGCATGATGGCCGATTCACCGCGCATCGCCAAACACGCGCACGTCCCCATGCAGTCTGGGAGCGATCGGGTATTGCGCCTCATGCACCGCAAATATCGTCCCTGGCATTATCGCGAAAAGATCGAGAAAATTCGCGCGGCGATGCCCATGGCAGCGATAGGTGCCGACGTGATGGTCGGCTTCCCCGGCGAGACCGATGCCGACTTCGAAGAAACGCGTCGTCTCATCGACGATCTGCCATTTACTTATCTGCACGTTTTCACTTACTCCGCGCGCCCCGGGACTCCGGCCGCTGCGATGCCCAATCACGTTCCAGTAAACATAGCGCGCGATCGCAATCGAATTCTGCGCGCCCTTGCCGAAATGAAGAAGCTGGCATTCATGCAGGACCTTGTAGGGAAGCCCGTGCAAGCTATCACGCTCAATAGCTCACAACGCCGCCCAACTGGCGATTTCACCGAAGCCCTCACCGACAATTTTCTCAAGATGCTGGTGCCCGGACGCTATGCCGCGAATCATTGGGTGCAGGCCCGTCCAGAACAAATCGTGGATGGAGTTTTAGTGAGTCAGTCCTGCTGATGATCCAGCAGACCTGCCGGATGATCAAAATTAACTGGACCAGGGTTCGTGTCAGGGCAGCGCCTTCACCGCATTCCGGCTGGTTACCAGAGTTCCGCGGAATATTCCGAAAAGAAGGCTACAATGGAAACCGTGAGACATTACACCAACACACGCATCGAGAACGGCAGCATTTTCCAGTGCATCCACTGTGACCATCGGGTGAGCACGTTGCAGTTCCAAAGGGAAAATGGAAACTGCCGCACCCAGGCAGCAACGGCAATCAATCAGCATGCGGCCACGGTTCACCACAAGCCGATGTTGATTAGTGCGAGTGCACAGCAGCGCGTCTGGCGCGGCTAGTTTCTACTTTAAAAACCCACCCTCTCCGAGCCATCCATAAAAAAGATCCAACCAGCCGGCCACCGGCCCGTGATTACTTTCACGAACGCCGAAACCATGTTTGACTCCAGCAAACACATGCAGGTCGGCGGACACCCCGGCGCGCTTCATCGCCAGATAAAGTTCCGGAACGCCTTCCGAAATCGCCGGCCGGTCATCGCCTCCGCAAAGCAGAAAAGCCGGAGGAGTGTCTTTCGTAGGCTTCATGTCTTGCGGAATCCCCGGATAGATGAGCCCCTGAAACGCCGGCCTGGAACTTCCCCGATCGATGGGATCTGCCGCACCTGGATTTCCGCCGTCATAACGAGTGCTGGCCAGCGCCGCAAGTTCTCCGCCGGCAGAAAAACCCATCACTCCAACGCGTTTCGGATCGACGCCCCATTCCGAAGCACGACTCCGCACCAACCGAATTGCACGTTGCACATCCGGCAAGGAATTTCCTTCAATCGTGTAGGTCGAGCCGGGGGCCTTCGCCAAGCGATACTTGAGCACGAAGCCGGCCACGCCGTGATCGCTCAGCCATTGCCCGACGCGATAACCTTCGTGGTCCATCCATAGCTCGACGTGTCCGCCGCCGGGAATGATGACGACCGCCGCTCCCGTCGCCTTGCCTTTTGCTGGAAGGTACACCGTGATGGAGGGCTGGTGAACATTTGACACCACATGGTCTTTTTCCGCCGTCACCCGCACAGTTTCTTTCGCGGTCTTTCCTTCCGAACCGGGTGCGCCTTTCGGCCACAGCAGGACAACCTGTGGTTCGGCGGCAACGGATGCCACGGAAGCCAGTAAAATGGCCAATGTCAGCCAAACTCCCATGCAAATAAGCCTTTGCCGAGACATTTTCATTGATTTCCCCTTCGCCCTGTGGATGCCCCACGCTGCACCCATGCTATAATTTTTATCTTGAGTTGGCCCTGGTTCGCTGACGGAGGATTGTATCGATAAACGTTTTATCCGCACAAATGACCGCATCCGGGCGCGAGAAATTCGCGTTATCGGGGACGAAGGTGAACAGATTGGTATTTTAACCCCCTTCGACGCGCTCAAATTGGCTCGTGAGAAGAACCTGGATCTGGTCGAGATTTCGCCGACCGCGGTCCCTCCCGTTTGCCGCATCATGGATTATGGCAAGTTCCTCTACCAGCAGGAAAAAAAGGAACGCGAAGCCAAAAAGCACCAGACCAAAATTGTGGTCAAGGAAGTAAAGTTCCGCATTAATGTGGACGACCACGATTACGAAACCAAAAAGAACCACGTTCTGCGCTTTCTGGACGACGGCGACAAAGTCAAAGCGACGATCTTTTTCCGCGGCCGCGAAATGACGCGAACCGGTTTGGGCCGGCAGATTCTGGAACGTCTGATCAAGGACGTGGAACAGAATGCCATCGTAGAATTCCGGCCAAGGCAGGAAGGCAACACGCTGCATGCGATCCTGGCGCCCAAGAAAGACGCCGGAGGGCACGCACCGAAGAAAGACGCCGCACCAAAGCAGCAAGCTGCGTCCGCCCCACCGCCAGTACAGAGCAGGGCGAATCAAGCATAGTGGGGCCGTTAAGATCCCATCTACAAACTGAGAAAGCCAAAAGCTGACAGCTGAGAGCTAACAGCTGAAAGCGGGTTTAGAGGATTTATGCCGAAACTGAAAACACACAAAGGCGCGGCGAAGCGCTTCAAGAAAACCGGAACTGGAAAAGTAAAGCGCCACCATTCGCATTTGCGCCACATGCTCACTTCCAAGAGCAAAAAGCGCAAGGGAAAGCTGAAACAAGCGATCCTGGTGAGCGATGCGGACACGCCGAAAATCAAGCGGATGATTCCGTACTAAATTTTTCTTCGTGGTTTTCTTATGAACGCCACGAAGAACCGCGCGGGCTTCATTGCCTGTGCCGGCGAGTGAAGAGGCTTAGAAACATCCTGCCTCCAGCCGTCGTTAAAACGAAAGCCAAAAGGAGAACACCATGCCTCGTGTAAAACGCGGGACTAAACGCCGCGCGAAACGCAAAAAGATTCTTGACCGCGCCAGCGGTTATTTCCTCACAAAATCAAAACTTCACCGTGCGGCAAAAGAAGCCGTCGA
>DATBAX010000046.1:0-9577 GCA_036271275.1 Terriglobales bacterium
TGAATAAACGCCCGAGCGGATGCGCTTCTGTTTTCTCTACTTGGAGTTGTAGGTGCAGTGAGAATACGCGGCTCCTCAGGACTTCGGCTAACGTCATAAGAGTAATCTGTAATGGTAAGACGGTACACATTACGGAGGTAACGCGCTTTGGTGTGGACCTTGGGGTGGGTCGCCACCCATCCTGTGGAATGAAAGGCGAAATCTGGTAACCACAAAGGACACTAAGTCACACGAAGGAAACCGAATGCGGTGTGACATCTGACCTTGTTAACGGGCTCTCCGATACGAATATTGGGATCTATGGTTACCCTTCCAGTTACTCGCTTTGGTGCTAGCGAGTCAGTCACGCCATTATTACTGCCGCCATGAAAGTCCATTCCGAGCTCGGCCCAGGGCTATTGGAGAGCGCTTATGTTGCGTGTTTGCAGTTCGAGCTTGCTGAGGCTGGGATTCAGTCTTCGGCCCAAGTTGGACTTCCGGTGGTCTATCGCGGAGTGAAGCTGGAGCTGGGGTACCGGATGGATTTGGTGGTGGAAGATTCTGTGGTTGTGGAGATCAAGTCTGTAGATGCGATTTCTCCTCTGCATCAGGTGCAGATTCTTTCGTATTTGAAGCTTAGTCGGAAGTCGATCGGCTTGTTGCTGAACTTCAACGTTGTGCATTTGAAAGATGGCATTCGGCGTTTTGTGAATGGGACTGGGTGGCAGGAAAGGCAATTAACCACCAAGGACACTAAGTAACACGAAGGAACCCCGATCCTCTTGGCTTTCCTTCGTGTTACTTCGTGACCTTGGTGGTTATCCGGGTTTAGTCTGCCTGAACCGGAGTAGAGACAATCTGTCCTGGCACGCGGTGTTTCGTGGATTCTGCGCGTAGACGATCCATATACAAATAGACAACCGGCGTGGTGAAGAGGGTGAGCGCCTGGCTCACGATTAATCCGCCGACGATGGTGATTCCCAACGGCCGGTGAAGTTCGGAACCTGTCCCCGTTCCGAGCGCGAGCGGCAGGCCGCCCAGCAACGCCGCCATCGTCGTCATCATGATGGGACGGAAGCGCATCACGCAGGCTTCGTGGATGGCGTCAATCGGCGACTTACCTTCGCGGCGCTCGGCATCGAGTGCGAAGTCGATCATCATGATGGCGTTTTTCTTCACCAGGCCTATAAGCAGGATGATGCCAATCATCCCAATCACATTCAGTTCGTTTCCCGTGACCAATAGTGCCAGGATCGCGCCCACGCCCGCGGACGGAATAGTCGAGAGAATGGTAATTGGGTGAATGTAACTCTCGTAAAGAATTCCCAGCACGATATAAACCGTTCCTATCGCCGCGAGAATGAGTATCCATTCGCTGGACAGAGAATCCTGAAAAGCGGCGGCCGTTCCTTGCGGAGCGGCGCTGATGGTGGAAGGAAATTTCATGTCCAGTTTTGCGGCGTCGATGGCCTTGATGGCATCACCCAAAGCGACTTTGGGAGCGAGATTAAAAGACAGAGTTACCGATGGAGACGTGCCTTGATGGCTGACCGCGAGCGAGGTATTTGACGGCCCGATATGGGTAAAGGCGGACAATGGCACCATCGTCCCGTTGGAAGAGTGAATATAAACACTTTGCAAGGCGTCGGCACTCTGCTGATATTGCGGAGCCACTTCCATCACCACGTGATACTGATTGAGCGGATGATAAATCGTGGATACCTGGCGCTGGCCGAAGGTGTCGTAAAGCGCATTGTCGATATCGGCCGGCGAAATCCCGAGCCGGGAGGCGGTATCGCGATCGATAGTGACATTGGTTTCCAAAGCTTTGTCCTGCTGGTCGGTGTTCACATCCCGCAGTTCGGGAAGCGTGCGGAGTTTGGCTAACAGTTGCGGCGCCCAGGTGTTCAACTCGGTCAGGTCTTCGCCTTGCAACGTGTACTGGTACTGCGCCTGACTCTGCCGGCCGCCAATGGTCAGGTCCTGCGCCGATTGCATGAAAAGAGTGGCGCCGGGAACGACGGAGAGGCTTTTTCGCAAGTCGCCGATGACCTGGTCGGCAGTTTTTTCCCGCTCTCCGTGAGGCTTCAATGTGATGAACATGCGTCCCTGGTTGAGGGCGGTATTGCCGCCAGCAAAACCGACGATCGTTTGTACATCGGGATTCTTAATTACGATGTTGACGAACTGGTTCATCTTCGTGCTCATGGCCGGAAAAGAAATATCTTGCGCAGCTTGCACCGATCCCGAAATTCTTCCGGTATCCTGCTGTGGGAAAAATCCTTTTGGAACCATGATGTAGAGGACTACGGTCAGGCAGGCGGTGCCAATTGTCACCAGTAGCATGACCGGTTGATGCCGAAGAACCCATCCCAGGGCAATCCTGTAGATGTTCAAAATCCATTCGAAAATCTTCTCGCTGAACTGATACGCGCGATTGTGCCTTGCCTCATGGGTTGGTTTGAGGATCTGCGCGCACATGGCCGGCGTGGTGCTGAGGGAAACCAGCAGCGACACGGCAATTGCGATACTTAAGGTAACTGCGAATTCGCGGAACATGCGGCCGACAATGCCGCCCATCAGCAGAATTGGAATGAACACGGCAATCAAAGACGTGCTCATGGAGATCACGGTAAAACTAATTTCACGAGCGCCGCGAAACGCAGCCTGTATCGGCGCCATCCCCTGTTCGAGATAGCGGGTAATGTTCTCCAGCACCACGATGGCATCGTCGACGACAAAGCCCGTGGAAATCGCCAGCGCCATCAAAGAAAGATTGTCGAGGCTGTAGTTCAACAGGTACATCCCGCCAAATGTTCCTATGAGAGATAACGGAACCGCAATGCTGGGGATGATGGTGGCGCGTACGGTGCGCAGGAAAGCGAAGACCACCAGGATCACGAGCACAATGGAAATGACCAGGGTGGTCTCGATGTCGTGCACCGACGCCCGGATCGTCGTGGTGCGATCCATGACTACGGAAATATGAATCGCCGGCGAGATCGAAGCTTGAAGTTGCGGAAGAAGCGAGTAGACGTTGTCGACGACATCAATGATGTTTGCGCCAGGCTGGCGGAAGACGATGATTAGAACGGCCGGTTGTGCTTTCGGCTGGGTTTTTCCGGACTTGTCCGGGGTGCCGGCCACAACGTCAGCCCCGGCGGCGAGCCCGGCGGTGTGGACATCTTCGACTGAATCCTCGACGTCGGCAACATCGCTCAGGCGTACTGCGGCGCCGTTGGTTTTGTTGTAGGCAACGATCAGATTGCTATATTGGCTGGCTAGATCGATTTGATCGTTGTCCTTGATCGTCCATTGATTGGCGCCGTTGGAAAGTTCGCCTTTGGCCTGGTTGGAATTCGCCGCGCCCAACGCGGTTCGGACGGTATCGAGGCCGACCCCAAGATTGTTGAGTTGCATGGGATTGACTTCGGCGCGGACAGCCGGGTTTGCGCCTCCGCCAACAAACACCTGACCTACGCCACTCACCTGCGCCAACTTCTGCGACAGAATGGAATTGGCCTGGTCGTACATGGTGGGACGCGGGATCAGATCTGAAGTAAGGGCAAGGATCAAGACTGGAGCGTCGGCCGGATTGGATTTGCGATAAGTTGGATTCCCCGGAAGGTACGAAGGCAACTGACTGCGCGCGGCATTAATCGCGGCCTGGACGTCTCGTCCGGCGGCGTCAATGTTGCGATTCAGATCGAACTGCAAAACGATGCTGGTCGAACCAAGTTGACTCGTGGAAGTCATTTGGTTGACGCCGGCGATCCGCCCGAACTGCCGTTCCAGCGGAGTGGCGACAGCGGAAGCCATCGTCTCCGGACTCGCTCCAGGAAGGCTTGCGCCGACCTGAATGACAGGGAAGTCCACCTGAGGAAGCGGCGCTACCGGAAGAAAAGTAAACGCAATCACTCCCGACAAGAACAGTGCCACCGTCAGCAGTGACGTTCCGATGGGCCGTTTTATGAAAGGAGTTGAAACACTCATAATTAATCCCCGGCTGCGGGTTCGGGCTCCGGCGCCTGGCTCACAGGTGCGAATCGTTCAAACTTTTTCGCGAGGCGATCAAAGTACAAATAGACGACAGGGGTTGTGTAAAGTGTGAGCATCTGGCTCACTAAAAGGCCGCCGACAATCGTAATTCCCAGCGGATGCCGCAATTCCGATCCAGTGCCAGTCCCGAGAGCCAAAGGCAATCCCCCAAGCAACGCGGCCATTGTGGTCATCATGATGGGACGGAAGCGCAACAGGCAGGCCTGGTAAATCGCTTCCTCCGGCTCCTTGTGCTCCTCGCGTTCGGCTTCGAGCGCGAAGTCAATCATCATGATGGCGTTCTTCTTCACGATGCCGATCAGCAAAATGATTCCGATCAGACTGACGACCCCGAGATCATTGCCAGTGATAAGCAAAGCAAGAATTGCGCCTACCCCTGCCGAAGGCAGAGTCGAAAGAATCGTAATGGGATGGATATAGCTCTCGTACAAAACTCCCAACACGATGTAGACGGTGACGATCGCCGCCAGAATGAGCAGCGGCTCGGAAGACAGAGAATTCTGAAATGCCGCCGCCGTTCCCTGAAAGCTGGTGTGAACACTGGCAGGCAGGTTGATTTCTTTTTCGGCTTGCGCGATTGCCTTGGTGGCATCGCCGAGAGATTTGCCCGGGGCCAAGTTAAAGGACAACGTCACAACAGGGAATTGGCCCTGATGATTGACCGCCAGGGTCGTATTTGAAGTCTGGGTATGGGTGAAGGACGACAGGGGTACCTGCGTCCCGGTCCCGGACTTTACGTACAAATCCTTCAGCGAGCCAGGGTTCTGCTGAAATTGCGGATTCACTTCCAGGATCACGTGATACTGATTCAACTGGGTGAAAATAGTCGAGACCTGGCGCTGTCCGTAGGCGTCGTAAAGTGTGTTATCGATAGCCGCCGGCAGGATTCCTAAACGCGAAGCGGTATCGCGATCGATGACTAAGCTTGCCTGGAGACCACCATTCTGTTGATCGGTCGCGACATCCCGTAACTCGGGCAAAGCATTTAGCTTGGTCACCAGTTGATCCGTGTACTTGGATAATTCCACCGGATCGGTGTCTTCCATCGAATACTGAAACTCCGTGCGGCTCACACGATCTTCCACGCTCAAGTCCTGCACCGGCTGCATATAGAGCGTGATGCCTTCCACCTGCTTGGCCAACTGCGGTTGCAATCGAAGAATAATGTCTGTTGCGCTGCTCTTGCGGTCTTCGCGGGGCTTCAGGTTGATCTGAATGCGTCCGCTGTTCGGAGTGAGATTGGTACCGTCGATGCCGATGAACGAAGACAGGCTCTCCACATCGGGATCTTTCAGAATCACACGAGCAAGGGCGAGTTGCATGTCCGCCATGGCGGGGAATGAGGTGCTTTGCGGAGCGTCGGATATGCCAAGAATCAGGCCGGTGTCCTGCACCGGAAAAAATCCTTTCGGCGCGACAACATATAAAAACAAAGTCAGGACCAGAGTTGCCACAGTAACCAGCAATGTAATGGTCTGGTGCTGAAGAACGAATTTTAAGGTTCGTCCATAGAAAGCGATTACGCCTTCATAGAACCTTTCAGAAGCCTTATAGAAGCGGCCGCGCTTTGCAGGATCATGGCGGCGAAGCAGCTTGGCGCTCATCATGGGCGTCAGGCTGAGAGAAACCGCCGCTGACACCAGAATCGTCACTGCGAGAGTTACGGCAAACTCGCGGAACAGGCGGCCAACGATATCGCCCATGAACAAGAGCGGGATCAAAACCGCAATTAAGGACACTGTTAACGAAATGATAGTGAAGCCAATTTGGCCTGCGCCTTTGAGCGCAGCGTCGAGCGGCGAATCGCCCATCTCCAGATAGCGATCGATGTTCTCGATCATCACAATCGCGTCGTCCACGACGAATCCGGTGGAGATCGTGAGTGCCATGAGCGTGAGATTGTTGAGGCTGTAGCCCAGTAAATACATCACGGCGAAGGTGCCGACGATGGAAAGCGGCACGGCCACGCTGGGAATGATGGTTGCGGCAAAATTCCGCAGGAACAGGAAAATCACCATCACGACCAGGCCAACGGTGAGCATCAGTTCAAATTCAACATCTTTAACCGAAGCTCGGATGGTCACGGTTCGATCGGTGAGAACCTGGACTTGGATTGCTGCCGGCAGCGATTTCTTAAGTTGCGGTAACAGCTTCTGAATGCGATCGACCACCCCAATGATGTTGGCGCCGGGCTGGCGTTGAATATTGACGATCACCGCCGGGGTGAGGTCCTTCCACGCCGACTCCATTACGTTCTCGATGCCGTCGGTGATGGTGGCGACATCTGATAAGCGAATAGGCGAGCCGTTGCGGTAGGCGATCACAATGGGGCCGTACTGAGCGCCGACAGTGAGCTGGTCGTTGGCACTTATAGTGAAAGACTGGCGCGGCCCGTTGATCGTTCCTTTCGCCTGGTCGACGTTCGCAGCAGCGAGTGCGGTGCGAACGTCTTCGAGGCTGAGTCCGTAAGAAGCGAGCGCGGTCGGATTGCATTGAATGCGCACGGCCGGCTTCTGGCCGCCGCTGATCGAAACCAATCCAACCCCGCTTACCTGGGAAATTTTCTGCGCCAGTGTCGTGTCAGCGAGATCTTCAACTTTGGAGAGCGGCAAAGTATCCGAGGTGAGGGCCAGAGTCAGAATCGGCGTGTCGGCTGGATTGACCTTGCTGTAAATCGGAGGATTCGGAAGGTCGGTTGGAAGGTAAGTCGTCGCGGCGTTGATCGCTGCCTGAACTTCCTGTTCGGCGATGTCGATGTTCTGATCCAGATTGAACTGGAGAGTGATGACGGAACTGCCAAGAGAACTGGTCGAGGTCATCTGACCCAGGCCGGGGACCTGTCCGAATTGGCGCTCCAGGGGGGACGTCACCGAAGACGCCATGACGTCCGGATCGGCGCCGGGATAAAACGTCACCACTTGAATGGTTGGATAATCCACTTCCGGCAACGCCGACACAGGCAGTTGCATGTAGGCGACGATCCCCACCAGCATGATGGCGACCATCAGCAGGGCGGTGGCTACGGGCCGGAGAATGAATAGACGCGACGGATTCATTGCGCTGCGGTTCCTGAAGACTTCTTGCCGGAAGAAGCTTGTCCTCCCGGATATTTCTGCGGACGGGCAGTTGCTGCCGCTGGCTGCGACTGGCTCCCCGGCTGATTCTGCGTGCGCGGTATGACGTGGCTGCTGGCCTGTAATTTGTCCTGGCCATCGGTGACGACTACTTCATTGGCTGCGAGCCCGTTCGAGATCACCGAAACATTATTTTGCGTGAAAGCGATCGTCACCGGGCGAACGTCCACGGTGTTGTCCTGTTTGACGACGAAAACGTACGTCCCTTGGGGTCCACGCTGAATGGCGGCGGCGGGAATTACAGTCACGTTTTTCTCGGTGTCCAAAAGCAGCCGGATGTTTACGAACTGGTTTGGCCACAAGGCATTGTCTTTGTTGTCGAATACGGACTTTAATTTTCCGGTGCCGGTGGTTTGATCGATCGTATTGTCGATGGTCAGTAATTTGCCGGTGGCTATTTTGGTTTGGTCGTCACGACTGTAGGCGTCAACGGACAGTGGGGCTTTTGCTAAGTGCTGAGACACGGTAGGCAGATTATCTTCCGGCAAAGTGAATAGCACTGCGATCGGCTGCAACTGAGTGATCACGAACATCGGATTAGCGTCGGCGGCGTGAACAATGTTGCCGGGATCGACTTGCCGCAGGCCGATGCGTCCAGATACCGGAGCAGTGATGTGGCAATAAACCAGATTCAGCTTCGCGCTATCAATCGTTGCCTGATCGTTGCGGACCGCACCATCAAATTGATCGGCTGTGGATTTTTGAGTGTCGACCTGTTGCTGCGACATCGCGCCCGAATCCTGCAACAGCCCCTTATAGCGGGTGTAGTTCAAATTGGCATCGCGCAGGGAAGCCTGGTCCCGGTAAAGAGCGGCCTGCGCCTGTTCCAATGCAACCTGATACGGCCGGGGATCGATCAGGGCAAGCTGTTCGCCCTCTTTCACCAACTGGCCTTCTTTAAACTTCACATCGATGAGTTGCCCATCCACACGGCTCTTTACGCTGACCGTGTAATAAGCCGTGACCGATCCCAGGCCCGTCAGGTAGTAGGGAACGTCCTGGGTTTGAGCTGAGGCGACCGTCACCGGCATGGGCGCGCCGGTATTTCCGCCCCTGCCATTGGCTGGCTTTGGGGTGGATTTGCTGCATCCAACGCCAAACGCGCATAAGATGGCGACGAGCGCCAGAGAGCAGGGAAGAACGAAACGATGGTTCGCGGCAATTGATTGAATCGACGGCTCCGTAAAGCCGCAAGAATTTGTCATTCACTAGCCTCGTTCAAATAGATGGAAAGTCACTTGATGCGCGACGGCCTGACCATCGCCGTTTAACCCGAGCGCTTCAATTATCTTACGACGAATCATCCGTCGAATCTGTGGCGTTTACGACACGTCAACTCTTCTTTACAAATTTTTACTTTTCTCCTGGAACCTGATGAGGCGGCCAAGTCTTTCTTGGCGTTCTTTGCGGCATCTCTTCGCGTCCTTTGCGGTCAAAAGCTTTCCAACCGCTAAGATCGCAAAGAACAGCCGCAAAGAACGCTAGGACAATCTCATTCTCGCGGCCAACTGGCGCGGCCCCCACTTCTCACGTATATTTCGCCTTTACCAAATGCCCGGACAAAAGCCCAAATCGGCCATCATGATTCGCGACCTCGAATCTTTTGAAGACCTCAGCAAAGCGCAGATTCTTGAACAACAAGTTTGGGAACTCTCCGATCTGGATGTCACGCCCATGACTCTGGCCATCGCCATGCGAGAAGCCGGCAGCCTCTGGCTGGGTGCCTTTGATGGCGATAGGCTGGTAGGGTTTGCCTTCGGTTTTCTGGGGATGGAGCATGGCGAGGTCATGGTGCACTCGCACGTATTGGGAGTGCTTCCCGAATATCGCGATTCAGACCTCGGCTACAAGCTGAAACTCGCCCAGCGGGAACGAGCCTTGGCTTGGCGTCTCCGGCTAATGACCTGGACCTTCGATCCCTTACTAAGCAAAAATGCTCACCTGAATTTCAATAAATTGGGCGTCGTTTCGGATGCCTACAAAATCGACTTCTACGGCCCGGAGACTTCCAGTTCGTTGCATCAGAACGGCACCGACCGTCTATGGGTGAAGTGGCCCATGACGAGCCGCCGGGTGCAGGGACGATTGCAAGGCAAGCAAAATCGCCAGGAAATGCTCGACGCACTTGCCACCGTCCTGCCGCTGGTGCAGTTCGATGGCAACGGCAAACCGAAACGCACGGATTTATCTGCCGCGTTATCGCGACAACGGATCGCCATCGAGATCCCCGGCGACATTGGCGCTCTCGAAGCCAAAGATCCTGCACTGGCCCATGAATGGCGGCTCGCAACCCGCTGGGCGTTCACCGAAGCTCTGCGAGCACAATTCTTTGTCGCCGAATTTTGCAGGACAATTCGAGGACAACAAGGCCCCGGATCTTATCTACTCGAAAAGGGAAGCCTCGG
>DATBAX010000047.1:0-8587 GCA_036271275.1 Terriglobales bacterium
CGCGACGGCAGGTTACAATCACCAGCAGGGTGGCTTCGGCCACCCTGTTCTTTTTGTGGACGATATGGCTTCTCCGAACCCCCGGTTAGTTCTTCGAATTCTGTTCATTGTTGTGGCCGCAATGCCTCTGCTTGGGGCCACTCCCGCAGCCAGCCCCATTCGCTTCGAGCTTAAGAAGATTCCATTTCGGCTGGAGAACGACATGACTCCGGCGAAGAACGCGCCGGAAACCATGGCCGGGGGCGTCGCGGTCTTCGACTACAACGGCGACGGGCGTCCCGATATTTTCTTTACCAATGGCGCGGATATCGCCACTCTCAAGAAGAACTCTACAAAATACCGAAACCGCCTTTTTCGTAATGATGGCAATGGCGCTTTCACCGATGTCACGGACTCCGCCGGCCTGGCCGGCACGGGATACGACATCGGAGTGGCGGCCGGCGACTACGACAACGATGGCAATCCCGATCTCTTCGTAGCCGGCTTGCACCACAACACGCTCTACCACAACAACGGCAATGGGACCTTCACCGACGTGACGGCGAAAGCCGGATTGGCCCAATCGATCGATCCGCAGTATGGCCCGCTTTGGTCGGTAGCGGCCGCCTGGGTTGACGTCAACAATGACGGGCTGTTGGACCTCTTCGTCGTCAATTACATGCAATGGAGCTACTCCCCAGAGCCTTTCTGCGCCTTTAAGGGAACTGCCGACTACTGCCATCCCAAGTTTTACAAAGGTCAGCCCAATCAGCTCTTTTTGAACAAGGGAGACGGTACTTTTCAGGATGTTTCCAAAGAATGGGGAATCCGCGACCATGTCGGCAAAGGGATGGGGGTCGGTGTCGCGGACTACGATCTCGACGGAAAGCCCGACCTGTTCGTCCCCAACGATGCTTCTTATAATTCGATGTTCCACAATCTGGGAAACAAGTTTGAAGAAGTTGCCTTCGATGTCGGAGTCGCGCTTCCCGAGGATGGAAACTTTGTCTCTGGCATGGGTCTGGATTTCCGTGATTTTAACAATGACGGCTATCCCGACATCGCTTTTGTCGCGCTGAATAACCAGACGTTTCCGCTGTTTCAGAATACGGGCAAGGGAGAATTTCGCGAGACCACGAATCCCAGTGGCATGCGTGAAGCCAGCCGTGAGATGTCCGGGTTTGGCGCCGGACTGTATGACTTCGACAACGACGGCTGGAAGGATTTGTTCGTCAGTCGCGGCCATGTCCAATCGCTTTCCATGCCGGGCCAGCCGATTGACCAATACAACACGGTATTTCGCAATTCAGGCGCGAACGGGAAATGGGTCGCCCTAACCGACGAAGCCGGGCTCAACGCTTCGCCCGCCGCTCGCCATCGTGGATGTGCCTTCGGTGACCTGGACGGTGATGGTCGTATCGATGTGGTGGTGACCGCTCTCGACCGGGACGCTGAGATCTGGATGAACCGCAGCGAAAAGTCCGGGCACTGGCTCGACATCGCGCTGCACGGCACAAAAAGCAATCGAGATGGTATTGGCGCGAGAATCAAGCTGGTGAGTAAAAGCGGCCCGCAATACAACCATATGACAACCAGTGTCGGCTACGCTTCATCCAGCGATGGCCCGGTCCATTTCGGATTGGGTGCAGACAGCCGCGCGGATTTGATTGAAATTCATTGGCCATCGGGAGCGGTGCAGACTCTTCGTGATGTCGCATCGGACCAAATTCTTAAAATTACGGAACCAGCAGACTGACGCAGGCTGGGATTGATCATTTCGAATTAATTGGCTGCCCCGTCCTTCCGTGTTATCGAAGCCGGATGCAATCTCAGAACAGCTCTTGCGGATGGCGGGGATTGTCGAGATTTCCAAATCAAAGCCCGTCCTCTTTCGCATAAACCGAGAGAGAAAAACAGGGACCCGATCATTGGAAATGGCTCTAATTCTTTCCCGGCCCCTGTGCCTGCTGCTCGGCGGTAAGCTTATCCACGACCAGCCGTTCTTTGGCTCCATCCGCGGTACGGTGCAGTCGATAATAGAGGGACGCCAGTTCGATGTGAGGCTCCAGCCAGGTGGGATCCATCGCGATCACTTTTTCCAGTTCCTGTGCGGCTGGTTCGTTTTCTCCCGACGTGCTTTCCTGCATGGCCAGTTCGTAGCCAGCCATGCTTGACGCAGGATTGAGCTGAACAGCTTTCTCCAAATAAATTTTGGCTTCGTCCAATTGCCGTCGTTTGTAGAGAATCGCGCCCAAATAGAGGTTGGCGTTGAAATCGTTGGGGTTAAATTTGATTGCTTCGCGGAAGGATGGTTCCGCCGATTTCGCGTCACCAGTCTTGTCTTGAGCGGTGCCGACGAGAGTATAGATGCCAGGAAGTTTCGGGTTCAGCCGCAACGCCGCTTCGAGATTGTGACGCGCCTGCTCGAACTCGTTGAGATCCAAAAGGGTGGATCCAGCAAGCATGTACGCGTCGGCACTCTTGCCTAATTCCGCGGATTTTTCGAGTCGAGAGACACCCTCGCGCCGCTGTCCGGCTTTGATCAACGCCGATCCGAGTACGTAGTCAAAATCGGGATTTTGCGCGTTTGCAGATTCCAGCGGCGTGAGCAACGTTACCGCGGACGCATATCGGCCAACCTGGATCTCGGTGTCGCCCAGTAGGATCGCAATCCTGACGTCATTGGGTTTTGTCTTATTCACAATTTCAAATTGCACGCGCGCGTTTTCGAAGTCGCCCTTTTTGTAGTAGGCCAAACCGAGATTCATGAGGATCGGGCTTTTCTCCGAAGCTGAGGCAAGCGCCGACTGGTAGACAGCGATGGCCTCATCAAACTTCCCTACATGAACCAGTGCGGCGCCCAAATTCACCTTGGCCTCAAACGTGTCCGGCCGAAGTTCGAGAATCTTGCGATAGTCATGGATTGCGGTTTGAAAGTCGCCGCCCTGCTGGGCGCTGATCGCAGTCTTAAGTAGCTGATCGGGGTTCGATTCCTGTGCCTGACACAGGGTAGCGAGCAAGCCGATAACGAGTAGGATGGCGCGCATCAGCAATAGAATAGCGTAGATTTTCCGTCGGGTTCTGCAATTTTAACGTCGCGATTTGTAGCCGGGTCAAATTGTAAAATCAAGCCGGATAACGTAATTTTGCCTTTTGCGAACCCATTGGATGAACGATAATAATGGGTAATTGAGGGCGTGTCATGAAGACGAAATCGCAGCTCTTGGTATTTGTTTCCCTTCTGACTTTGACTGCTGTTGCGTGGTCCCAAAGTAAAACCTCGGCCCCGGTTCCGCCGTCGACACTGACCCGCCCCGGCTCCTTCCAGGACAGCGGCTTTTACGACTACTGGACGCAAATGTCCGAGCAGGGACGCGCCGGAGGCTTCCTGTTAGGAAAGCTTGCCATGGAGAGCGAACCGCTTCCGTGGGAGCCGATTTGGGTTTCCGTGTTATGTAAAGGAACGCTTTTCCATACTGCACTGTCTGATTCCAAGGGAAGATTTGTAATCACTTCCGATCACGTGCCCGGCGCTCTCAGCGTGCAGGGAGATGCGCAGAGGCAAATGGAAACTCATTATGAAGGATGTACCGTTCAGGCTTCATTGTCCGGATTTCGTTCCAATGTAATCACCATCACCCAGCGTAATTTCCAGGATGCTCCCGATCTCGGTACGCTCACGCTGCATCGAGAAGAAGCGCAAGGAACGGGAACGGCAGTAAGCACCACGAGTAATGCGGCGCCTCCGGCTGCGCGAAAGTATTTCGACAAAGCCCGTTCGGAATTACTGGATCAAAAGCCAGATCGCGCGCAACGAGAACTGGAAAAGGCACTTGAGGTTTATCCTTCGTTCGCCGATGCGTGGTATCAACTGGGAAAGTTGCAGGAGACTGCAAGTCCGCAGGACGCACGCAAATCCTTCGCTAAAGCTGCGGACGCCGATCCAAAGTTTGTCCTACCGTATGAGCACCTTGCGGGACTGTCCGCCATGGACGCGAAGTGGAATGAAGTTGTAGATAGCACCAGCCATATGTTGCAACTCGATCCGGCGGGCACGCCGCAAGTCTGGTACTACGATGCTCTGGGAAACTTCAAAATGGGTCACGTGGCCGCAGCCAAAGAGAGTGCGACGAAATCGCTGGCCATGGATCCCCAGCACACCATTCCGAATACTGAGCAGTTATTGGCGGTGATTCTGGCGCAACAACACGACTATGCCGGAGCGCTCGAACATTTGCGCCATTGCCTCACCTACTTACCGAGCGGCCCCGGTACGGATCTGGTGAAACAACAGATTGCCCGGGTCGAGCCCAAGGTAGCGGGCTCTAAGTAAATGCTCGATCTGATGAGCGTTAGTGAATCGCCGGTGCAGTTTGAAATGAGTCGTGTCAGGGCCCGGCTTAAGCCGGGCGAAAAAACGTTCGTTTAGAAAAGACTTCGATGCTGCCTGCGCTGCCGTGAAAGAGCGGGCCTTACAGGCCCGCGTTCCACGCAAGACACGGTTCACGCGGCGCTGAAGGCGCCGATCTTCCACGGTAGTCGATGTTTTCGATCAGCGCGCCAACCCAGTACAGAAGCGATTGTTCAACCGAACCAGGGTTTTTCCGCAACCTCTGAAGTCGATGCCCTGACACGGATCTTTTTCAAACTGCACCTCTACCGAACCACCTGGCCTTCGTAAGAGATTTTGGTCTTGGACGCAAAGCGACGATAGTCGCGGAATTCAAGCTCGTTCAGTACCGCTCTCCGCCTGCCCTGCCGTGTGCTCACCGTGCCGCGGATTGGCATCAGGTAGTCATGAGCTCCGATGGCAACATAATCGTAATCAATGGTCATGCTTGTAGCGTGAATGGAAAAGTCAGATGGCACATGGTCGCTTTCCAGAGTGATTCGGCGTACCCCTTTGGTCGCGTTGTCGATGTAAACCAGCCCATGAAAACTGACGGTGATTTGCTGATTGTTATGGTCGGTAAGTCCGAAACTGGAATTCTCGCGGGCCACGCTATAACTCAGAACTTGAACCATTCCGCTTCCTAGAGCGTCGGTTTCCTTCCACTGAAAATTCGCTTTGGATGCCGGCAGGAATACCGCGTTCAGGACTCCGCCAAATTCTCCTTCGGAAATCGTATCCTTCTGGAAATCTTCCCGCTTCGAATTGCTGCGCAGACCATTTACTTCAAGCGTCATGCGAGTTTCGGCCTTGTCGTGGTAGCGCAGCAACTCGGCGATTGAGTCCTTGTGCCGCCATTTGCCATTTCCCGAAGCATCGATTGACCGGTCCGTTACCTCGACGCAAGAGAAATTCGGCAACGAAGTCGAGTAGCCGGTTGCTCTGGCCCGGGCCGCACTCACAATCGCCTGCAACTCTTCCGGGGACGGCTCCTGAACCGTATTTGAAGGTAGTGATGTGATGACGAGCCGATGGCGTTCGCCAGAATTCAACCCCGAAGTCGGTATCTTTGCATCCGAGACTAATTCGGAGTCGGTGGTCGAGGGCGCTGCACCTGTCTCTGGTATCGTGGCGGCACTGGCCAGTTCAGGTCCGTCGATCTTGAACGAAACCCGGCTCTCGGATGTCTTTCCATCTTGTGTCAGTGTTGCCGCCGCCTCATAGCTGCCGGCAGGCAGGCCTCCTGCGCGTATTGACGCCATGTAGGGAATCGCTCCCGAACCGCCGCTTTTCCGGAGCTGTAACGGCATGCGGCCGACGGGTTCGCCATTGCGCAACACTTCCATTTCGAGGGTCGGCGCCTCCGAAGCGTGCGCGTCCGGGTGCACCACGAAGAACAAGGAGACGTCTTTCGCGTCCGGCGAGAGCTGTCCTGACAGATTCGGCACCACTCTGGTCTTCTCATATCGCAAAGGCTCGAGCAGGTCGGTTTCCGCGCTCATCGGTTCGATACGCCGGACCAGGCTTAGATCACTCAGAGATGGCCCAGCCGCTACTTTCTGGATTTCGAAAGTGCTCCGCTGGGCGCTGAATTTCCCGCTGTTCCGGTCGAAGATGGCAGACTCTAAGACATACTCTCCCGGCGTCGCGATGAAGTGACGCTGCAGGGTAATTGCTTCGGAGCGCGCGGCCTCCATTGATTCCAGCGCACCGTGTCTCGGAATGTCCTCACTAAAATGCTCGACGACCGTGCCCGTCTTGTTCTTGATCTGCGCGACCATGGACAGATGCACGGAATACAAATTCGAGTTGGCATCCTGCACCATTTCGAGCGAGCCCAACGGCACTTCGACCACCAGGGAATTCGCATTGCCATCCGGCAGGTCTCCCAAGCGGACAACCTGGGAGCGAAACTTCATATCGGTAGGCAGCTCGGGGCCGCTGAGAACTTTCAACAGCGGAGCTTCAAATGGCCGAATGCCGGAAGTATTGCCCGGAGGCAGAGCAAAATAGCCTGAGCGCGATCGTATCTTGAGGCCGGCACGTCGGGGCGTGATCACCACCGGACGGAATCGCCCGTCATACTCTTCGATTGCCGGAGCGTAGGAAGCGGTGTAGTAGGTGGTCATGTCGTCGAGCAACTGTTGCAGTGGTTTTTTTAGACTGTCGGCGCCTCCGATGTACGTACCTCCCGTACCGGCAGCCATCGCTGCTAGAGGATCTTTGTAACCGGCAAGGCCCGCAGTCTCAATCCGGTCGGCTGCATCAGCGCCCGCCGGGATCGACCCCGGCGGCGGCGCAGGAGTGGATGCGGGAACTCCCGATGCGCTTTGGCTGGCAATCAGCGGGGCATTCATGCGATTTGCGGCCGTCTGCCCCCCAATGGCGATAGTCGCCATCAATCCCTGGCTGGCCGAGTTGTCCAGGGCATTTGCATCGACCACATAAATACTGACTCCCGACCGATTGGCCGCTCCAGCGATGGATCGCAGCAAATCTTTGGCGTTTGAATCCAACTGCAAGCCCTGTTCGAAAAAGATCACGACTTTTCGCCCGCTAAGCCGCTGCTGGGTTCGTGCTAAAGCCAGCAATCCCGCCAACGAAGGTTGGGCGTGCTGGTCCTGGGAAATGCGCTGCGAGTCTTCCAAGGTGGCCAGCATGATTTGGGCCAGAGAACGATCCGATGCGCTTGCGGTTGCTCCGGACAAATCAATTCCGGTCTGCGCTGTGGCGACCAGGTTTTTTTCGGGGAAGGCGGCGTCATTCCCCTGATCGGTTCGCTCTCCGTTCGAAGCGTTGGTGATCGCTTTTCCCAGTTGGTCGCGGTCGGAAGTGAAACCCTGGTAGAGGCGGAGACGACCGCCAATATTCATCACGGAGAACGTGAAACCATTCTCCGGCACCATCTTGAGAATCTTCAAAGCTATGTCGTGCGCATTCTTCGCCGCCGACGGTTCCATCCGATCAAACACCAGCGTTACCCGATGATCGCTGCCAGAGGCGCCGGTGACCAGGCGAAGGTCAGTGAGCTTTACTGGAGCACCACTGTCGAGCAAAGTAATGTCTTCGGGCTTGAGGTCCAGAACCGGTTTATTCTTCTTGTCGCGAACCACGAGGTCGAGGGAAACCTCGTCGACGCTGGTCGTGATTGTGGTCTCGGCGCCCTTGGTGTCGGGCGCTGTCTGGGCGAGGCTGACATCATTGTATCCTGCTAGTAATGAGATAGTTAATGGGATAAGTGCAAGCGATTGTTTCAGTGTGCTGAGGCCAGATCTGTACATATACATCTCCGCGCTGTCCTATGGGCGAACTGGAGAACAGGGATCAAAATCGGACGCACCGAGATTGTAAGGCGATGACCGCAAAATGGGGCAATAATTTTGTAAAACTTTTGGTTTCGAAGGCCGGACGGCATTGAGTTCCCGAGGCCTCTCAAGCGACCTAGTACAGCCGGAACTCCACTTCGACATTGATGGTAACTGCCACGGATCGACCGTTTAGCCGGGCAGGTTGAAATCTCCAGGTCTTCACCGCGGCTACTGCCTGCTCATCGAGGTCAAAACCGCACGGCTTGGAAATAATCACATCCGTGGGGTCGCCATTCCCACTGACCGTCGGATGTAAAACCGAGATTCCCTGAATCGGGCGTTTTTGGCAATTCCGCGTACGCGGGATCGGGCGTGAAAAGCGCTTTTGGTTGATTCATTCCTTTCTCAACGCGATAGCGCTTCCGTTGTTGTCGTAGCGCAAGTATTCATCAGCATAAAAGCCGCGCAATGTGAAAACTTTTTTCAAATATCCTGCCGCAAGTGTAGCTCCGAGATCGGGTGCGGGAGGATTGGAGCCGAACGCTGAAAGATGAACGGCGATCAAACACCAGCAAAAAATTAGGATGGTACGGAGCCGCATGGACCGCTGGAGTCGCGGAAGCGGAGTTCGAGGCAAGATATGTTGAAAGACTCTATTCAGCAAGGTTCAATCCACGGGCGATAGCGTAGTACCCCAAAACAGCGCTTTGATCCGCCGGATTTACGGGGTTTGCGCGTCGACTCTTTAGCGGAACGGCCTGCCCTTGACGATCCCCTGACCCTCGCGGATCGTGACTAGCTGACCCGCAGCCAAACCGGGATAGGTTTCGGTTGCTCCTGAGGGCCAGTGAATCTCGACGTCCGCAATCAAAACCGCGCCCAAGCCGAAATGCAATCGCGGATCATTCGC
>DATBAX010000048.1:0-4806 GCA_036271275.1 Terriglobales bacterium
CGCTGCCTTCGGAAGGTCGACAGTGAATCACAATCGGCAGTTTCGCCGCTTTGGCGATTTCCATTTGCTTCAAAAACACATTTTGCTGCACATCGCGCGGGGAATGATCGTAATAAAAATCCAACCCAATTTCTCCAACGGCTATGACCTTGGGTCGCTTTGCCAATTGTTCCAGTTCCATAAAATCAGATTCCTGCGCCAGCTTTGCTTCGTGGGGATGTATGCCAATCGTGGCATACATATGTTCATACTTGTCTGCAAGCTGAATGGCGCAATCCAGCGACCCGGGCCCAGTTCCACTGCCAATCGCAACGATGGTCTCCACGCCAGCGTCTTTCGCACGCGCGAGAACTTGTTCACGATCGGCATCGAACCGTTCCCCTTCGAGATGTGCGTGAGAATCGACAAACATGGGTTAGGTCTCAGGTCTTGGGTCTAAGGTCTCGGGTCTTGGTTTAAATCTGCAATCTAAAATCCTCAATCTAAAATAAAGCCAGTTTCTCTAAACCTGAGACCAGACACCCATGACCAGAGACCCTCTATTTCAGTCTCGTCCCCACGGGCACATCCTCCAAAAAGCTTGCCAGCACAGCCTTTCCACCTTCCGGAGACGCGGCCACAATCATTCCATTTGATTCCAGTCCACGCAGTTTTCGTGGCGCGAGATTCACCACGATCACGACTTTCCTGCCAATCAAAGCTTCCGGCTCATACGACTCAGCGATGCCGGCGAGAACTTGCCGGACTTCTGTCCCCATGTCCACTTCGAGCCGCAAAAGTTTGTCAGCCTTGGGGACGCGCTCGGCGACCTTCACCTGTCCTACACGCAACTCAACTTTGGCGAAATCATCGATGCTGATTTTTCCATCGGGAAGCGCCGCTACGGGTTTCGCTACCGGTACTGCAGCAACCGGTTCGGCCGCGATCGTCTTGACTTCAGCTTCGACCGATGCGACGCGTTGCTCTTCTTCCATTTTCTGCATCCTTTCGATGACGCTCTTGTCAGCGCGGGGAAACACAGGTTGGACCTCGCCGAGTTTGGTGCCCAGCTTGAGCTGACCCCACTTCACAGTGGAAAGAGAAAAGTCTTTGATCTCTCCCAGTCCAAGCTGTGTCCAGATTCTCGCAGTCGCCTCTGGCATCACGGGATGTGCAAGCGCCGTCGCAATGCGCAGCGCCTCGGCGCTGGTGTAGAGCACCGTCGCCAGGCGTGCCCTGCTCTCTTCGTCCTGTTTTTCACCCAGCGCCCATGGCTCGTTCTCAACGATGTACTTATCGACTTTCGCTATCAATCCAATCCAGATTGATTCCAACGCAGCAGCGAATTTATAGTCTGAGAAAAATTGTTGTGACTCAGTGATGGCTTTCTCGGCAGCTTCACGAATCGCATCGTCTCCCGTAGTCCGCGCCGCCTGCGATGGATAAGGCACCTCGCCCTTGAAATACCGCGAGATCATGGTTAACGTTCGGCTGGCAAGATTGCCCAACCCATTCGCGAGATCGGCGTTGTAGCGCTGCACCAGCGCGTCGAACGAAAACGATCCGTCTTGACCGAACACAACTTCGCGCAACAGGAAGTAGCGTAGGGCATCCGCGCCGAGCACATCGAGAATCGTCTCGGTGCGCACAATGTTGCCGCGCGACTTCGACATTTTGCTTTCTTCAAAGAGCAACCAGCCATGCGCGACAATGCTTTTGGGTAGAGGCAAGCCAGCGGCCATCAGGAATGCCGGCCAGTAGACACAGTGAAAGCGAACAATTTCCTTGCCGATCATTTGCACATCGGCAGGCCAGAAGTTTTCGTACAACTTGGGATCGTCCGAACCGTATCCCAGCGCCGTGATGTAGTTGGCCAATGCATCCAGCCAGACGTAAATCACATGTTTGGGATCATCGGGAACGGGAATGCCCCAGGAAAACGTGCTGCGGCTGATCGATAGATCACGCAATCCCGACTTCACAAACCCGATCACTTCATTGCGCCGTGCTTCCGGATAAATAAACTCTGGATGCTCTTCGTAATGCTTCAACAGTTTGTCGGCAAAATTCGACAGCTTAAAAAAGTAATTTTCTTCTTTGACGGTTTCAGTCGGACGTCCGCACTCGGGGCAAGGCGCTCCCGCACCCACTACATCCACATAAAGTTCGTCGAAGATGCAATATTGGCCGCTGTAAGTTCCCTTATAAATGTGGCCTTTGTCACGAAGCAGCCGGAACAATTCCTGCACGCCTTTTTTATGCCGGTCGGAAGTCGTGCGGATGTAATCGTCGTAGGTGATGCCCATTCGGTCCCAAAGCGCCTTGAACTCGGCGGAAACTTCGTCGGTCAGTTGCTGCGGAGTCTTGCCCGCAGCGAGCGCGGCGCGTTCGATCTTCTGCCCGTGTTCGTCGGTGCCAGTCAGAAAATAAGTGTCGAAGCCGAGCATGCGCTGCCGCCGCGCGATGGTGTCGCACGCAATGGTGGTGTAGGCGTGCCCAATATGCGGCCGCGCGTTCACATAATAAATCGGAGTTGTGATGTAGAACTTTTTCGCCATGAGTGAATTTCTTGCTGGTTTTCCTTCGTGTAACTTAGTGTCCTTGGTGGTTATTGCTTTTGCTCTTCGGAGCCTAAATATCCCTGCATCGCTTCCTGCATCACGCTCTTCAACGGAACGTGATTCGCGGCGGCAATCTTCCTGCAATCTTCGTATTCGGGCGCATAGTTGGTGACCGTCCCGTTCATGCTGGCAACTTTCAACCGGATATTTCCCCAGCGCGTGCCCACAGTGATCCACTTTCGAGCCAGAATCCGGCGTTTCTCTTCACGCTCGCGGACGCCCAGAGTAGTTGTCTCTTTAAAAATCAAATCCGTCAGTTTGGAAACGTCTTCTTGACGGCACAACACCGTAAGCAACATCCCCGGACGATTTTTCTTCATCTGCACCGGCAAGCCAAAAACATCCAACGCGCCTTCTTCCAGCAACCGATCCAGCACATATCCAAAAACCTGCGGATTCAGGTCGTCCAGATTGGCTTCAAGAACGGAAATCGTTTCCTGCAAGGTTTTCCCAGCGATCTTCGTTTGTGCTTCGCCAATCGTCAATCGCAGAACATTCGCATGCCCAGGAAAATCGCGGGTACCCGCCCCATAGCCGGACTTCTCGATTTTCATCTCAGGAAATGTCCCGAAGCGTTTTACCAGAGTCTTTACGATGGCCGCGCCAGTCGGTGTTACCAATTCCGCTTGCACTCCCGATGAATAAACCGATGCGCCTTGCAGCAACTCAACCGTAGCCGGTGCCGGAACCGGCAATGTTCCATGAGCGCATTTCACCGTGCCGCCGCCCACATTGAGGGAAGAACAAACCATCTCGTCGACGCCGAGAGCCTCCGCTCCAACTGCGGTACAGACGATATCCACCAGCGCATCGACGGCGCCAACTTCATGGAAGTGAACTTTGTCGATGTCCATGTTGTGAATTTTCGCTTCGGCCGCGCCCAGCGCCTCAAAGATTGCAATCGCGGTAGTCTTTGCGTTGGCGCCGATCGCAGCCTTAAAAATAATCTCGCGGATTTCTTTTAGCACCCGAGTGTGTTCGTGCGAGTGACTGTGCTTTTCATCGTGACTATGGGTGTGCGGATGCCCATGATCGTGATCATGTGTGTGTTGCGAATGCTCGTGTGTCACTACTTCGGCCAATGCATCGGACGCCAAGACATTCACTTTAGTCGCCGTGATCCCACTACGCGTAACCTTCGAAATCTCCAGCCGCGCCCCGATATTCAACGCCGCAACCGTATCTTCCAGCAGACGAGCGGGAACCCCGGCGTCGACTAACGCGCCCAGGAACATATCGCCGCTAATGCCTGAAAAGCAATCGAGATACGCAATGCGCATGTTTTCGTTTGATCGATGGTTGAGATTAGTTCCAGAAGCCGTCACCGGTCAGAACCGTCGGCGTACGGCCAACCCTGAACTTTCATCATAGGGAAGCCTACAAACGACGTCAAACCTTCATTCGGAGCGCTCCAGTCTGGTACAATCACTTTCTTCTTCAATCACTTAGAGGGACTCTTGTATCGCCACCTGGAACGCCGGTTAGCCCAGCACGTCCGCGATTTTCTCAAGCGTACGTACGAAGTTGACCTGCCGAAAATCGTCATTGAGCAGCCGCCCAAAGTCGAATTGGGCGAGTACGCCTTGCCCCTGGCGTTCGAATTGGCGAAGAGATTGCGTAAGGCCCCAAAAAAAATTGCCGAAGAGATTGTCAACGGAATCGGCCCGATCCCAGGGTTTGAAAAACTGGAATTGGCAGGCGCTGGATATATCAATGCCCGCGTCAATCGCGTGGAAATGGCGCGTGCTCTCGCTGCTGATGAAAATCCTAAGGGCGATGTTCCCGCGGGCAAAATTTTGGTCGAGCACACCAGCATCAATCCCAATAAAGCCGCGCACATTGGGCATCTCCGCAACGCGATTCTCGGCGATACGTTCGTTCGCCTGCTGCTTTTTGCCGGTAGGGAAGTCGATGTTCAAAACTATATCGACAATACTGGCGCCCAGGTTGCCGATGTGGTCGTCGGATTTCTGGTTATCGAGAAAAAATCCCGGGCCGAGATTGAAGGCCTCATCCGCCAGCCGCACTTTGATTTTTATTGTTGGGACCTCTACGCTCGGGTTTCCCAGTGGTACGTCGAAGACAAGCAGAATTTGCAGACTCGCCTGAAGACTCTTCACGAGATCGAGCAGGGTGGAAATGAGACCGCCGCACTCGCGGAGCTAATTTCGACGGCCGTGCTTCGCCGTCATCTTGAAACCATGAC
>DATBAX010000049.1:0-2408 GCA_036271275.1 Terriglobales bacterium
CGAAGATTGGGTGGCCGGTGGGCAGGGCTTTCCAGCGCATCCGCATCGCGACATGGAAATCATCACCTACATTCTCGAAGGCGGAATCGAACATAAAGACAGCCTGGGAACCAGTTCGATTATTCGTCCCGGCGACGGCCAACGCATGAGCGCGGGGCGCGGCATTCGCCATAGCGAAATAAATCCTTCGCCGACGGACGCGGCGCACCTGCTGCAAATCTGGATCACTCCCGACAAGTCCGGACACGAGCCTAGGTACGAACAGAAAACTTTTCCCGAGGAAGAAAAGCGCGGCAAGTTGCGATTGATCGCGTCGCCCGACGGGAAAGATGGCTCAGTGACCATCCATCAGGATGCGAAGCTATATGTTTCGCTGCTCTCGCCTGGGCAGGAAGTGAAACACGAACTCGGCAAAGGCCGGCATGCTTGGCTGCAAATCGCCAAAGGATCAGTCGAACTGAATGGACAAAAACTTGTTCAGGGAGACGGCGCTGCAATCAGTGAGGAAAAAGCATTGAGCATCAAGGGCACGGAGGATTCAGAAGTGCTGCTGTTCGACCTGGCATAAAACATTTGGCCACGGATTCGCGCGGATTTACACGGATCGTCTTTTCGTTTTTCGAGAGGAGAATGAATCTAGCTAGATCCACGCAGAAACGCAAAAGCCCCGGTAATCAACCGGGGCCTGAAGCTAGTACTTAACGCCGTCCGCGAAACACCTTTAGGATAACTCTGGCAGCCGCGATGTCAAGCGATTTTACTTTTGTCGAGTGACGACTGAGGGTGAGGGAGTCGAACCCTAATGGCTGATTAAGCCACTCGACCGTTTCACGGACGGCGTCCAGTACCCACTGGCATCACCCTCAAAACGCTGTCCGCAAAATTGATTCTACGGTCGCCGCTGAGCGATTAGAGAAGGCCGACGAAATAAATCGGGAGTTATTCCCAATTCGGCACCAGCGAACTTGCGAAAAGAAAACTTGGCAACCGGATCACCCGGATTTCTTTTTTACTAGAGCAATCCGTGAAATCCGTGAAATCCGTGGAATCCGTGGAATCCGTGGCCCGCTCCTAGCTGACCTGAAGAATGATGCATTTCAGATAGGCGGTTTCTGGCACGTTCAGTAAAATCGGATGGTCTTTCGACTGCGTTCGGCTTTCCAGAATACGCACGGTGCGGCGGGCGTCGCGGGCGGCATCGGCGAGCATTTCGACGAAGGCGGGTTGGCTGACGTGATAGGAGCACGAGCAGGTCACGAGAATCCCTCCCGGACGCAGCATCTTCAAAGCACGGAGATTGAGTTCTTTGTAGCCGCGGAGTGCGGTGTCGAGGTTCTGCTTGCTCTTGGCGAAGGCGGGCGGGTCGAGGACGATGGTGTCGTATTGCGTTTTGGCGGATGAATAATCGCGCAAAAGATCGAAGACGTTGGCTTCGATCCATTCGATTTCACGTCCGTTCAGTGTGGCGTTGCGTTCGGCAACTTCAAGCGCCGGACGCGAGCTGTCGACCCCGGTAATCTTTGAACAATTTTGTGCCAGATGTAACGCAAAACCTCCCTGATAACAGAATGCGTCCAGGGCCTCGCCGCGAGCGTATTGAGCGGCGGCCGCATAGTTCTCGCGTTGATCGAGAAAGGCTCCCGTCTTTTGGCCTTCCAGCGCTTCGTAGTGAAACTTCACGTTGTTCATCGAAAAAATCGTGCCGGTCTTTTCGCCTTGGATCGGGCCGGACGCGCGTGGCGGAAGTTGTTCCAGTTCACGAATTTTTGGATCGACACGTTCGATGACCGATGCTGGCTTCAGTTTGTCATTCAACTCGGAAAGAATTGTTTCGCGGACTTGAGTTCCGTCCATGGCCTGGGTGAGAACTTGCAGAGTCAAAATATCGTTGTAACGATCGACGATGAGTCCAGGGAGGAAATCTCCTTCGCTGAAGATGACGCGATAGGCATCGGTGTCGCGGAGAATTCGTTCCCGATAGGCGATCGCCGCCTGGACCCGTTCGCGCAACAGTGCCGGCAAATCAGGCACATTCTCTGTGGAAATCATCCGAATGGCGATTTGTGACGAGCTGCTGTAGAGGGCGTTTCCCACGGGCTTTCCGCGTTCATCTGTGACGGTCACCAGGGCACCGGGAGGGACGCCATCCGCAGAGGTGATGTCCGAACGGTAGACCCAAACGTGTCCAGCTTTGAGGCGGTCGGCGCCGCGGCGCGCGATTTTTACGGTGGGAAGTGGAGTTAAAGGCATGGAATGATCTTACCTTGCCCATAAGCATCTCTCGCTGGCGCGCATTCTTCGCCCCAAGAGAATCACAGCGGGCGTTGGGAATGAGCTTGACCGCAGGCGCTAAAGCGCGTTTTCAGAATCGCAACTCTATTCGGCATGCCTGAAGGCGATGCCCTGAC
>DATBAX010000050.1:0-4908 GCA_036271275.1 Terriglobales bacterium
GCTTCGGTCAAATGCTTGGCCAGATACATAGCAATCTGTCGCGGATAAACGATGGCTCGTGAATTGTTTTTGGCTTTGATCTCAACCAGGCGCAATCCAAATTGTTCGGCCACCGCTTTTTGAATCGACTCGATTGTCACCTTGCGGGCTTGCGAGTCGATAAAGTTTTTCAGGACCTGCTGCGCATAAGGAAGCGTGATCTCGGCGCCGATCAGTGATGAGTGCGCCACTAATCGAATCAGTGCACCTTCAAGCTCTCGAACGTTGGAGCGAATATTGGACGCTATATAAAGAGCAACATCTGTGGGGAGAGTGACTTTTTCCTGGTCCGACTTCTTTTGCAGGATCGCTACTTTAGTCTCGAGATCCGGTGGTTGGATATCGGCGATCAATCCCCACTCAAAGCGGCTGCGTAGCCGGTCTTCCACTTCAGCTAGTTCTTTGGGCGAGCGATCGCTGGCGATCACGATCTGCTTCATCGACTCATGCAGAGCGTTGAACGTATGGAAGAATTCTTCCTGGGTACGTTCTTTGCCGGTCAGGAACTGAATGTCGTCCACCAGCAACACGTCGACGTTCCGAAACTTGTCGCGAAAGCTGGTCATCTTGTCGTAGCGCAACGAGTTGATCATCTCGTTGGTGAACTTCTCGCTGGAGACATAGCAGATGGCCGCCTGCGGTTGCCGGCGCTTGATTTCGTGGCCAATCGCCTGCATCAGGTGGGTCTTGCCCATACCGACGCCGCCGTATAAGAAGAGCGGGTTATAGGCTTTCGAAGGACGCTCGGCGACGGCCTGGCACGCGGCATGAGCGAATTGATTTCCGCTGCCGATGACGAACGCGTCGAACGTGTAGCGCGAGTTCAGTTGCGCTGCGCCGTCCCAATCGAAGCGAGCTTGCGATCCCTGGTTAGCTGCCACAGAAGCAGTATGACTCGAAAGTCCGCCGTCGTGACGGACCGGAGTGGAAGCCGGGTCATCTTCGGGAGTGACGAACTTCACGTCCTGATATTCCAGGCCGAGATTGTCCAGCGCTTCCTGAATGAGGTCCGCATACTTATCGCCTACGTGGCGGAACTCCGCAGTCGGCACTCGGACGAAAAGTATTCCGGCGCTGGAGTGGCTGTAGCGAGTGGGTTTGAGCCAGGTGTCGTAGGAATGGCGGTTGATCTTTTTCTCGAGCGCATCGAGGATGCGTAACCACGGGTTGGGAGCGAGGCTTTGTGTTGAAACAGACATAGATAAATTTTCGTGGGCTGACGCCTGTGGTCAGCGCCGTATTAATCAATCACTACGGAATTAAAATTGCTTTCATTCCAGCAGAGCGGCCTCAATCTGGCGGGGCAATCATGCTGGTCTTGGGGAAAAATCAGTAAGCTGAACCAGTCCGCGATACTAGCACAAAAATTTTGCGTTTGTGGAAAACTTCCGCGAAGAATTTTTCGTCGCATGCAAGATTCAAAGCGCATGAAAAATTTCTGTCAAGTGGCGTAGATATAACTGCCGCGTGTGTGGTGCATTCTTTTAGTTTCAAGATCGAGCGCATCGAAATTTTGATGAGTTCGAACAAAATCTTTTAACCACCAAGGACACGAAGTCACACCAAGGAAATCCTTCGCTGGCTTTCCTTCGTGATACTTCGTGTCCTTGGTGGTTAATGATTTTTGGAGCTATCCCCGAAACCCCGGTTTGCCCGTCCGCCGTATGTCATTTATACTTCTCGTTCGCCATTTGGCGACTGATTTGAAGTGAGGAGCAGCCAAGTTTCATGCCCAAGCGCACATTCCAACCTAACCGACGTCACCGCTCGAAGACGCACGGATTCCGTACGCGTATGAAGACCAAGAGCGGCCAGGCGGTACTCTCGCGCCGGAGGGCCAAAGGTCGCAAGCGATTGGCGCCTAAGCCCGGCTTCCGTGAATAAACGTCCGCAACCTAAGTCTGGATGGTGAGTTGTGAGCGCCATCGTTTCGAAGGCTAAGGGAAGTACTGACCTGTCCATTCCGGGCGGCGGGGCCAAGGTTCCGCGCATAGCCCGGCTGCTGCGGCACGCTGATTTCGAACGCGTCTATAAGCAGGGCAAGCGGCATTTTGCTACTTACATGACGGTGTTTTATTTGCGTCGTGTGGAAGGCGCCGGACCGGCGAGCGGGATTCGCATCGGCTTTACCGTGGGACGCGCTCTCGGCGGCGCGGTGGACCGGAATCGCATGAAGCGGCGACTGCGAGAAGCAGTCAGGCTTCAGGAGTCGGTTCCCAACGTCGCAGTGGATGTGGTCATCAATCCAAAGAAGTCGTTGCGTACCACCGAGTTCGCGAATTTGCAGAATGAAGTGCGCCGGGCTTTTGAAGTGATCGAGAAACACTCGAGAACTTAACCATGAACAACCTCTCCAGGGCCGTCGTTCTATCGCTGCTGCGCGGATACAAATGGCTCATCTCGCCGATGCTTGCACCCGCCTGCCGCTATACTCCGACGTGTTCCGAGTACGCCATGGAAGCGGTCGAGCGTTTCGGGACAATTCGAGGAACGTGGATGGCCATGGGACGAGTGTTACGTTGCCATCCCTTTGTAAAAGGTGGATACGATCCGGTAGTGGGGCCCGAGCTTTCAACGCATCGTGATGGTGAGTTTGCGGTCACTAAGTAGGTAAATTGCCAGAATTTCAAAATCCCAATCAAGAACCCGGCATGGAGCGGCGGCTCCTGATCGTCTTTGCTCTGACGTTTCTCGTCATCATTGTTTGCCAGCCGCTGTTGAAGAAATATTTGCCGCAGACAGTTACGCCGCCGGCGCAAACGCAGAAACAGGAGGCATCTCCAGTCGCTGCGAGTAATCCCAGCGTCGCGCCGCCGTCGCCCGTAGTGCCGATTCCCACCGGTTCGAAACAGGCAAGCACCGAATCCGAGACCGTCATCGAAAACGATCTTTACCGCATCACGTTCACCAATCACGGCGGACTGGTGAAATCCTGGATTCTGAAGAAGTACGACGACGATAAGGGGCAGCCGCTCGATTTGGTGAACTCTGTCGCCGCTGAAAAATACGGCTACCCACTCTCTCTGTGGACTTACGACGAGGGCCAGCGCAATAAAATTAACTCGGCGCTCTATGTGGGTTCTCAGGATACGAGCGGCGATGGCCGCAAGACTCTGACTTTCGAATACGCCGATCAGGACCTGACGGTTAAGAAAAGTTTTCGCTTCAACGAGAGCTACGTAGTAGACATCGAGACCTCGGTTCTCTCCAAGGGGAACGTAGTTTCGGCTTTGCCCGTGTGGCCTGCCGGTTTCGGCGACGAATCGACGACGGCTTCCTATGCCGCCAGCCGCATTGAATATCACAACGAGGAATCGACCGAGCGCAGTTATCTCGTCTTTCCCAGCCAGACGCAGCGGCTGGCGATCAAAGCCGTTAGCAGTGGAAACACCGTGCCCGGCCCGTTCAACTGGATTGGAGTTGTGGATCAATATTTTGCAGCAGTTTTTATTCCACAGGATCCGCACAGCACAACCACTGTTTATCTGCGCAACTCCATCGATATTCCGAAAGACCTGAAGAAGCCGAATCCGCAGGAAACCCAGAAAGTCGAAGTGCTGGGTACGGCAGTCGGCAATTTGCATGGGCCGACTGTCGAACGTATTTTCGTCGGCCCCAAGTCATTGCGGATTTTAGAAGCGGTATCGGTTCCCGGAATCGCCGACCATGCCGATCTGCGCGATCTGGTGAACTTCGGTTTCTTTGGCATCATCGCCCGGCCGCTATTCATTTGGCTGCAATGGACGTATCAGCATATCGTCGCCAACTGGGGCTGGGCGATTGTGTTTCAAACTTTGATCATCAGCCTGGCGCTGCTGCCGCTGCGCATCTCCAGCATGAAGTCGGCGCTGAAGATGCAGAAGATTCAGCCGCAGATGAATGCGATCAAAGACAAATACAAAAAATACGGCGTCCGCGATCCACGCCGCCAGGAGATGAACGTAGAGATCGGCTCGCTGATGAAGTCGGAAGGCGTCAACCCGGTGGGCGGCTGCCTGCCGATGGTTATCCAGATGCCGTTTCTGTTTGCGTATTACAGCATGCTGAATTCCACGCTCGATCTTCGCCATGCCAGTTGGTTGTGGATCAGCGATCTATCGTCGGCCGACCCGTGGCATCTGCTGCCCATCACGCTCGTGCTGAGCATGATCATCACGCAAAGAATGACGCCGCAAGCCGGCATGGATCCGCAGCAGCAGAAGATGATGAACGTCATGATGCCGGTCATGATGGGCTTTATCTTTTTCAATTTGGCCGCAGGCGTGACGTTGTACTACATGGAGAGCAACCTGGTTTCGATCGTGCAGCAGGTGGTCATGAACCGCACCAGCCTGGGCAAAGAAATGCGCGAAATGGCATTGAAGCGCGCCAAGAAGAAGGAAAAAGGCAAATGATTTCTGACAAGATTGCCGCAGCAAATAAGATCAACGAATACCTGCGGGACGTAGTGGCTCTCGGTGGTTTCCGCTTGAAGTACCGCATCACGGTCGATCCGCCTCTCACGGAAGAACGCGATTGGGAGCGTCCCGAGATCATGGTGGAATTTGCCGGTCCGGATTCTTCCCTGCTGCTCGAACGTGGCTGCGAACTCTTGCGCGCGATCGAACTGCTGGCGCTGGAAATTATTCGCCTTCCCGGCAACGAGCACGAGAAAGTCCGCTTCGATTGCATGAACCAGCGCGCGCTGCGCTTGCAGGAATTGCGCGTGGCCGCCGATGTTGCCGCCGAACAAGTCCGACGTTTGAAGACGCCTTACGAATTCTCGCCGATGTCTTCGCGAGAACGCCGCATCGTCCACCTCGCGCTACGCGACCACTCCGACCTCCAAACCGAAAGCCAGGGCGAAGGCAGCCGGCGGTGTCTGGTGGT
>DATBAX010000051.1:0-4582 GCA_036271275.1 Terriglobales bacterium
GACGGGATTTCACGGCGAGCTGACCGGACGGGAGAACACGTATTTCAGCGGGTCGCTGCTGGGGATGAAGAAGCGCGAGATCGATCGCAAGCTCGACGAAATTATTGCGTTTGCGGAGATCGAAAAGTTTATCGACACGCCTGTGAAGCACTATTCGAGCGGAATGTACGTGCGATTGGCGTTCGCCGTGGCGGCGCATCTGGAGCCGGAGATTTTGCTGGTGGATGAAGTGCTGGCGGTCGGGGACATCAATTTTCAGAAGAAGTGCCTGGGGAAGATGGGAGATGTGGCGCGGGCTGGGCGGACCGTGGTGCTCGTGAGTCACCAGATGAACCAGATGCGGCGATTGTGCGACCGGGTGGTGTGGGTGGATGGCGGAGCGGTGCGGATGGTAGGCGCGGCCCACGAAGTGGTGAGCGCGTATGAAGCTGCGATGTTTGCAGGGGAACGGTCGAAAGGATTGCAGCGAGGCGCTGGCACGAAGGCTCAATTCTTGCGGTGGGAAATTTCCCGCATTGCCGGGGCCGCGTCGGAAGAGCCGCACACGTTGCGAACGCTCGAACCTGTGAAGGTGGACTTTGCAGTTGAACTGGGTACGCCGATACGAAACGGGGAGCATGGTATTGCGCTCTTCAATGCCGAACGCCAGTTGATGTGGGCGCGGGCGGAGCAAGGGATCGACCTCGACCCGGGCGTGCATGTTTTTTCGCACACTTTCCCATCGTTGCCGTTGCGACCTGGGTCGTACCAATGGCAGGTTAGTTTGTGGGAAGACAGCGAGATGCTGGATCTGTGGGATTGCGGTCCGGATATGACGATCGCAACGGATGTGCATCAACATCATATGGACGAGTGGAACGGAATTTTGAATTTGCCGTCGCAATTCGATCGTTTTAATCGGGAGGCTGCACTTGAAAGCTGAGCGCGTTTTTGATCGCGAACATTACGAGAGTCTGAATATATCTCGCAAGCCTGTAGTGGCGAAGCTCGTAGCCGAGACACGAAGGCAAATGGGCTTAAGTACTGCTGCTGACGTCGGGTGCGGGTTAGGGTTTTTCTCGAACGTGTTGCGGTCGCATGGGTTCCGCGTCGGCGCGATCGACGGGCGCGAAGAAAATGTCAGGGAATGTCGTGCGAGATATCCCGAGATCGATTTCCATGTGGCCGATGTGGAAAAGCCTGAAGTATTGGACGTCGGGACATTTGATCTGGTTCTTTGCTTCGGATTGTTGTACCACCTGGAAAATCCTTTTCGAGCTATCCGGAATCTATGCTCCTTGACTGACAAGGTTCTATTGGTTGAATCCATGTGTGCGCCCGGCTCGGAGCCGCGCATGGAATTCCTGGATGAGTTTGAAGCTGAGGATCAAGGGTTGAACTATGTTGCGTTTTATCCGACCGAATCCTGTCTCGTGAAGATGCTTTACCGCGCCGGATTTCCGTTCGTGTTTGGTTTGGCGGAACCTCCCGACCACCAAGACTTTCGCGAATTGCGAAAGAAGAAGAGGGCTCGGACGATGTTGGTCGCATCGAAAGTGATCCTGAAGAGTCCTGACTATGTCTTGCTTGCCGAGCCGCGACGACTGTGGGATCTCTGGACGGCGCCCGTGAACCCATGGCGCATCAAGCTTGGCCGTGTTGCCCAATTCGCTCGGCGGTGCGTGGGTCAACCGTCATTGAAGGCAGCGAATGGCGGTACTTGATCGACGCGCAGGCATAGCGACGAATGCCATTTAACCCTACGAACCTAGTCGGACGTGCTTTACGTCGACTGGGTGAATCTTTGTTACAAGCCGGTACGATTCACGGTGTCTGGATCGATGTTGGGGCTCACCACGGCGAGAGAACGCTAGGACTAGCGAGACATAATCCTGGTTTGCGCATCTTTGCGATTGAGCCTAATCTTCGTGCCGCCGCCAAACTTATCGGTCGCTCCGCAAATTATTTTGTCATTCCTGTGGCGATCGCAGAACGAAATGACAGTGCGACTTTTTATCTCAATGAGTTCGACATGGCGAGTTCGCTCTTGCCGCTCAACGAAGATGCAGTTCGGTCGTGGGTCGGTGTGGAGGATCACAAGGTCGAATCGGAGATTACGGTTCCCACAATGCGGCTCGACTCGCTCATGGAATTGGTCGGAATAACGAAAGTGGATTTTCTAAAAATCGACGCACAGGGCTCAGACTTGGCGGTATTGAAGTCGGCGGGATCAAGATTGCGTGACGTTTGCAAAATCGAGCTTGAGGTTGCGATCGCAGAAACTCCTCTCTATGTTGGCGCGCCGACCAAGGGCGAGGTCGTCCAATTTCTCGAAAGCGCGGGATTTCGGTTAGAGAAGACCGAGTCTCAGACCCACGGACAAGAGGAAAACCTCGGGTTTATCAATGTTTCTAGCTGACTTTGAGCGCATCGCACTGACATACCGGATCCGTCTCTCATGAGTCAAAGCGTGAGCGGATGGCCCAAGCTAAGTTTGGTGACAGCTGTATTTAATGGAGAGCGTTATCTCGAAGAGACGCTCCGATGCGTAATTGGCCAGAACTACCCGAACCTCGAATACATCATCGTGAATGACGGGTCGATCGATGGCACTGCGCAAATTATTCGGCAATACGAGAAGCATTTTAGTTGCGTAATCGAGCAAGAAAACCGTGGGCTCTACGCTGCGTTGAATGCCGGATTCGCAAAAGCGACGGGTGAGATTTTCGGCTGGCTGAATTCGAATGATCTGCTGCATGTGAACGGATTGAAGATTGTGGGAAGTGTGTTCGGTGATTTGCCTAACGTTGAGTGGATCACAGGCTTTCCCACATATTTCACCGACGAAGGACTGCCGATTGTAGAAAAGCGGCTGGCACGATGGTCGCGTGGGCGGTTCCTGTGCGGAGCGAATCGCTTCATTCAACAGGAGTCGACATATTGGCGGCGCTCGTTGTGGGAACGAGCAGGCGGCAGATTAGAAACGAAGTACAGAGCCGAAGGGGATTTTGACTTATGGATTCGATTCTTTCGACACGCGCAGTTGTACACGGTCGATGGATTAATAGGCGGATACCGTTGTCACCCGAACGCGTTGAGTCAGGGGAACCTCGCAAACTACACAGCCACCTGCGATCGAATCGCTGATCAGGAGTTGGCGTCGGCGCCGGGACTTGCGCTCGCGAAGACGTTTCGAAAGATGAGCCGGTTCGTCCAACACATTCCAAAAGTTCGTGTCGTCTGGAAGAAAGGCGCGATCGATCCGTTGTATCGAGTGTCCGCATCGGATTGGCCGCCCATCGTCCACAGGATTGACGGCAAATGGGTGATGAAGCCGTAGCAAATGTTTTCCGAGCGGCGCATTTGTGTGAGGCGCGTTGAGCTTGCCAGCGATTACTGTACTGATCGACACGTACAACTATGGGCGGTTTGTGGAGAGCGCGATTGATAGCGTTTTGGCGCAGGATTTTCCGCGCGAGTTGGTTGAGGTTTTGGTGGTGGATGATGGGTCGACGGACGATACGCGGGAGCGCGTCGCGAAGTACGGCGAGCCGGTGAGGTATTTGTGGAAGGAGAACGGTGGACAGGCGTCGGCATTTAACCTGGGGTTTGCGGCGGCGCGCGGGGAGATCATTGCGACGCTGGATGCGGACGATTATTTTTTGCCGGGGAAATTGCGGCGCGTTGTAGAGGAATTTGAGAAGCATCGTGATGCGGGGATGGTTTATCACGGCCGTCGAAACTTGACGGAAGGCAATGGAGAATTTTCGGAGCCGGAATTTTTTGCGGAGTCGGGGTTTTTGGGTGCGGATGCGGCGCGGTTGTTGCGGTACGAACTGTATCCGACGTCGTGCCTGGCGTTTCGGCGAGATGTGGTGAAGCGGCTGCTTCCGATCCCGGAGAGTTTGCGGATTCAGGCCGATGGGCATTTGGTGCTGCTGATGCCGTTGATTGCGCCGGTGGTCGCGGTGCGAGAGCCGCTGTCGGTGTATCGATTGCACGGGCGGAATTTATTTTTTCTGGACGAGCAAACGGCACCCGTGGAGGAGAGGCGGAAGTGGATTGGGTCGTTCCGGCGAGTGATCGACGAAGGAGCGGCGTGGGCGGCGAGACACGAGCGCGAGTTGTCGGTGCAAGGCGTGCGAACGGAACGCTACTTCAAGCGATTTCGAAACGCTTTGCAGGCTAGAGGGTTTGCGCTCGAAGCTCCAGGACGATTTGAGTGGTTTGCATTCTTGTTGCGGCGCAATTGGACCGACATTCCGGTGCAGTCATGTCTCGGAACTCTGGCGGGATTCGTGCGAGCGGTCGGAGGTTTGGTGTTTGGATATCGCGGTGAGCAATAAATCGCGTCTCGCGGTATTGTCCGCCGAAGATAAAAAGACACGGCTTGCCAGACCTAGCGATTTTTGCTTCGAAGATAATTGTTCGGTGAAGTCATGATGGAAGCGGTCGACAAACAGGAGAAAGGGCAACCGCGATACGCGGTGCTGGATGCGCTGCGGTTTGTGTTGGCGCTGTGGGTGACGATCGGGCACTACGAGATGTTTCCGTTGTTTGCGGGCGTGAATGAAGCGACGCCGGTCGGGCGATTTTTGGTGCA
>DATBAX010000052.1:0-4406 GCA_036271275.1 Terriglobales bacterium
CGTTCCATGGTGCATTGCGAAGTCATCCGCAACGGTGCGCGGCTGGCGGAATACGATGCGCTCAATGATCTCGTCGTCGGCAAAGGCACGGTCGCACGGCTGAATCATTGCGACGTTTATATCGATCACGTTTTTGTTTCCCGATATCAGACCGATAGTTTGATCGTGGCCACGCCTACGGGTTCGACCGCGTATTCGCTGGCGGCGGGTGGGCCGATCATGATGCCTGCGGTGAATGCCTTTGCGGTGACGCCGGTTGCGGTGCATTCGCTGACGCATCGTCCGCTGGTGGTGCCGGACACTTCGGAGATTGAGATTGTGGTGAAGACCGGAGAAGACGAAGCTTACCTGAGCATCGACGGACAGATCGGGATGCCGATGCAGGACGGCGATGTGATTCGTTGCCGGAAATCGGATTATCAGGTGAAGCTGCTGCATTTTAAAGGGACGTTTTTTGATGTGCTGCGGACGAAGTTGAAGTGGGGTCAGGGGTGAGGTGAGAAATTCCCCCGGTGAACGTCTTCTTGCCGGGTGTAGGGGTCCTTCGACTCCGTGATTGCTTCGCTTCGCGAAACAATCACTGCGCTCAGGATGACATGAAAACTTAGAAAGACCCGATGACATGAAGACTGCTGAATTTCATCGCCGGGTCACCGCTGAGTAACCAGGAAATCTCCAATCCTTGCAATGGCCCTCTGGACACCGCTCTGTTGGTAACTGCGATGTACTTCCGAGCCCTTGACCGGCGAACGCTTCAAATCTAAATTGCATCACATAAAGATTTTCTAATCCTCCCGGATGTTCAGTGTAAGCAGGGTGGTCGCCACTCCCCTAGACTGTTCCGTCCATCGGACACGGTACCGGCTTTGGCTTGACCGTAGTTCGAGCTGAACAAGTTAGATCTAGTTCGCGCCGCTGTTCCAGAAAGCCAAATCTTGCTGAAAGCCCGGAGTGTGCCTATCTCCGCGCATTGGAGGAGCGAATGAATTACCAGAACGTTCGCAGGATACTCGTGTGTCTTGGTGGGCTGGCGATTGCCACCAGTGGTCTTTCCGCTCAAACCGATCCCGGACCGCGTTCCGGGCCCGCAGCCGCGGGTAACTATTACCCTACTTTGAATTCCAGTGAGCAATATTTTTTTAACCAGGCGATCAGCCGATTTATGGAAGTGGATTCTGTAGCGGGAACCATTCCTGGAGAAAATGGCCTTGGGTTGGGCCCGACATTCAACGGCAATAGTTGTGCGATGTGTCACGCCCAGCCGGCAATAGGCGGCAGTAGTCCGGGCACAGCGAGTCCGCAAAATCCGATCGCAAATCCGCAGGTGGCACTCGCTACTGTGGATACTGGCACCAACGCTGTTCCCAGCTTCATCACTGCTAGCGGGCCGGTGCGAGAAGCCCGGTTTATCAAGAACCCTAATGGCACGGCGGATGGAGGCGTTCACGGCCTCTACACAATTACCGGCCGCTCGGACGCGCAGGGGTGCACTCTGTCACAGCCGAATTTCAATCAAGCCGTTTCATCCAACAACGTAATCTTCCGTATTCCAACGCCTACGTTCGGACTTGGCTTAGTGGAAGCCACGCCGGATTCAACCTTGCGCGCGAATCTGGCAGCGAATCAAAGCGCTAAATCTCAGCTTGGTATTAGCGGAGTTTTAAACACCAGCGGCAACGACGGCACGGTGACGCGTTTCGGCTGGAAGGCGCAAAATAAATCACTGGCGATTTTTTCTGGTGAAGCTTACAACGTGGAGCAAGGCGTATCCAACGAAGTTTTTCCCAACGAACGCTCGGCGACTCCGGGATGCGTATTTAATGGCACGCCCGAAGATGCCAGCAATATGATGAATGGAAATACACTGAGTACCAACTATGGATTGAACGTAGGCACCATCGCTGAAATGTCTTCGGACATGATCGATTTCTCTGCATTCATGCGGCTTTCCGCACCTCCGGCGCCGGGACCGCAAACTACATCCACGCAGAATGGCGCGCAGTTGTTCAGCCGCATTGGCTGTGCGCTCTGCCATTCTCAAACCTTGACCACAGGGTCGACGCGCTATACGGGAATGTCTAACGTTGCCTATCACCCTTATTCCGACTTTGCGTTGCATCATATGGGAGGGGAGTTGGCCGACGACATCAGCCAGGGTGGCGCTGGTCCCGATCAGTTCCGCACGGCGCCACTGTGGGGATTGGGACAACGTTTATATTTCCTGCATGACGGTCGAACTTCGAACCTGCTGACGGCGATCGAAGACCACGCCGATTGTGGAGGAAACGGTAGGACCAATCGAGGCGAATTCTCCCATCAGGCGGCTTCGACCCACAATTGCAGTTCGGAATCGAACGGTGTGGTCAGCAACTTCAACCGGCTTTCGCCGTCGCAGAAGCAGGATCTATTGAACTTCCTGCGTTCGCTGTAACGTGGACGCCGATTGCCAACCCGGCTCGCGGAGGGGACGGTTAATCCTCTCCGCATTTTTGCTGCTTCTTGTGTTCACTTCTACGGCGAAAGCGGAATCCAGCTTTTGCGGACCTCGCCCTGAGATTCGCGCGGAGTTGGAAAAAGCAGCAGCCATGCCGATTTCAGATCGCAGTGCTTTTGATCGGAACATTGCTGCGTGGCAGGCGCTTCGCGAACGTTATCCCAGCGACCTGTTTGTTCATGAAAGTTATCAGGATGCGATCCAGCGCTTTGGCGTTGAAGGACATCTGAGAGTGCTGACCGACGAGTATCAGACATTTTCTTCTGAACATCCCGGATCGTTGATGTACCGGTATTTATTCGCGCGGAGTTTAATTGGAAGAGGAACGTATCCGGCGATTCAGGAGATGAACGAAATCATTGCCGGGGATCCTGAATTTGCTCCAGCCCATCGGATGCTGGCGGGAATCTATTCCACCGAAGTGTTTCGTGATGTGGCGAAGCAAAACGCTGAAAAGGAAAGGTTCTTCAAGCTTTGTCCGGGATCTGGTTTGGCTGCATATCCGGGCGGACTGCCTGATTCGAGTTCTTTGATTGATCAAGCTGAGCAACTGCTTGCCGGAACTGGAGATCCCGATCGCGTTGCGGAATTGGCCGCGCAGGGATTGAAGGATGATGAATGGCGATTGCAGCACATTCGTCCCTTCGATTGGTACAGCGTGGAGTACAAGATCCAGAATCAACGGCAGCTTCAGGCGGAATATTGGCGGGTGTGGAGCATTCAGGTGCGGTGCTATCGCAGGGCTGGTAAGGCGGAGAAGGCTGCGGAGTTGCTAGCTACGATGGATCAACGCGCCGCTCAACTTCGCGCCCAGCCTGGAGATACTTATTGGGATGCGCTTGTTTGGTTGGCGCGGCTTTATGGGGAAGGAAATCAACGGGACCGGGCTGAGGAAAAGATTGCGGCCATGCGGAAATTGAATTCCGAACATCCCGACGCAGTTCGCGCGGGGCAGATTGAGGAATTACAAGGAATTTCAGAAGCGCAGGCGGCGAAAACACATCCTTAGATTTCGTTCCGCAACAAATCGGTAGTGGTTTCCCGACGGCGAATTACCTTGATCGATTTTCCGTCTACCAGAACCTCCGCTGGCCGCGGCCGCGTGTTGTAGTTCGAAGCCAGCACCATTCCATAGGCGCCTGCATCCAGGATGGCTAACAAATCTCCCTCATTGACGACCGGGAGTTCGCGATCGCGGGCGAAGAAGTCTCCGGTTTCGCATACTGGGCCTACAACGTCGACGGTTTCTTTCCTGGATTTCGATGCGAGTTGCGCCGGAACAATCTCATGGTAGGCCTGGTAAAGCGACGGCCGGATCAAGTCGTTCATGGCAGCATCGACGACCAGGAATGTTTTGGCGCCATTGGCTTTTTTGTAGATCACCCGAGTCAGGAGCGTCCCTGCGGACGCAACAATGGAACGTCCAGGTTCGAGCAGGAGATGCACTTTCAATCCGCGTAATGGGCCGAGCAGGGCGGCTGCATAATGGGAGACGTCGGTGCGGAAGTCAGATGGTTCGGAAGGTTGATAGTTGATGCCCAACCCTCCGCCCGCATCGACGTAATTGATAGTGTGGCCGTCGGATCGCAGTTCGCCAATGAGATCCGCGACTCGCTCCATGGTCGCGGCGAACGGCTTGGGGTCGGTGATCTGCGATCCGATGTGGACGCTTACGCCAGACACTTTCAAATATTTTGTTCCCGAGGCAAGAGCGTACAAGCGGCGGGCTTCGGCGATGGGAACTCCGAATTTGTGTTTGTGCAGGCCGGTGGAAATATAGGGATGCGTTTCGGCGTGCACGTCTGGATTTACCCGCAAGGCCATCGGCGCAGTTAACTTCAACTGGGCCGCGCACTCGGCCAGGGCCCACAACTCAGATTCGCTTTCCACGTTAAATAAGAGTATTCCGGCT
>DATBAX010000053.1:0-10480 GCA_036271275.1 Terriglobales bacterium
TCGCGTTGAGACAGAACGGTGAGAAGCAGCCCGCGACCCGAGCCTCGCTCACTCTCAGAATCCGCCGTCCGGATAAAACTGTAGCCTTCACCCTATTGACCCTTTGGAATATGTAGTTATAGTGAATGGGCATCAGCCAAGAAAATGGACGCGGGATTTTTGGCTTTTAAGCACCGTCCCTTCGATGACAATGGATAATAATGCCCCAGAAAGATTCGAGGTATTAGTCGCCGACGATTCGGCGGTATATCGGAAACTCATCGAACATGCTCTTCCGGCTGACCATCGCAGCCAGACCCAAATTCTCCTAAGATAGAACGGTATACATCGTTGGTCGCTGGCTTGTATTCCCAAGTCCCGGAAGACAAAGCCTCCGTGATCTAAGATTTGCGAGCCCTACCGTTGGCTTACAGCAGCCGTATTCGGATCTGTCGCTCTTCGGCGCACATCGTACTTCTGACGACGCATAACATGCGGAACAGCATTCTTTCGAAAGCATGCAGTTATTTCCGCAACAATGGCAAGCGCGATTTCCTCCGATGTTTCCGATCCCAAGTCGAGACCAATGGGCGCATGTAAGGTCTCTAGCGGCGGGATTGCACTTGCTTCAGCGAGCAGGGATTCAGTCCGAGCACGGGCACCCATTAATCCGACGTATCGCAACCCGAGCTTTGCCGATTGCTCCAGAAAGAACAGGTCCTGCGCGAAGCTGTGAGTCATGATTACCAGGGCTGTCCGTGAATCAAAACGTATTTCTTGCATTGCTTCTGCCTGCTGAACGGCGAAAACCCGTTGAGCTTCCGGGAATCGCCGCGACTGCGCGAAATCTGGCCGCTGATCCACAACCGTTATCATCCAACCCAAACTAGCTGCGAATCTAACCAAAGGTTGAGCGTCAAATCCCCCGCCACAAATTATTAGGTGTATTGGAGATTCGACGACCTGAAGCAGAACACGCCCTTCATTAGTGGCGACTACGGAACTACACCCGCTACGCGCCGTTTTTGCCGCTGCTTCCTGCATACTGGACTCTTCTTGATTTGTGTTGTCGAAGGCTCTTGTCGAAAAAAAGATATTTCTGTTTCCGATGTCAGCACCTGTAATATTGGTGGCGATCACAGCCGGTTGACGAAGCTCTCGCACCCGTTGTGCCACAGTCAGGGGATTGGTCTCGTCATCCGCAAGCCGTTCGATAAGCAGCGCGATTGTGCCTCCGCATCCCAGACCGAAGCCGTCATCCGCCGACCTCGTATCATAGGTTTTCAGGTAAAAGTCGCGATCTGCAAGCCACCAGAAGGCTTTACGCGCGATGTCCGTTTCGAGGCAGCCACCACTCACGGAGCCAATGCGGCTACCGTCTTCGGTCAAAAGAAGCGACGCTCCGAGCTTGCGATATGAGGAACCTTGCACGTCTGCAACGGTAGCCAAAGCCGCTTGTCGTCCTGATTGGCGAGCGCCATGCCAGGCCTGCATTTTTCGCATGTGTTCATCGAGGCGATGCATTGGTGTTGTCATCCGAGCAACTTGTCCGGAGTTACCGGCAGATCGCGCACGCGTATTCCAGTGGCGTGATAAATCGCGTTCACTACGGCAGCCGCAGAACCGGTAATTCCGATTTCGCCAATTCCGCGAGCGCCGAGCGGATTGAACTTCAAATCCGGTATGTTGAGGACCGAGACGTCAATTTCCTGAATGTCGGCGTTGACTGGAACGTGATATTCGGCAAAATTGTTGTTAACAACACGCCCAGACACGGGATCCAAATGTTGATCTTCATAGAGTGCCGTCGAAATTCCCCACACGATACCGCCGGTCAGTTGATTGAGGCCAGTTTTCTGGTTCATCAGAGTTCCGATGTCGTATACACCAGTCACTCGTCGTACTTTTATCATTCGCGTGTAGGCGTTCACGGCCACTTCGGCAAATACTGCTCCGAACGAGTGAACGGATAACGTTTTTGCATCTTGCCCTGGCTCAGCATCTCCCTTGGCTTCGAGTGTTTGATTCCCATGGCGCGCTAGTAGATCTGCATAGCTCTCCATCTTCGCTGGAGAATCCTTGAGGAATAATTTGCCGCCAGCGGCTTCTATGTTTTGCTGATCCGCACCGTGCAGCGGAGAATTGATGTCCTCTACTGCCAGGGCGATCGCCTTAAGCTTCGCCTGTTTAGCAGCTTCCTCTACCGCAGGACAAACGCTTGCGGCGCTCATCGATCCGCCTGATACGGGAGCTTTGGGGAGCGCCGAGTCGCCTAGCTTGACTTCAATTTTGTCGAGGTCAATGCCGAGTGCCTTCGAAGCCGTTTGGGCCATTATGGTGTAAGTACCTGTGCCTAAATCCTGAGTTCCCGAACCGACGAACGCACTTCCATCAGGTTTTATTCGGACGACAGCAGAGGCGGCCGAACGGTTGCCGGGGTAGGTGGCTGTTGCCATTCCAACTCCGATCAGATCATGACCCTCGCGAGTTGCGCCGACGACGGTCGATCGTTTAGCCCAGCCAAATCGCTTCGCTCCTTCTTCATAGCATTGTCTTAAGTTCTTTGAAGAAAATGGCTTGCTCTCGGAAAGGTCTGTCTCTGCATAATTCTTTAATCTCAATTCGATGGGATCCATTTTTAACTGATAGGCAAGTTCGTCGAGTGCGCATTCGAGCGCAACTGTCCCAGTCGCCTCGCCAGGCGCCCGTTGAAACGTCTGTACCCCCACATTCATAGCCACGAGACGATGTGATGTTTGGCACGCTTCCGACGCGTACAACATGCGAGTTTGTAAAGCGGACGGCTCGAGAAAGTCTTCCAAAGTGGAAGCATGACACCATGAGTCATGTTGAACGGCGAGAAGCTTCCCGTCGGCGGTCGCTCCGAACTGGATATTCTGGCGCGTGCGTGGGCGTCCGCCAACCGGACCAAACATCTGGGTTCGATCCACCACCAATTTCACTGGGCGTTTCACTAAGCGTGAAGCCATAGCAGCCAGAACAACATGCGACCAAACAGAACCTTTGGAGCCAAAACCACCGCCTGTGTAAGGGCATTCAACTGAAACATTATCTTGCGGAATTCCAAGCACGGCCGCCACGCTGTGCTTCACGCCAGAGATGTATTGGGTAGAATCATAGAGCGACAGTTTGTTATTTTCCCACTTCGCAATCGTGGCATGGGGCTCCATAGCGTTGTGGTTTTGAGCCGGCGTCGAGTATGTCTGATTAAGCTTCACATCTGCTTTTGCCAACTGTGCGGCCACATCTCCACGTTTCGAATCAGGATCCCAATAGCCTGCTTTCGGGGGATGAGCTGAGCTGATGCCTGCCTCGAAATCAAGAAGCGCGTCCGCGATCTTGTACGTCGGTTTAAGTAAGTTCGCAGCGTACCTCGCTTCTTCCAGGGATTCCGCCACAATTACCGCGATCGGTTGGCCGTTATAGTTGACCTGACGGTCCTGGAGCAGCGACAAAGTCCGTCCAGCGGGTGGTTTCCCCGCACCCTGGTTTCCTGCGGGCAGTTTGTCGGTATTAAACGGCGTCATTACGGCCAAAACTCCGAATGCTCGTTGTGCTTTGCCGGTATCCATACCGGTTACAACGCCCTTGGCAATTGTGCTGGTGACCATGACCGCATAGGCCATGTTTGCGACCTTGAACTCAGCCGCATACTGGGCCGAGCCTGTTACCTTGAGCTTTCCTTCATAACGATGATCGGGTATTTGCGCGCCGCCGCTCATACGGTCCTCCTGGTTGCCGCCAGATTGAGCGCATGCGCCACGGCCTGCATTCCCAATTCAATCTTGAACGTATTGTGCTCATATCCCTTAGCGCCCGATAGCGCCGCGCGACCAGCTCGTTCGAAAATGTCGTTCTCAGCAGACGCGCCAATTAATATTTGTTCCGCATCATGGCAGCGCCACGGCTTGTGCGCCACACCACCCATCGCCACACTTGCTTTGCGAATGGTTTGGTTTTCCATCTCAAGCCCGACTGCAACCGATACAAGCGCGAATGCATAGCTGTTTCGATCGCGCACTTTCAAGTAATGAAAATGGGGAACATACTTTGATGGAGGCAGGTCGACGGAGAGAATCATTTCTCCGGGTTTCAAATTGGTATCAATTTGCGGAGTGTTTCCGGGCAGGCGATGGAAGTCCTCCATGCGGATGGTTCGGTTGCCTTTCGCGCCTCGAACATTGATCGCGGCGTCCAGCGCAAGCAGAGCCACACACATATCGGACGGATGTGTAGCGATACATTGCTCGCTCTGGCCCAACACTGCATGAATGCGATTGAAGCCTTTTTGGGCGGAACATCCGCTTCCCGGGATCCTTTTGTTACACGCTGGATAGGCGGGGTCCACGAAGTAATAGCAACGAGTGCGCTGCATCAGGTTGCCGCCCACCGTGGCCATATTCCTGAGTTGTGGCGAAGCACCAGACAGAAGAGCCATGCTCAATAAAGGATAGTTTTGCCGAACCAGAGGGTGATTGGCCGTGTCACTGTTTCGTGCTGTTGAACCGATCCGAAGGCCGCCAGCGGGGATTGTTTCAATTGTCGAGAGTGGCAGCCGTGAGATATCGACCAACTTTGACGGAGATTCGACTTCACTCTTCATCAAATCAATCAGATTCGTGCCGCCGCCTAAGAAGGCCACTCCTCTTGTCGATGCGAAAGAGTGCAGAGCATCATCGACGGTGTCGGCCCGTTGATAATCGAAAGGTCTCACGATTATGCCTGCTTTCTCGCGGCCCACTCTACTGCGGCCACAATGTTTGGGTATGCACCGCAACGACAGATATTGCCGCTCATGCGCTCGCGAATTTCGTCTTTCGTGAGGGCGACTTCACCGGGGGCAAGCGATTGACTCGCAAAACTTAAATCACCTGCTTTCGCCTCATCAATCAGCGCCACCGCGGAGCATATCTGACCAGGCGTACAGTAACCGCACTGATATCCGTCATGATCGAGAAAACTTGCCTGAACTGGGTGCAGGTTTCCTCCATCGGCCAAGCCCTCAATCGTTCGGATTTCATCCTTTTCATGGGAAACCCCTAGGGAGAGGCAGCTATTGATCCGCTTGCCGTTCACCAGAACTGTGCACGCGCCGCACTGTCCGTGATCGCACCCTTTCTTACTGCCAGTCAGGCCCAACTGGTCACGTAACGTATCCAGTAGACTCGTTCGTGAATCAAGTGCAAGGCTGTAGGGCTTGTCGTTTACCGTCAGTTTTATCTGGATCTTCCGAGGCCGACCCTCGTTTGATTCAAGCTGCTGTTGGGCGAGCGCTATTTGCGGGGCGCTTAACAGGGTCGCTCCACCGGCAGCCGCTGCCGTCTGCATAAAACTTCTGCGCGACATATCCAGCAGTTTGGGATCGTCTGGCGAAGGGTTCTTCGCTTTTTCCGTCTGCTCCCAAAAGAGGTCTTCGTCTTGCATCGGACAACGAGGACTCATGGCAACCCCCTGAATTTGGTTCTAGCCAGTCAGTCTGATAAAGAATTAAGCTGCAATTGGATGCCGGAAAGAGCAAATGCGTTCACATCTGTGGGTGGAATCCTTTTAGCGGCTGGATACTCGACGCGGTTTCGTGGCGACAAACAACTGGCCCTATTTCAAGGAACGCCTCTGATCGTCCGGGCAGCGCAGGCTCTCGAAGCGTCCGGAGCCGATCCAATCATTTGCATCATCCGGCCGCAAATGCCTGTTCACGAGCAATTGCTTTCGCAGGCGAGAATGTCATTTGCAACGAATCAGAATTCCGCAGAGGGGTTAGCCTCGTCTGTGCGTGCCGGCCTGGAATTTCACAAGGAGTCCGGACTTGGAGCAGTGTTGGTGTCGAGTTGCGACCAGCCCATGGTCACCGGAAAACATCTTCACGAATTGATTCGACTGTGGCGGAATGGTCGTGGTGCTGCGATTGCGTCGGCATACTCGAATACAATCGGCATTCCTGCAGTCTTTGGCTCGGAGCTTTTTTCTCAGCTGTCCGAACTGCGTGGGGATCGAGGGGCTGGTCAACTGCTTCGGCATCTTCCCAACATCGCAACGCTTGTTTTGCCTGAAGCTGCGTTTGATATAGACACACCCGAAGAACTTGATCAGTTGGAATCTCGTAATCCCCTTTAAGTTCTTGCAGAATCTTACGGCCGTTTCGGCTTTATAAGGAACGATTACGAAGGCGCAGGAACGAGGGCAACTTGTACCGTTTTTGTACCGCACGCTTTCCCCCGGTATACGGATGTTGATTGACGTGACGCTAGTCTTACTTCGTTCAAACGGCGCCGCTGTCGGGATGACAGGCTCGATTAGGGAGTGTCGAAATGTGGCTTCATCGGGATGTCAGAACAAAATATTTCGTACAATAAACGTACAATGGATCGGGCAATGGGGCCTTTTTAGCCGGTGTGGCAGTTCCTAGAATCAGTAACTTACGTGCTGTCAACACCCCGAATAGTCCAATTCCCGCCGCCTCCACCATACTTAAATATTTTATTATTCGTAACAGACAGAAGCAGTGCTTCTCCGTGTTCGATGCGACTACTTTAAGGGGTGGACGGCCTTGTCTTGAAACCTCACTTCTTCACCCCGACCTTCAGTCAGGTCGACGAACCGGTCAGCGGATCCGCCCGGGAAATTTTCGGTATTTCCATTCGGCCAACGAACTTGGATGCGATCGAACGCCGCGATGCTTCCCATTCCAAAGTGGAGCCGCAGATCGTTGCTCGATATATAGCTGGATCCGCTCCTTACCTCCTGCACAAATCGGCGATCACCCGCAAGCAAAGTGACCTTGGCGCCGATGCCGTCGCGATTGGATTTCGTTCCATGTGTGATCACACCCAGCCAGTGGTTGTTGTTGGCAGCTTCGTTCACCAGGAGCATCGGTTGTCCGCTCATGTTGTTCACGGTTGCGGAGATCCTTCCGTCATTCCAGAAATCCGCAGTCGCAAGGCCTCGGCTTGATTGAGGCTGCGTACAACCGGGCCCGCATTGCGCGCTCACATCCTTAAACTTGCCAGCTCCCGCGTTCCAGTACAACACCCTTGGCTCGTTGTATGTCGATCCAAGATGATAGGACTCGACTTCGGGATAAACGTGACCGTTGACTGAAAGAATATCGGGGCGGCCATCATTGTCGAAATCGAGAAACATCGTTCCCCAACCGAGATAGTGCGTGTTCAGCGATAACCCGGCCTCGAAAATGCTCTCGGTAAATGTTCCGTCGCCATTGTTGTGATAGAGAGAAGATGAATCGTCGGAGAAATTCGTCTTGAAGATATCGGCATGGCCGTCACCGTCGTAGTCCGCGATCGTGGAACCCATGCCGGCCTGCTCCCGGCCATTTTCATCGAAGGCTACACCAACTTCGACCGCCACGTCGACGAAGGTACCATTGCGCTGATTGTGATAAAGAATGCTCGGAGTACTATCGCAAGCAACATAAATATCAGGCCAACCGTCGTCATCGTAGTCGAAAGTTGAGACGCTTAGACAGTAGTGCGCGTCGGTTTTCTCGATTCCACTCGGCTTGCTTACATTCTCAAATTTTCCATCCCCCAGGTTGTGATAAAGAATGTTCGGAGAGGACGCAAGGCCTCGCGGCCCGCACATTACGGGGGTTCCCTTCCATACGCACATCGACCCCTCCCCCGGCTTCGGTGCAGTGTTTATATCGAAAAATACATAGTTGGCGACAAAGAGATCGAGCTTCCCGTCGCGATCGTAATCCACAAACGCGCACCCCGTTCCCCAGGCGGTACCGTCGCCCGCCACTCCAGCCGGAGTCGCCACTTCGCGGAAAGTGCCGTTGGTTTCGTTGTGGTAAAGACGATTCCTGCCGTAACTAGTAACGTAAAGATCATCGAAACCGTCGTTGTCGTAGTCGCCCACGCATGCACCCTGGCCCCATCCTGTGAAATCTAGTCCCGCCTTCGAGGTCACATCGGTAAAGGTCCCGTCATGATTGTTGTGAAACAAGTGGCTGGTCGGCGCCGCGCTTTTTCGCTTCGCTTCGTCGAATGTGCTGCCATTAACCAGAAAGATGTCAGGCCAGCCGTCATTGTCATAATCTATGATTGCTACACCGCTGCCCGTGGTCTCGACGATGAACTTCTTGGCGTTGATTCCGCCGTTCACGTTTTCCATCTTTACGCCGGCTTTCGCGGCCACGTCGACAAACCAAGCCGGTCCGGGGTGGAGATCATTTGCGGGATAAGGCGCCGTTGCAGATTTGTCTGGCGCAACAGCTCTTGGGACTTGCGCGGAACCAAGCGAACTCAGCAACCAGATCGCGATCCAGAGGGCGCTGGCAGGATGCTTTCGTCGACATGCCATCCTCAAATCGTAACAGCGAGCCATAGAATCCGATGCCCTCCCGGCTACGCCGCCAAAAAAACTGTTCGAGTCCACGCACGAATGATCGTGGAAGCTGGGATCCACGCATTCATCGCCAAAAAGCAAGAATGACGCGTCTCGTATAACTGCAAATGATCGAGATCAAAACTTTCGGGAATGCTCTTTGGCCCAACGCTCGACGACAACTTTCTTTTCGGTATAAAATTCCACTCCATCTCTTCCTTGGGCATGTAAATCCCCGAAGAAACTATTCTTCCATCCGCTGAACGGGAAGTAAGCCATAGGCGCCGCGACGCCAATGTTGATGCCGATGTTTCCGGCGGTCGCTTCGTAGCGAAACTTCCGCGCTGCTGATCCGCTGGAGGTGAACAGTGATGCCTGATTACCATAGGCACTTCGTTCGAGGAACGCCAGCGCTTCGTCCATGTCCTTTGCGTGAATCAGGCTCAACACCGGCCCAAATATTTCTGTGTCGGCCAGTTCGCTGTCGAAGGGGACGGCATCGAGCAACGTGGGTCTCACGAAGTTTCCCGATTCGTATTTTGAAATATTCGTCGCACGTCCGTCGACCACAACTTTGGCGCCTTCCTTTTCCGCCACATCGATCAGGGACTCAATCCGCTGCCGACTCTGGGCCGTAATCACGGGACCCATTTGCACACCTTCTTCCAGCCCGTAGCCTACGCGGAGTTTGCTGGCTGAGTCGGTGATCGCATCGCGAAATGTTTGCTGGGCTTCACCGATGGTGACCGCGACTGAAACTGCCAGACAACGTTGTCCGGCGCAACCGTAGGCGCTGTCAGAAATGATCTGAGTCGCCGTCGCCATGTCAGCGTCCGGCAGCACGACCACATGGTTCTTCGCCCCTCCCTGACACTGCGCGCGTTTGCCGCTCGCCGCGGCGCGAGCGTAGACGTACTTTGCGATCGGCGTGGAACCGACGAAGCTGATGGCGCGAATCTTGGGATGGTCCAGTAGTGCATCCACTGCCGCTTTTCCGCCGTGTATCAGATTGACGACACCCGGCGGCAATCCTGTTCGTTCCATCAGTTGAAACGCCAATCGCATCGTAAGCGGCACTCGCTCAGACGGCTTGAGAATAAATGTGTTGCCACAGGCAATGGCGTACGGCAGAAACCAGAAAGGAATCATGCCGGGAAAATTGAACGGTGTAATCGCTGCTACTACGCCCAACGGCTGCCGGATCATGGTTTCATCAATGCCACGCGCCACATCCTCGAGGTTGTAGCCCTGCATCATCATCGGAATCCCGCAGGCGACCTCGACGTTTTCAATGGCACGCCGCATCTCAGCCTTGCCCTCTGCGAAAGTCTTCCCGTTCTCTTGCGTGATCAGGCGGCCAAAGTCGTCAACGTGGGCTTCGAGGAGTTGTTTTAACTTGAAGAGTGGCTGGATGCGGTCCTCCGGCGGAGTTCGGCGCCATTCAGGAAATGCGCGCGAGGCCGCATCAACCGCCGCGGCAACTTCCAGCGCGCCGGAAAGTGGAATCTCGGCGATTTCTTGTTGGGTCGCGGGATTGATAATGCTTTGCCATTCTCGAACGCTACTTGCACCCCATCGACCACCTACATAGTTGAATATCTGTTCTTTCGTATCCATGATTGCCATAGTTGTGATTGCTCCGGTTTCCGTTTCAAACGTTATAAGGCCAATCTTTAATCCGCCAATTTTCATTCTCGGCGATTTCCAGCAGCCGGTTGTACTTTGCCAGACGCTCGGAGTGGCGAACGGATCCGTTTTTGAATTGGTTCGCCTTCCAACCAACCGCCAAATCAGCGGCCCAATCGTCCTCGGTTTCGCCACTGCGGACGCTCAAAGCCACGGACCATCCCGCGTCCTTCGCTTGTTTGCAGGCAGCGAGCGCCTCGGTGAGCGTTCCGATCTGATTCACCTTCAGAAGCTTTCGAAAAGATCAAGGCGTGGCCAATAGTCCTCAGGCAAGAGACCGTGGCACTTCCTGACCTCGCTCGGCGAGAACTCGATCGTGCCACACTTGGTACAGAACGCTGATATGGAGGAGCTATGGTTGATCGGAGGTTGATCACTCGTTCCCGTCACGACTTTAAGCGGAATTACGCCGCCACAAGCGCATCGGATTCCCCAATAGGCAACCTCG
>DATBAX010000054.1:0-32574 GCA_036271275.1 Terriglobales bacterium
CCCGAAGAGTATTTTGCTTTTTATCGGATCGCCGGCGATCGGCAACCCACCGATCATTTGCCTCCCTATGAAGACGGCGCTCGCCGTACGATTTTCCGCTCCACCAGCAAGGACGGAAAAAACTGGACCAGAGATGAATCGATGATGCTCACCGGCGACGAGCTCGATCATCGAGATACGCAGTATCAAGAACTGGTTCCGATCACGGTGCCCGGCGGATTTTTGGCGACGGTCACGATGTATCACCCGCTCTCGCAGACTCAGGATGTGCGGGTCGCGGCGTCTCACGATGGCAGCCACTGGTGGTTTCCCGATCGGCGTCCAGTCCTGGGGAATGCGCCTCTCGGCGATTATGGCGGAGGGATGATCTGGCAAAGCCAGAACCTCATCGTGCAAAACGGCCGGCTCTATATGTATTACGGCGCGTCCGAAGGAACGCATCGGCAAATCTCTGACACGCTTGCACCTTCAAAAACAGTTGCATTTGAACAGACGGTGATTAATGAAGGCGGGCATTTTCTTCCGTTCAATACGGCACTGTGCAGAGCGTCCTGGCAATTCGACCGGCTCTATGCGCTCATCAGTTCGGCCGGTGGCCCAACCGTGGGCATGGCCGTCACCAAGCCGCAGGAACTCGCAGGAAAAGAACTCGGGGTGAATATTGTTACCCGGCCAGCCAAAAAAGTTTCCGTCGCGGGATTCGATGAAGGCTATTTGCAGGTGGAATTGCTCGATGCCAATGACAAGCCCATTGCAGGATTCACTCGCAAAGATTGTCTTCCACTGAAGGGCGACCATCACGTTTTGAAAGTGAAATGGACTGGCGGATATAAAGCTCCAAAAGAAGCGGTCAAAGCCAAATTTTATTTGAAGCGAGTATTCCTGTACGGCTTTCAATTCAGCGACCAGAGCAAGCCAACGGAATCGGCAAAAATGCAATGACGAAAACAACATACCCTGGCAACGACGTTGACCTTTCGCTCGAACCTGCACTGATAAACACCATGCCTGGTTTGGAATATTCGACGGAGGGGCGTGTATGGCAGGGAATCCCCGGCATCGAGCGCATGGAAAATGGGCGCTTGTTCGTGACCTGGTACAGTGGCGGCGATACCGAAGGGCCGGAGAACTACATTCTCCTGGTCACCAGCGAAGACGATGGCAGGACTTGGTCCGATCCAGTCGCTGTGGTCGATCCGCCAACTCCTGTGCGGGCGTTCGACCCAGTGTTGTGGCGAGATCCGGAGGGAGTTCTCTGGTGGTTTTGGTCACAAAGCTACGGCGTGTTCGATGGACGCGCTGGTGTCTGGGCGGCCCGATGCATTGATCCTTCAGCATCGACGTTGACCTGGACAACCCCGCGACGGCTGTTCGACGGAGTGATGATGAACAAACCCACGGTGTTGCGGAATGGGAGCTGGCTAGGATGCGGCGCGATCTGGAGTCACGAACACGCAGGTTTCGTTCCACGTGAAGACATGCGGCCGCTGCGCTTTTCGAACGTTTACTCTTCATCCGATCAAGGGAAAACATGGAATTTCTTGGGCCAGGCGGACGTTCCAAATCGTCAGTTTGATGAGCACATGATTGTAGAGCGACGCAATGGAAGCTTGTGGATGCTAGTGCGGACCTACACCGGAATCGGAGAAGCGGTTTCGTTCGATGGGGGAAAAACCTGGACCGCCTCTAAGGAAAATATTCTTGAGGGGCCTTGTTCGCGATTCTTCATTCGGCGTCTACGTTCGGGCCGTTTGTTGCTAATCAATCACTATCGTTTTCAGGGCCGAAATAATCTCACGGCTACGCTCTCGGATGACGATGGGAAAAGCTGGTACGGGAACCTGCTGCTCGATGAGCGCAACGAAGTTTCTTATCCGGATGGAATTGAAACTGCCGAGGGCGTGAGTTATGTCGTTTACGATCGTGAGCGCGCTCAAGCCAAAGAAATTCTTTATGCGACATTCACGGAAGCCGATGTCGAGGCCGGAAGACCGGTGAGCGATAAGTGCCAGCTTAAGCAAATCATCAATCGGGGCATCCCAGCTTAATAGGTTAGGCGACTACGCGCACAGCGGATGACTAGAATCCCATCGGCTTGAGGGCTTGAGTCCCTCGCCGGACGAAAGACGCACCCGAGCTTCGAGCCAAAGATCGGCCCAAGCCGCCGCATCTCGCAATTCGAGATCTGGCTGCGATTTGCTGCGGGCCACAAAGCCCGGAAGCCAGGCACGTCCCGTAGGCTGCCCAATCGGGTTGTAACGAAGATCGAAACTCCATCGAATTCCATCGCTGGTATTTGGCAAGGATGAGTGCATGAGCTTTTTGTGAAAGAACAACACATCCCCGGCCTTCATCGGCAAGGGGAGATGATTTGGAGCGACCAGTTTGTCCGGGATATTGATTTGCGCGTATTGTTTTTTCCCTTCGTCGTAGTTACAGTGCACCGCCAAATCACCGCGGTGGCTTCCAGGCACGACTTGAAGACACCCATTCTCCACGGTGGCATCGAGAACGGCGAGCCAAACTGAGATCATAGTCGTCGCATCTGCTTCCGGATTCACCACTCCCATGTCCTGATGCCAACCCACAGCCGCGGTCAATCCGTTCAGCAATTCCTTGGGAACGATTTTTTGCGGAGTCTTGATGCGAATGTGTTGTACTGGGGTCGAATAAATCTCGCCGCCGATCAGCGTTTCTATTACGTCGAGAATCCGGGCATTCCTCATCAGGTGGAAAACCGCTGGTCCAAGATGAATTGGAGTGTCGGCGCTGCAATTCGAAGGCAGAATGATGTCGAAATACTTCAGGCAATCCTGGCCCTCAGCGACAAATTTGCAAAGACGTTCCGCGAAAGGAAGCTCACTATAGGTGGACGTAACCTTTCCCTCTTTGTGCCAGGTTTCCGCCAGGGAATCCAACAGAGCGGAGTATTCTTCCTTGACCGGTCGGAGGTCTTTCTCATCATCGAGCAGGCCTCGGGCGATAAAATATCCTGATTCGTCAAATTGTTTCAGATCGACAACTACGGATGAATTGCTCATCGATTGTCCTCCCTATCTGATTTGCCAATTACGATTTCGACCAACTCGCGCAGCTTTGCGGTGAGCACAGCGGGTTCCACGTCCGCGCTTATGTCCTGCCGGATCTTCATATCTTTAAAAAAATCAGCTAACGGTTGAATCTGGTTTTCGTACTCGACCAGCCGCTGTTGGACGGTCACTTCATTGTCATCGGTGCGGCGTTCGAGGGGCACTGAATCGCGATCGCAAAATCCAGTCATTCGCGGCGGCCGAAAATGAATGTTGTAAATCTCGCCACAGGTCGGACAGGTGCGGCGTCCCAATATACGTTGCATGAGGACGGTGCGGTCGATTTGCAGATTCAGCACAATCGTCCGCCGCAGCGGCAACATGGGGCACAGGAAAATTGCCTGCTCCAGCGTTCGAGGAAACCCATCCAGAATCGCGCCGCGTTCGCAATCCGGCTGGCTGGTCCGGGAGACGACACTCTGACAAACCAGACTGTCTGGAACGAGTTCGCCGGCGGTCATTTTGCTTTGAATCATGCGGCCCAATTCTGAATTTTCCTTCGCTGCCCTACGCAGAATGTCACCAGTCGAAATGTGGGCCAGTCCAACGGCCTTCGACAATTCCCTGGCTTGCGTGCCTTTTCCGCAGCCGGGAGGGCCGAGAAGAATTACAAACACTGGCCCTCGCGCCTTGGCTGCTTGCGTGCCGCCGTTCTCCGCCAACATCGTGCATCGTCTCCTCGGTTTCTTGCGTTGCCGGGTTGCGCAATCCTACAAATCGAATCCGTAGAATTTGGCGCGTTGCAGATAAAAGCGAATCTGCACATTTTCCGCGGGACAATGCGTCCCGCCCTTCCATTGCAGCAATTTTGCGTGGTGGTCGCCGCGAATTGGCTTACAGTCGGCGCGGCTAAATCCGCGAATTGGTTTTCCGTTCTTTACCAGTTCAGCCGTGAGCGTCCCTTCTTTTATGGTGGAAACATTTACCGTGATCTGTTTTCCACCTGCATTCAAATTCCTTGTCATGAGCGTGCCTTCTTTGCCACCTCCGGTGGCCGTCACTGCGGCCCACAGGCGGCCGGCTTCCCAGGACGCCCGGCAAAGCGATCCGTAAAACCACAACACGCCGCGCACCGGACTGTAAGAATCCTGATTCAAAACCAGCGGCTCCCAGTAGTGGGGCCAACGCGGAAAGTTAGCCGCCTTCATTCGCTCCACCGGATCGGTGCTGTGAAAATCATTGTGCAAACCTTCGCACGCGGAATAGTAAAGATAAATGCGTCCTTTCTTCTGAATCAAAGGATGCATCGGCCAAATCATTCCACCGCCCAGATCGCCCAGGGCACGCAATGCCAAACAAGCGCGCCGATCCGGACGCCACCATCTTTTGCCATCGCGAGATCCCGCGAATTGCACATCGATGGTCTGGTTCAGCAAGTGATAAACCGTTACCAGTCCAACCATCCCACCGCGTTCGTCAAGATGGGTCAATTCCATGAACTGGGTGTCCTGCGCATCCTGCCAATCGGGCGTCACGACCGGTTCGTAAGGTGTCCACGCAGTTCCATCCGGGCTGGTACGCCGTACCATAATCCGGCATGCGCCCGCGGCGATGTCGTAGGGAACCAATCCTCCGGGCGGCGTAGGGATGACACTCTTGTGGTAAGCCACATAAGATCCGTCTGGAAGTTGAGAGATCCAGCCGCTATCGGACGTTTCCAGATTCGTGACTTCCCACGGAACCCATTTCTTTCCATCTCGCGATCGGTAACGAAAATATCCGGGCTTAAACTCCCCTTTGCCGCCGGCGTGAGTTGACCGGTCAGAGGGCAGGGCGAAGCCTTTGACGATCTTCTGCGGATGTTCCCAGCCGGGCAGCCGAATGACGAACATTTCATAGCGCTCATCGGGCGGAGCCTCGGGATGGACGATCACCGACGCGTGTTGGGACGAGCCACCCGATTCGATGTCGAGCAGAATATTGGTGCGCGGAAATCCAGGAAATGGACAGAGGTCGAGCTTCGGGCGAATCCAGTTCAGCCCATCTTCCGACTCCGCATAGCAAAGCCTGCGCTCCGCCGACGATTGCAATTTGGTTTGCCGGCAAGAGATATACCATGCTTTCCAAAGTCCGTCGATCGGATCGACCATGATGGTTCCGTGGCTGAAAACAGCGGCGCTCTCCCAGGGAAATTCCGGCTCCATGAGCGGGTTACCGACTTCTTCCTGCGCTAACTCAACTCGCCAGGCCACGTTGTGCTTTTCGACGAAGTCTTCGCCCAGCAGAAAAGAAAATTGCTCCTTCTGGCGGTTGGCCACATAAGGGGGCAAGTTTTGTGCGGGGGAGCTGGATGACTTCAAGGGAGCCGTTGTTGGGGTCTGTTTGCGGCTGAACGATTTGGAGGCTATCGCGCGTTTGGACTTCACTGGCATAGGAAGAGAACCTTTGGATTGACTGCGGAGTTTACGGCGATTAACGCCTAAAACCGGCTTCGCAGTTTCAGAATTGAACTATATAACAAACTATTCCACGATTTCGACATGAATTTTATATTTTTATAAATTAACAATTGACACTTACGCCACCCGAAAGTATACATATTGTTCGCATTGAACCGCCATCAAATCGACAATTCTCGGAAATCGATAATTTAGGAGTGTCCGTTGAAAGCAGCAGAAAAAGTAATCAGCGTCGCACGAGAAAACGGTTTAGAGCATTTTTTCGGAATTCCCGGAGGCGGTTCCCCGCTGGAATTGATGGAAGCGGGCCGGCAACAAGGAGTTCAATTTGTCAATGTCAGTCACGAATCTTCAGCCGCGATCGCTGCTGCTACTTACGGCGCAGTAAAGAAGACTGCCGGATTAGCCATGAGTATCCGCGGAGTAGGGGCCGCGAATCTGGCTGGGGGAGTGGCCAATGCCTACTTCGAACGATTGCCGCTAGTGGGAATTTGCGAGGCGTCTCCCCCTACGGCCCGTCCGATAGAAAGCGTCCAGGAGTGCGACCAGCAGAGATTGTTCGACGGAGTTGTTGGTTATCAGGCGAAATTGTCGGTGGACGATGGTGCGTCCATGATTCAGCAGGCCTTTTCGCGCGCCACCGACGGTCGTCCTACTCCGGCGATGCTGCATCTTCCTGCCGGTTTAGGCGAACTGAAGGATGCGGCGCCTAAAACGCAATCAACCGGAAGTCCCTCGATCGATGAAGCGGCGTTTATCAAGGTGCAGGAGTTCATCACAAAACACCGGCGAATTGCGATTCTTGCGGGTGCGGATGTCATCCGTGAAAAGGCTTTGGATGAGTTGTTGGCCTTTGCGGAAGCAATCGAGGCGGTCGTATTAGTAACAATGGAGGCGCGAGGAGTTTTCCCCGAGTCCAATCCCAGATGGGCCGGTGTATTCCTCGGACTCTTCAATCCGAATGTGATTGAGGGCAGGGTATTCAAGCAGGCGGATGCGGTTGTATTCGCTGGCGTAGATGCCATGATGACCCACGCCGCGTGGAAGGTTGAATTGCCCACCTGCGAATTGTCAGCACGATCGGAATATTCGACTATGTCATCGCCCGAAGCCAGAGTGAACGGCGATCTGAAATCGATCTTAAAGAGACTTTCAGAAAAACGACAAAAAGGCGTTGCCATTGAGGACGTTAAGCAACTGCGCTTCGGCATTCTGGAATATTTCAAACGTCCCGCGAAAGCCCGCCTCACAGCCCAGGACATTATCGAAGCGACTCGCGAGTTGCTTCCCTCCGATGGCCTATTGCTTTCGGAGACGGGTGCATTCGTGTGCATGTTGGAGCACCTTTGGCTGGTCGACGAGCCGGGAAATTTTCTTGGAACTTCCGGCGGTCGCACCATGGGATTGACGGTTCCAGCGGCACTCGGAGCACGGTTGGCTGATCGCGAACGTCCCATGGTTGGAATCGGCGCGGATGGAAGTCTGCTCATGCGCCTGGGCGAACTCGAAGCGTTCGCGCGTACCGGCGCCGCATTGCCGCTCGTCATCATCAACGATCAGGCGCTGGGCACCATGAAAGCGCGTCAGGAATCCCGCGGTTTTCCGGACAACGGCCTGGATTTCCACAGTGTCGACTACGCCGCAATCGCACGTGCGTGCGGACTGAACGGCGTAGCTGTCGATACGCCGGAAGCATTCCGGCGAGAGTTGGGACAGGCCCTAAAGTCGGACCGTACGACCTTGATTGAGGCGCGAGTGGATCCCAAGGCGTATCAGGACAGTTTTGGTCCGACCATCGGCGATCTAAGCAAATGGACTCAGGCGTAACAGAATCTTCCACGGAGACCAAGTGACCAGTCCGGCTGCACGCGCGCGCAACTATGGCTGCCGGTTTACCGAGTTCATCTATCTGGGATATGCGGCGCTTGCCTTGGAGAACGACAAGCTGCGCATTAGTCTTCTGCCCGGCAAGGGATCGGATGTCATTCAGTTTCTCTATAAGCCACAAGACGTGGATTTCATGTACGTCTCGCAACCTGGCCTCCAGCCCGCCGGTGCAGTGAAAGCGCCAACTGCCAATGGCAATGCGTTTCTTGACTATTATCCCGGAGGCTGGCAGGAGATCCTGCCGAACTTTGGCGATCCGTGTGAGTACAAGAACGCCGCCCTCGGGCTTCACGATGAAATCAGTTTGCTTCCCTGGAAATACACCATTCTGCAAGATGAACTTGATTGCATTTCGGTCCTACTCGAAGTTCAGTGTGTGCGTACCCCATTCCGCCTGCGTAAAACGCTGACGTTGCGGCCGGGTGGGACGCTGGAGATTGCGGAAGAATTGCAAAACGACTCCGCGGAGAAGATGGATTGCACATGGGGCCATCATCCTGCGTTTGGCGCGCCGTTTTTGGACGACTCCTGCCACATCTTAGCCCCGTCGTGTCGTGTAAAAACACAAGAAGAATATGTTTCGCCAAATTCGCGTCTCGAGAAAGGACAGGATCGCGAGTGGCCGATTGTCCTTGGACGGAATGGCGAAAAGATTGATCTCTCGCGGATTCCCGCAAAGTCCGTGCATTCTCATGACATGGCATATCTGTATGGTTTCGACCGCGGGTGGTACGGACTTTTCAGTGATCGGCTGCAAGTCGGATTCGGCATCAGCTGGGATGCAAACGTTTTCAAATATCTCTGGTTCTGGCAAGTGTATGGAGGATGGGCTGGCTATCCCTGGTATGGCAAGGGCTACAACATAGGATTGGAACCGGTCTCCTCCTATCCGGGATCTTTGGCGAATGCAGTTGCGGCCGGCACGCAATTGGTTTTCGCTCCTGGAGAAACGAAGAAGACGCAGCTTCGAGTGAGCGTGTTTACAAAACCGGAACAGTTTGCCAGCGAAAGCTCGTCAGCACTGCTTTCTTGAAGGAGAGTAATCACAGAAATGCGGATTACCGATGTCGAAGCAATTTATGTGCGGATGCAGCAGGTCAAGCACCAGTGCGACAGCGGACAGGACGCGCTCATCATCCGCGTCCACACCGATGAAGGCATTTCCGGACTTGGGGAAGTAGATTCATCGCCGCTGGCGGTTCAGGGAGTCATCCTTGGGCCCTACTCGCACACCCTGTGCTGTGGTCTCAGGCAATTGTTAATCGGCGAAGATCCATTTGAAACCGAATATCTGTGGCAGAAAATGTTTCGCAACAACATTTATCTGGGACACTCCGGAATACTGTTTCATGCGATCAGTGGCATCGACATGGCGTTGTGGGACATTAAAGGCAAGAAATTAGGAATGCCGGTTTGGAAACTGCTCGGCGGGGGATTTCACAAAAAGTTGCGTTGCTACGCCAGCGTTTTATTCGGAGATACGCCGGAGCAGACTTATACGGAAGCGTCGCGTCTGCGAGACCTGGGCTTCACCGCAGTCAAATTTGGCTGGGGGCCCATGGGTAAAGACGCCCAGACCGATGTCGCGTTAGTCGCAAAAGCTCGCGCCGGATTGGGCGATGAAGTCGATCTGATGGTGGATGCAGGTTTGGCGTGGGACACCAAGACTGCTATTCAGCGTGCTGAAGCTTTTGAACAATACAACCCATTCTGGTTGGAAGAGCCGCTCGCTCCGCACAATTACGAAGGCTACAACCGCCTGAGCAAAGCTACGAGTCTTCGCATCGCTGCTGGTGAAGAGCAAGACAGCCTCGAAGACTATCGCCGGCTGATTACCGAGGGTCAATGCGATGTCATTCAGGTGGATCTCACACGATGCGGTGGATTCACCGGGGCAATGAAGATCGCTTCGCTCGCCGCAAGCCATGATCGTCCTGTGGCGAACCACGGATTTACGACCTACATCAATGTTGCGGCGGCTTTGCATTGGTTAAATTCAATCCCCAATGCACTCATCGTAGAATTCGCAGCGCAGGGCAACACGGACTTGAGAGATATGTTGACCACGCAGATCCGGGCGAAAGACGGCTACCTGGAAATTCCTCAAGGGCCCGGCCTCGGCGTTGAGTTGAATGAAGACACCATTGCGAAACTTCGGGTAGCGTAGGCGGATAAAACCGACATCCATGACTCGACATGAAACATTGACTTTCGATCAAGTGGAAAAAGACCACCACGAATCCACTTACGAAGAAGTGGCCGGGTTCTATCGCGGCCCTATGTCGAAACATCCTGTCATCAGTGTGAAAGGTCATCCAGAGGTTATTTGGGTGCGTCCTGACATGGGAGTGGGCGCCGTTGCAAACTCATTTTCATTTGCTGTGGGTTCCCCCGCCCAGGAAATTCCGTGGCGCGAGGTAACGCGTTCGTTAAAGCTTGGATACCTTCCAATTGTTATCAGCAAATGGCAAAGCGGACCGCTGCTATTCACCCAAACCAGCTTTGCGACTTTGCTCGGTGCGAGTGAGGTAAAGACCGGGCATGAGAAACAACTGGCTATGGTGCAGATGAACGTCACGAACACGGAAAAGTCCCCTACCAGCGCGGATCTCTGGGCTTTTGTGCCCGGTTCGATTCTCGCGAAAGGAGTGCCGCCGTTCCCTTACAACACTTACGATCTTTTCGAGATCGCAGGCCAACGGCCGCCTATCCGAGGTTATCCTTCCGAACCGAAAGACAATCTACTCCGCGACGGCGTTCGGATCGTCGGGATTTATTCGGTGGACAGTTCTGTCCGCACGCAGGTTTACGATCACGTCCTGCATTTTCCGCTGCAGTTGAAACCCAATGAGACCAAGAGCCTTCGCTTGATGGTCACAAGTTCGGCACGCGGCCTTACCGCCGACGAAACATCAATTTTGCAGAAGATGGATTTTTCATCCGCCTTAGATCAGCGGATAAGAAATCTGGAGGCCACGCTCGCGGTCGGCACACAGATTACCGTTCCAGACGACGTCGTCAATAACATTTTCCGTGCGCAGATTCTGCATTACCAAACTCAGATTCTCCAAGCAGCTGACAAGGACTACTGCCTTCCAGTGCAGGGTTTCCAGGGAGTGTGGCCTTGGGAAGCGATGAAGTTGACTACGCACCTGGATTCAATCGGTCATCATGAGGACGTCAGAAAATGTCTGGAATATTTTCTGAAAATCCAGGGAAGATTCCCGCCGCACGGAAACTTCAAAAGCAGTGATGCGGTTTTCGGGGGCACAATTGCCTTTGAGGAAAGTGGCTGGGAAAGAGATCCCGAATCTACTTTCTACGGCCAACTTGCGAGAAGCAACGCCGGGAAAGAAGGGGAATTTCCCAATTGGATGAACGGCACTGGCGCGATGCTGCACGCATTCGCGACGCACTATCGCTATACGAGAGACAGCGAGTGGCTCAATCGAGTGGCCCCCGCTCTAGTCCGCGCATGCGACTGGATCATCAGCGAAAGACAGGAAACAAAAAAAGCCGACGCGCACGGGGAGAAAGTCCTGCACTTTGGTCTGCTACCGATTGGCCGAGCGTATGACACAGCGGAAGAAGCGATTCGGCAGTTGGCTTCCGATGGCGAATTAGCTGGCGGCAAGATGGACGATCGTCATGCGCCTCTGGACACTTACTATCCGTGCTTTACCGACAGCTATAGCTCGCAAGGTTTAAGTGGTATCGCCGAAGCCCTGGAGGAAATTGCACATCCCGACAGCGCTCGTCTGCTCGAAGAGGCGAAGGCCTACCGCGATGACATTCTCGAAGTTATGAGACGAACGCGAGCAACTGATCCGAACGGTCCGCCGTATCCGGAGCGATTGAATCGACCGCCTGCATGGGCTGAGTTTGCGACCGGAGCGCTCTCCTATCTCGACAGCGGGTTCTTGCCATCCGGCGCTGAAGCATTTACGCAGCTGGAAGAGTACATGAAAGTGAAGTGGAATCGAGGCGTGCTCGGCCTCACCGGAGGCATGGAAAAGAACGGAGATCCGCATGGATCGCACTCGTTCTACGTGAATTTCTCCGAAGACATCTGGCATCGTGGCTGGTTATTGCGTGGCGAGACTGAAAAAGCATTGCTGGCTTTTTATTCCATGCTCGCCTATGGCGTAGACAAACAAACGTTCGCAACTGTGGAGCGATTTCACCTCACCGACGATCGGTACGCTCCATTCTTTATGGACACATCGGCCAATGCCCGAGTCTGTGGATTAATCCGGCAAGCGCTGATTCTGGAAGAAGGCAAGATGCTCTATTTGCTGCTGGGAGTGCCGCGCCGGTGGCTGGAAGATGGAAAGCAAATCGACGTTGCAAAAGGAATCACCACGGCCGCGAAAGTCGACCTCAAAGTGAAATCCCATCTGCGAGAAGGAAAAATATTAATAGACTTCACTCTCGCTGATTTGCAAGCTGAAAAACTCGAAGGCCTGCGTCTGCGTATCCCGCACCCGGTGCGGCAGCAAATGAAAAAAGTGTTGGTGAATGGTCAGCCGTGGACTCGGTTTAATTCCGAAAACGAAATCATCGAACTGACGCCCGGCAATGGACGAACTGAAATCGTTGTCTCGTATTAGAAGCGCTAAAGCATGAATACGGAACTGAGAGATAAAGTCGCGATCGTCACCGGAGGCACGCGAGGAATCGGTTACGGTATCGCCCAGGCTTTTTTGTCGGAAGGAGCGAAAGTATTTATCTGCGGCCGGCAGGAAGACAAGCTCAAGGTGGCGTTGAACTCGCTTTCAGCAAATCGCAGCGCCTCGGTCGACGGTATTCCTGCCGACGTGAGTCGTTACCAGGATTGTCGCAAGCTCATAGAAGCAGCCGTGGCGCGTTTCGGCCGGATCGATATTCTGGTGAACAACGCTGGAGTTGGGCACGTCTACAAGCCCATCGATCAGATTTCTCCGGAAGTATGGGATACGACGATTGGAACAAATCTGTCCGGAACATTTTATTGTTGCCGTGAAGCGGTGCCGCTGATGCGCAAGGCGGGATCCGGTTACATCTTTAATATTTCCAGCACTGCGAGCATAGTGCGATTCGCGGGCGGTAGCGCCTATAACGCTTCAAAATCTGGATTGACCGGGCTGACCGAAACTCTGGTGAAGGATGTTCGCTACGACGGTATCCGGGTAAGTGAAATTGTGATTGGCAGCGTATCGACCGAAGATCGGGGCTACGAAAGTTGGAAACTGGCCGTTGAAGATGTGGTCCAGATCATTATCGATCTCTATAAATTTCCGTCGAGAGCGATGGTGGCGCGGGTAGAACTGCTGCCTTCGCAAGCGCCGCCAAATCGATGACGATCAGAAAGTGTTTCCATCGGAAGGAGTTTGGCTCGGTGAAAAAAAACGTCCTGCTTTCAGCCTGCGCTCTATTTTGCGCGGTAGCGGCCCATGCGGCTGTCGAGTCCTATCCGATCAAAGTCGAAAGAGCAGTGGCGGTCACCATGCGGGACAATACCGTACTTCGCGCCGACATTTATCGTCCCGATGTCGAAGGCCGCTTTCCCGTGCTGCTCGAACGTACTCCTTACAATAAAGATGAAATCATGGTTTTCGCGATCACGGCCGCAACCCGCGGATACGTTGTCGTCGTGCAGGATGTTCGAGGCCGCTACAGTTCGGACGGGGAATGGTATCCATTCAAATACGAATCGCAGGATGGGTATGACAGTGTGGAGTGGGCTGCAGCGTTGCCTTACTCCAACGGAAAAGTTGGAATGGTCGGCGGCTCTTACAATGGCGCGACCCAGCTTCTGGCGGCGATTGCTCATCCTCCGCATCTCGCCGGCATTTATCCGCTTGCTACAGCCAGCAACTACTACGATGGATGGACCTACCAGGGCGGTGCATTCGAGCAGTGGTTCGCTGAATCGTGGACAGCCGGCCTCGCCCAAAATACCTTGAGCCGCGCGGTCGCGCAAAGTACGAATGCAATGCAAGGAGTGCCGGCCCTCCCGTTAAATAATTTCCCCGCGTTCAATGCGGATGCACTGCCGGCGGCTTCTGGTCTGACCCAGACTCTTACTCCGTACTTCCTCGACTGGCTCGCCCATCCCAGCTATGACGACTATTGGAAACGCTGGTCGATCGACCAACACTATGCCGATATCAATGTTCCGTCGTTGAGTGTTGCGGCATGGTATGACATTTTTCAAAAGGGGTCTCTGCGTAATTACGTTGGGCTGAGGGCTCATGCTGGCAGCGAAACGGCCCGACATAGTCAACGGCTGTTGGTCATTATCGGAGGTCATGCAGGCCACGGACGGAATATCGGCGACCTTGATTTCGGCCCGACGGCGGACGAAGCCGATGAAAATACGATCGCTCTGCGCTGGTATGACTATCTATTGAAAGGCGTTGCCAATGAGTTCTCAAAGGAAAAGCCAGTCAAAATTTTCGTGATGGGCAGCAATGTGTGGCGGGAAGAAGATGATTGGCCGCTCGCGCGCGCGCGCAACACAAAATATTACTTGCACTCATCCGGGAAGGCGAACTCGACTGGCGGAGACGGAACGATTTCAGGCTTAAGCCCGGCGGCTGAGGCGCTCGATCATTTCGTTTACGATCCATCTGATCCGGTGAAGACGACCGGAGGCCCGCTGTGTTGCGATCGTGCACACTTGATGGCGGGGCCTCAGGATCAGCGTTCTGTCGAAGGCCGCAATGATGTGCTGGTGTACTCCACTCCGCCCTTGACCGAGGACATCGAAGTGACCGGTCCGGTCAGTCTGGAGTTGTATGCGAAATCGTCCGCTGTTGATACGGATTTTACGGCGAAGCTGGTGGACGTGTATCCCGATGGGTCGGCACAAAACTTGACCGAAGGCATCGTGCGCGCCAGGTATCGGAATTCTCTGGAGCAGTCGGAGCTGATGCACCCTGGGGAAATTTATAAATTCACCATCGATCTCTGGGCCACCAGCAATCTGTTTCGCAAGGGACACAAATTGCGACTGGAAATCAGCAGCAGCAATTTTCCAAGATTTGATCGCAACCTGAACACCGGTTCGGCTGACAGAAAAAGTGTGGAAATGATAAAAGCCACGAACTCGATTCTTCACGACCAGCAACATCCTTCGGCATTGATCTTGCCGGTCGTGGCAACGCAATAAGAAGTGATCGTTAAAACTACATTCGAAATGGATACCCGTCATGCTACTTACAGGTAAAACGTGTCTGATCACCGGTGGCGGGACAGGAATCGGCCGGGCGACGGCCCTTCGCTTTATCGAAGAAGATGCATCGGTCTGGATCGCGGGCGTCGATATCGATTCATTGAAGCGAACAAGTGAAGAGATTGGGTCGAAATGCACATGGCGCGCTTGTGATGTGACGCAGCAGGAACAGATACAAAATGTGATCGACGAAATTCCTCAGCTCGATGTACTGGTGTCGAACGCTGGAATCAGTAATGCCGTCGATCTGTTGTCTGACCCGCTGGAGCGTTGGCGGGAGATGGTCGAAGTCAATATGTGGGGAGGCGTACTCGCTTGCCGTGCCGCGGGAAAGAAGATGATCCGGCAAGGCAAAGGCGGCCGAATTGTCATTGTGTCCTCGATATTAAGCGGCCTTGCCGAACCTGGGAGCACTCATTACGCAATGGCCAAAGCAGCGCTGAATCAACTTGGGCGCCAGCTGGCCGTGGAGTGGGCGGAACATGGAATCCTGGTAAATGTTATAGCGCCGGGCTGCGTGCAAACGCCCATGAGTTTTGCGTTGGGCTCCAACGAATTTGAGGGCGAGTGGTTCAAAGAATTTTTCATCAATCCGAAACGTCCTCGTCTTCCACTCATGCGTCCGGGTACTCCCGAGGAAATTGCGGAAGCCGCCTTATTTTTCGCGAATCCGAAAAACAGTTATTGCACGGGGAGTGTGTTGGTGGTCGATGGGGGACTCACCATCAGGTTCTGAGAAAGAATAATGACAGACTCGATCAAGATTAAAAGCATCCGTGCGATACCGCTCTACGGGAAAGCCTATGGCGATTGGCCGCATCGCTTTGGCGATCTCGAACAGACCAGGACACTGGTCGAAGTGCTTACGGACAATGGCATCGCTTCTCTGGGAAGCGTTTATACATCGGCGCCGCTCGTCGAGGGCGCGCTCAAATTTCTAAGACCGCTGTATGAAGGTGCATCGGCGATTGATCCCGCTGCGACGACTGAACGATTGCATCAGAATACGTTTTGGCAGGGCCGCGGGGGCGCCGTCACCCACACGATCAGCGGAATTGACATGGCACTCTGGGATGTTCTCGGCAAAGTCACGCGGCAACCGATCCATCGCTTGCTGGGTGGAAAGCTTCGAGATCGTATCAAACCCTATGCCTCCATGCTGATGGACGATCCGGAAAAGTTGAAAGCCAAGTTGCAAAGCAGTATGCAGCGTGGGTTTCGTGCTTTCAAAATTGGATGGGGGCCGTTTGGTCGTCGCGATGATGCGACCGATGAAGCGATCGTGCGGACGGCACGCGAGACCATCGGTGCAGATTGCGAACTTATGGTGGATGCCGGCGCCTCCGATGCCTTCTGGCCGCATGGCTATAAATGGGCGCTGGAAAAAAGCCGCATGCTTGCCGACTATCAGGTCAGCTGGTTTGAAGAACCGTTACGTCCGGATGATATTGACAGTTTCGTCGAATTGACACGGCAATCGCCGGTAAAGATTGCGTCCGGAGAAGTGCTGACTCGCCGCCAATCATTTTTGCCATGGATCGAGCGCCGCGCGGTTGACTATCTTCAACCCGACGTCACAAAAGTGGGCGGACTTACGGAACAGCATCGCATCGGTCAGTATGCCGATGATCACGGCATCATGGTCGTGCCACATGGTTGGAATACTGGCGTCGGACTCGCTGCCGATCTGCATTTGGTTGCGGCTGCGGGGAATGCACGCTGGGTCGAGTTCCTCACTCCCGAGCCGTATATGGACGACGTTTTTGAATCTCCGCTGAAGCTGGACTCCGACGGCTTGCTTCAAATTCCGGACGGTCCCGGCTACGGTTTCAAGTGGAGTGTGGACGGCATTCACAGGCTTTCGCAGGGCATCAGTATCACCGAATCATAATCTGGAAGGAGAAACTGAAATGAATGTACTTTTCGTAGGCGCTCATCCTGACGACATTGAACTTTTTTGCGGTGGAACCGCGGCGTTGTATGCCAAACAAGGCCATCAGGTGTTTTTCTGCGTGGCTACAAACGGCAATGTCGGGTCCGCCACGTTGCCACCAAAGAAAATCGCGGCCATACGGCATAAAGAAGCAACCAATGCTGCCGCGGTAATCGGCGCGAAACTCATTTGGTTGGGTTTTGACGACGAATTTCTTTTCGATACCCTTGAGTCACGGCTGGCATTCATCGAAGCTTTTCGCCAGGCGAAACCCGAGGTGGTCATCTGCCATTGGCGGCAAGACTACAACCCCGATCATTCGATTTCCGGCATGATCGTGGACGAATGCATTCACATGGCCGGCGTCCGGAACATCAAGACGGCTTCGGCTGCGTTCGCTCCTCCCAAAATACCGCACGTCTATTTCATGGATACCCCGGCCGGCGTGGGATTCGAACCAGAGCTTTATGTCGACATCACCGAGACGTTCGCCACCAAAGTAAAAATGGTCGCGGAACATGTCAGCCAGAACAGTTGGATGAAGAACATCTTCGGTTATGAGCTGGAAGCTTTTCTCGAGATCCCCGCAAAGTTCCGCGGACTGCAAGCTGATTGCAAAATGGCGGAGGCGTTTCGTCCCAGCTATCGGTGGGGCAGAACATTTCGTGAACATTATCTTCCGGGTGCGCTGCCGGTACGAAGCGAGCGCAAATCGAAGGCGTAATTGATTTATGAATGATGCATTGTTTGATTTGAGCGGCCGCGTGGCTATTGTCACGGGGGCGAGTCGTGGACTCGGTCAGTACATGGCTCGCGCTTTGGCGAAGTCGGGCGCCGATCTTGTGCTCACCAGCCGGAATCGTGACAGTCTCATGGATTTCGAAGCAGAGATTAAATCCCTGGGCCGGAAAGCCGTGAGTCTCGAACTCGACGTTCGCAGCGAAGACAGTATTACGCAGATGGTCGCGGCCGCCGAAGACGCTTTCGGTCATCTGGATATCCTGGTGAATAATGCGGGATGCAACGCTCGAAAACCGGCATTGGATGTCACTTGGGATGATTGGAACCTGATTCTGGATACGAATCTGCGCGGCAGCTTTTTTGTCGCGCAGGCGGTGGCCCGCCGCATGATCCCACGTCAGTACGGCCGCATCGTAAACATCGGTTCCATCACCAGCGTCATGGGCTTTGCGGGGCTCGGTCCTTATTGCGCCAGCCGCGGAGGGATCCGTCAGTTGACAATGAGCCTGGCGGACGACTGGGGTAGGTATGGCGTCACGGTAAATTGTCTTGCTCCGGGTTGGTTTCGTACTGAGCAGAACAGCGTCATGTTCGAAGATCGCGAGTGGGTCGATTATTTGTTCGATCGCATTCCAGTAAAAAGATCTGGCGAGCCTCACGATCTGGATGGCGCAGTCGTGTTTCTCGCGGCAGACTGCAGCCGCTATGTCACCGGGCAAACATTACTTGTCGATGGCGGCATTTCCACTGGAGCAACGAGAGCTCTACAGGCCAGCAAACTAGCAGCATCTTAGGTTCCGAGAGTGACTGATATTTTGAATTGGGAGGTTTTACGAATGGCAACACTGCAACAAACCGGCACTAAATCGAAAGATATCTTCGAGCACAACCGTAAATACATTCCTGGCGGGGTAATGTCTCTGCCGCGCAAGGTAGATCCTGAACTGGCTTTCGAGCGCGCAGAGGGCGCGTACATGTGGGACGCGGACGGCAATCGTTATCTTGATTATCATGCTGCGTTTGGTCCGGCCATTCTTGGTCACAGTGACAAGCATGTGAATGCGGCAGTGGAAGAAGTTTTGAAGCGCGGAGCGAGTCTCTGCGGGAGTGGCGCCAACTCTCTGGAAGGCCAGCTTGCGGAGCTCATGTGTAAAAACATGGAAGTTTGCGAACTTGCGCAAATTCTGAATACTGGAACCGAAGCTACAATGGCGGCAATTCGACTGGCTCGCGGATTCACCGGGCGCGATCATGTGATTGTGATGCAGGGCGGGTTTAACGGTTCCCATAACGATGTCGCCTGCAACGTGATGACGCCGCTGGAGAAAATAGGTCCCAGAGTTTCGCCGGGTGAGTATAAATACATTCCCTTGGGAGTCGGGGTTCCGTTGGCCCACCAGCAATTGGTCCATCCCATAAATTTCAACGATCTTGAATCGGTGCGATATGTGTGTGAGCGATATCCCGTGGCCGCGCTCATCACGGAACCGATTTTGCAAAACGTAGGAATTCTGAAGCCGCAGCCTGGCTACTTGAAAGGCCTGCGTGAGCTGGCCGACAAATACGGATTTGTTTTAATTTTCGATGAGGTGAAAACTGGGTTCCGGTACTCCGTGGGCGGTTACAGCAAGCTTGGCGGCGTGAAACCGGACTTGGCAGTTTTTGCCAAGGCGATGGCCAACGGCTTTCCGATTTCGGCCTTGGTGGGAAAACGTGAGCTGATGGGGCAGATCGCCGATCCGAATCCTGCCAAGCGGCCATTTGTTGCCGGTACCTATAACGGGCATCCAGTTTCCGTTGCTGCCGCCATCGCTACCATCGAGCGCCTGCTGGAAGGGAATGAAGAGGTTTATCGGAATCTCGAACAGCTTGGGCAGCGGATGCAAACCGGCGTGGAATCGATACTCCGTGCGCGTGGAATCACAGGGGTGCTTGCGAGGCAGGGATCGGCATTCTGCCTCTATTTCATGGACCACGAGCCTCGCGATTGGCATGATCTTGCCTCAAACCACGACTTCGCGCGTGATCTGAAAATGCGGCTCCGATTGGTCGAGAAGGGAATTTATTTCTTTCCGGTAGAAGTAAAGCAGTGTTCGATTTCCGCCGCGCATACGGAAGCAGACATCGATTTGACGTTGACTGCTTTGGATGAAAGCTTGCGACCATAGTTATTATTCCATCGTGGGAGAGCTGTTGGTTACGAGGGACTGCGGAAACTTCATGGCGGAAAATACAAAGGTATTCCCAGTTTCAAGCAAGTCAGTTTGGAGAGATCCGATTTTCTGGTTTGTGATTGCAGTTGGCCTGGGATACGGGGGAGTTCGTAATTTTCTTCCCACCACTTTCCCCATCCTCCGGCATGAATTGGGCGCAACGCTGAAGAATTTGGGACAGGCCGAATTTCTTTTCTATCTCAGCAGTGTGTTGATCGGAATCATAGGCGGGCCGGTACTGGCTTTACTCGGGCTGAAGCGGACAGCGGTGGCCGCTCTCGCCATCGCCGGCGGCAGTTTGCTTTTGATCGGCGGCGCGCACGGAGTGAATTTAATCCTCGTCTGCGCCGGCATGCTCGGCTTGGCCATTGTCTGCCTGGTGGTGGTCGTCGGATCGACCATCAGCGCGCATTTTCAGGAAAGGCGGCAGAGCGTTTTTCTGCTCGCCGGTTTGAGCGATGCCAGTGGAACCATGCTGGGGCCGGCAATTCTGGGTTTGTGGATCATGCATGCTGCACGGTGGCATTTGACATGGCGTTCGGGTTACTTTGCCGGCGCTACCGTGCTCGGCATTCTGGTCATCTGGGCGCTTTTTGTTCCCGCGAGAAGCATGGGGGATGGTCTTCCCGCTGGCGAAGCCCTGAAAAAGAATGCTGTCCATACCAAAGAGATTCTTCGTGATTCGGCTTTTCATACGGCGGTGTTGTTGTGTTTTTGCCATGGCCTGGCGCAGGCGGGGATGGTGGCCTTCGTCGGCCAACTTTATATCCGGCGTCTCCACGTCGATCCCGCGCATGCTGCATATTTGCTAAGCGCCGAGGGCGCGGGCATCCTGGCAGGACGCTTAATTTTTGGTTGGATCACGGCGCGCTGGAAAATTCCGGAGCTGAAGGTGATTGCGATGTGCGCAGCGGCCGAGACCATGGCGTTCACGGCGACGATCCTTGCTCCAAATTATGCCGTTGGAATCACCATGTTCGTGTTGGGAGGGGTTTTCATTTCGGCGGTCGGACCCTCGCTCAATTCTTATCTGGGATGCCGGTTGTCGGATCGTCTCGGAACGGCTTTTTCGCTGTTCGCCGGACTGGGAAACATGGGAGCTGCCTTGGGGCCATACATTATCGGCGTGCTGGGTACCGACTTCGGGATCGAGCGGGGAATTCTCTGTGCTCCTCTTTTTGGCGGACTCCTAAGCGCAACCGGCTTAATTCGATATCTTCGCGAGAGGCGTCTTTACGGAACGGTTTGATGTTTTCGGGCAATGCATAAATCCATTTAATCCGGGGAATTCCAATGATTAGAATTACGCTGCGTGTCTTGATTGTCAGTGTTTGCATAAATCTATTTGCGGGACAGGCCATCGCCAAGTCCAAGCCGCTGCAAATCTATGCCATCGATGTCGAAGGCGGCCAGGCAACGCTGATCGTTAGCCCTTCGGGACAATCACTCCTCATCGACACGGGCTGGCCCGGTTTTAACGGCAGGGATGCTGATCGTATCGTGGCCGCCGCGAAAGTTGCAGGAGTCAAGAAGCTCGATTATGTGCTGGTCACTCACTACCATCGCGACCATGTTGGTGGTGTTCCGCAACTCGCGGAGCGAATAAAGATCGGAACCTTCGTGGACCATGGTCCGAATATGCAGGATGTCAAAGAGCCGCGCGAAGATTTTGCCGCTTATCTCAAAGTGGTAGGGAACTCTCATCGCATGGTCGTGAAGCCCGGAGACACCATCCCGATAAAGGGAATTACCGTGCAGGTCCTGAGTTCCGCGGGCGAGCACATCACGGCGCCGCTCGCTGGGGCTGGTGACGCTAATTCCAATTGCGGACTCGATCCTGAGCCGGCAAACGATCCCGGGGAAAACGCACGATCGCTGGGCACGTTGATCACCTATAAGAATTTTCGCTTTATCGATCTTGGAGATCTAACCCGCAAAAAAGAATTGGAAATCTTTTGTCCCAGAAATTTGGTTGGGTCGGTCGATCTATTTCTCGTTTCCCATCATGGCTTTTCGGAGTCAAATTCCAAAGGAATGGTTTGGGCTCTGCATCCGCGGGCCGCGATCCTGGACAACGGCGCTCGTGAAGGTGGCACTCCGGTAGCATGGCAGATTGTTCATGATTCTCCCGGCTTGCAGGACTTCTGGCAGTTGCACTATTCGGTGGAAGGCGGCAAAGATCACAATGTCGCAGAAGAGTTTATTGCCAATCCCACGGAAGATCCGGACAATGGCAATTACATAAAAGTGTCGGCAGAGCCAGATGGTAATTTTACGATTGTGAATTCCAGAAACAATAAAACTAAAACTTATACAAAATAGCGCTCGGCAGGAATAGTCAGCTTATGAAAGAAACCTGGCGCTGGTTTGGGCCGCAGGATCCGGTCTCTCTGGACCACGTGAAGCAGGCGGGGGCCACGGGCATTGTCACTGCTCTGCATAACCTCTATCGAGGTGAAGCGTGGCCGTTGGATCAAGTGCTTTCGCGAAAAGCGGAGATTGAAGCTTCCGGTTTGGTGTGGTCGGTGGTGGAAAGCATTCCCATCCACAACTCCATCAAGCTGCGATCGGGGCCTTACCGGCAATATATCGATGCGTGGAAAACTTCACTACGGGCAGTCGGCAAAGCCGGTGTAAAAATCGTCTGCTATAACTTCATGCCCGTCGTCGATTGGACACGGACCGATCTGCGGTGGCGTCTGCCCAGCACCGCATATGCATTACGTTTCGACGCCATCGATTTCGCGGCTTACGATATTTTTATTCTTCGTCGCAAAAATGCTGAAGCTGGCACCCCCGCGGAACGAATTGCGGCCGCGCAAGCCCGGTTTGCTTCAATGCCGGAGGAACGCCGGACAAATCTGGAACAAACGATCATTGCAGGGTTACCCGGCGCCGAGGCTTCCTACAATCGCGAAACCATTCGAGCTCTGTTGACGGAATACGAGGGAATTACTCCTTCAGATCTCCGCGCCAATCTGATCGCCTTCCTAAAAGAAGTCGTCCCAGTCGCGGAAGATTCCGGGATTCGTCTGGCCATTCATCCCGACGATCCACCATGGTCGCTCTTTGGTCTACCGCGTGTGGTTTCTACCAGGGACGACGCGCGGGCGATTCTCGACGGATGCGACACTGCCGCGAATGGTCTGACATTTTGCGTTGGGTCATACGGAGCACGGGCAGATAACGATTTGCTCGCGATGGTCCGCGACTTTGCGCCGCGGATTCACTTCGTCCATCTTCGCCAGGTGACTCGCGAACAAGACGGTTCGTTCCACGAATCTGCGCACCTCGAAGGAACCTCAGACATGGTAGGTGTGATTCGATCCCTGCTGGAGGAAGAAAAGCGGCGGCGAAGTGAGGGCCGGGAAGACCACGAAATTCCGATGCGCCCTGACCATGGGCATTTGATGGCAGATGATATCGTGAAAGAGGTCAATCCCGGCTACTCGTTGATCGGCCGGCTTAAGGGACTCGCTGAACTCCGCGGAGCGGTGCAAGGATTAAAATACGCAATCCCTGAACTTGGAGATTAAATGAATTCGCAACCAATTTGCATTGCGCCTACCGGTGATCGCTGCGGAGAAGGAGCGGTTTGGCACGAGGCCCATTCGGCATTGTATTGGACAGATATTTTGCGATTTCTAATTCACCGCTACACGCCTGCGGATCAGTGTGTGAAGACATGGTTTTTCGAAGAGCCTGTCACTGCCGTCATCCTGACAGATCGAGATGATGTGATGGCTGTCGTTCTTGGATCTGGAGTGATCTTGTGGGAGCCCGCAACCGATGTTCGACGAGAGCCCACGTTTCAACTTGAAGGCTGGCCGAAGGTTCGGCTGAACGACGGACGCGCCGACCCCCGCGGTTCGCTGTGGGTTGGTTCCATGCGGAACAATGTCAATCCTGATGGCTCAGTCGGTGAAGCCGGCGGCAAGGATGGCATCCTCTACCGTGTCGACCCGGATCGCCGAGTTTCGATCTTCCGGCGCGACCTTGGGATTTCGAACACCCTGGCGTGGAGCCCGGACCAGCGACATTTCTATTTCGGCGATACCCTCGCAAACGTGGTCTGGTCGTATGACTATGATCCGGCAACCGGCGCTATTTCCGGAGAAGAACCGTTTCTAAAAGATTTTTCTCGGGGTCTGCCGGACGGCTCGACCGTCGATGCCGAAGGTTATCTGTGGAATTGCCGGTTCTCTGGTGGGTGCATGGTGCGGGTGGCGCCTAACGGAAAGATTGACCGTATCATCGAGATGCCGGTCCAAAACGTCACAACCTGTACCTTTGGCGGACCGGGTCTAAGAACCCTCTATATAACCACTGCGTCAGCTGGAGCGCCTCCCGGCGACCGGCTCGCTGGCGGACTCTATACGCTCGAAACCGAGGTTCCGGGACAGCCCGAGAACCGGTTTAACGCATTCAGAAAACTCTGACGGTTGCTCGCCTGCCTCCAGGCAGGCCGTTTGCTATCCGATCCCATTTAAAAAACGTAAAACCAGCAGGTTCAACGTGCTTATGCTGCAAATCGCAATTTCGACTTAATTTATCAATAAACTAAATACTGTCTAACTTCGTCGTTTGCAATGTATTTACTATTTTATTAAATAAAATCCTTGACAAGGCATCGGAGAACTCGATAAGTTGTTCGCGTCTGGGATAGTCCTGTTTTCGATTGAGTCGGCGCATCGGGTGCCGAAGTTTAGTGCTACACCAAGCAGTTCATCCAAGGGGCCTCGGGGTTAAGGAGAGAACGCGACATGGCAAACAACTTAGCGATACGAAAACTATTGGGGTGTTGTGTTGGCTTGTTACTACTGGCGGTAAGCATGTCGGCGCAAGTTACAACTGGCGCCATTGTTGGGACAGTGCACGACCAAACGGGAGCAGTGGTTCAGGGCGCGAAAGTCGAAGCCACTAATCAGGACACCGGCATAAAGTCCACCGCGGTTTCGGGAGCCGACGGACTTTTCAGTATTCGCGAGTTGTTTGCGGGCACCTATTCTCTTGAAATCAGCAATACTGGTTTTCGTACCGTGAAACAGGGGCCCGTCAGCCTGAGTAGTACGCAACAACTTGAGGTAAACGTCAGCCTGTCTCCGGGAAGCGTCTCGGAAACGGTCCAGGTTACGGCCGAGGGCCAGTTGTTGCAAACCCAGGACAGTGCGGTGAAATCCCAGGTTTCGCAGACCCAAATTGACAACATGCCTCTCCAGGGCAGAAGCCCTTCGGAGCTTGTGCTGTTAGGGCCTTCGGTATCGATCGCACAACAGGCTTCGAGCGGATCGTCTTTGGGCTTCACTATTAACGGGCAGAATCAAGGTGGATCGAGCTTGCGCTTGGATGGTATCGACAACAGTATCGGCACCGATACCGGCTTCTACTTTGGCTCGCTCAACTTCAACCTGAATATGACGAGCATGGATTCGGTTCAGGAGTTCGACATCCAGACGGAAAACTATTCGGCGGATTCCAAAGGCTCCAGCGGATACGTAAACGTCATCACCAAAACTGGAACCAATCAACTCCATTACGATTTTTATGACTTCTTCCGCAACGGCGCAATGGACGCAACTCCGTATTTTGCGACCAGCACCGGAAAGGGAAGTCTGAAGCTAAACGACTTCGGAGGCATGATCTCCGGACCCATCAAGAAAAACAAAGCGTTCTTCATGTTGAGCTATGAAGGACAGCGAATTCACTTTCCGTATCCAGGATTTGCTGTGGTTCCCACCGCTTCCTTCCGGGCCACGGTCGACCCGCGTTTGGCGCCATTCTTAGACGCAACACCGCTTCCGACTTCTGCTATCGCCGGGGATCCGGATCTCGGGAACTATCAGAATACGGTCGAGACCAACACGCGCCAGGATTTGGCCACAGGCCGCATTGACTACAATTTTTCAGAAAAAGATCGAGTCTTCGTCCGTTACGTGATGAACGACGGTGTAGTGAGCGGGGCGCAGTCGGTTCAAGGTGGTACGACCGCGAACGGTTTGAGTATTTTCCCCGGGTATGGCTTTTTGCAACCTTCACGACATCAAACAGCAGCATTCGATTGGGACCACACTTTTTCGACTTCATTTCTAAATGACTTTAAGTTGGGATTGAACCGCTACCGGGAAACGCGTCTCAGAGGAGATCCGTCAATCTTCGATCTCCCGAACATTACAATTCCTGGTGTCATCGTTTCCGGTGGTGGAAACAAGAAGCACTGGGGCGTAACAGAAGGCGAAATCGACGACAAAGCAACCTGGGTAAACGGCAAGAGCACTCTGAGTTTTGGCGGCGACTATACCTACTGGGTTTCCGGACTCAACCAGGTCAGCGTCGCAGTCCTTACTTTCCCCGACCTGCCTTCTTTCGCGGCCGATGAACCTGCCACTGTCAGCGATGGCTTGGGCTTCACCGGACACGAACCAGAGGAACACATCCACAACGGACAGTGGGCTGGTTTTGTTCAGGAAGATTACAGGGTAGCCCCTCGGCTTACGGTCAACGTTGGAGTACGTTATGACAACTTTGGCGTAATGGTGGATTCCACACGGAACGCGGTTAACGTGCAAGATGGTCCTTTCAGCCCCTTCCGGGCGCCTGGACAACCTCTTTATAACTCCAACAACCATGATTTCTCGCCGCGCTTTGGGTTTTCCTGGCAACCGCTCGAGAAGATGCCATTCGTTCTACGGGGCGGAATCGGAATCTATTACGGAGAACGTGCGACTGGCCAGGCTGGCGACATCTTCGAATACAACAAAGTGGGATCGTTCTCAGTCTCCAGCCTGCAGCTTCCGGGTTTGGCTTATCCTTTCCCGCCTGAGCTAGCGACATTCGCCGCTAACTCTCCAGGCCGGCACATCATGGATCCAAATTCCAAAGATCTCTCTACGGTTCAGTGGAATTTGACAGCGCAACAGCAAATTGGGCGAGCGACGAGTCTGGAAGTCGCTTACGTAGGAAATCATCAGATCCATCTTCCCGGCGAAACTTTGCCGAACGTGATCAACCCTCTAACGGGAACGACTGCCGATCCCAGCTTCGGTAGCGTCGCCTATATTCAAAGTGTGGACTCTGCCTGGTATCACTCGCTGCAGGTAAGTTTACGGCACCGTCTGTCCAGCAATCTCGCTTCAGACACTTACTACACTTGGTCTCATGCCACTGGACTTGAAACCGGGCTGTTCGAAGTGAGCGCGGCGGTCGGCGGCGGCCACGAGCAAGTACAAACCTACACCAACCGAAACCTGAATAGTGACAACATGCCGTTTGATATGCGGCATCAGTTCACGCAGGACCTCACCTACATGTTGCCGCGCCTCTCCGGTTCAAATGGAGTGGTTCGCAGTGTCCTGGGTGGATGGAGCACTTCGGGAATTCTAAAGGTCTCGAGCGGCTTGCCGTTCATCGTATTCACCGGTTTGGACGCCGGCGATGGCACCTTCGAACAGCGCCCGAATCCCGTGGCGGGTGTGTCGCCGTATTTGAATGCCGAACCCGGACACGGATTCCTGAATCCGGCGGCGTGGTCGGTTCCAACCTTAGTTGATCCGGGAACCGGATTGAAACTTGGGTATGAGCCAAACAACTCAATCAACATGCCCTATAACTTCACCATGAACTGGGCATTTGCCAAGAAACTCTACACCAGTGAGAAATTCGCGGTTGATTTTCGTGGAGAGCTTTTCAATATGTTGAATCATCCCGTATTCGCGAATCCGGTTGCCACCCTTTCCTCTCCAAATTTTGGGAAGAGCCAAACGGCAAGTGATCCCAGAGTGGTTCAATTGATGCTGCGGTTCAGCTTCTAGCTGGATCGCTGCTGTAACAAAGTTTTTGTATGCTTCTCCCGCACTGCCTTGGCCTAATTAGGTCAAGGCAGTTTCCATTGTTACGGCTGACCGTCTCCGCTCGACAATTCTGTCTTCCAAAATAGTCCATCTTGACGGAAGCGCCCGGAGCGACAATGCACGAAAAGGTCATTCCCCATCCTTTACAACGAGCGTCACGGTTGTCGAATGTCTCAAAGTGCCGGAAGTTCCAATTACGGTGACGGTGTAAGTGGGGGGAGGTGACGCGAATCCGGGAGAACTGCCACATCCCGGCAGCAAGCCTATCGCGGCAAACATAACTGTCGCGCACGCCATGCGGGATGCGAACCTTCCGGCGGAGCCTTTACGAGTCACGACCAGGAGGAACAGTGCCGCCCCTGAGAACAGCCACACCGCGGATTGAGGCGAGGGGAAGGTGCTGGAGAGACCTGTCAGTTTAAAGGGGCCGTTTCTGGGCATACTTGTCGCGGATTGCGTGGCGGAAATCGTCATGACCGTGGTGGCTTTGGTTGTGGTGAGGGTCAACGCTGCGGGTACGAAAGCGCAGGTATATCTCGCCGGCAGGCCACTGCAAGAGAGGTCGACCGTGCCTGTGAATGCGTTTTGAGGCGTGACCGAGATGGTGTAGTTTGCGGATTTTCCGGGTGCAATGCTCTGGCTCGATGTCGTCGAGGCAATTGTGAAGTCGGGCACCGTTGTCGAAGTCAGCGTGACTGCATTCGAGACGCTCGCAGGATAGACAGAATCTCCTGAGTAATTTGCGGTGACGGATTGCGGGCCAGAACCCGCGACGGCAATATTCGTGACGACGATGGTGGAAGACGAAGTGGCGCGATTCAGTTTGATGCCCAGGGAATTTGTGTCGAGGGCGGCGAAGTCAGGCTTGCCGTCGTTGTCGAAGTCGGCCAGGACCATCGACGTGAGCGAAGTGCTGACAGGCACTGGCGAACCAGCAACCTCGGAGAGGTTTCCTACGCTATCGGATTGCAAGACGGTGATGGTTCCATTTTGATTAGCGACGGCGAGACCGCTTCGCTTACCAGCGACTGCGCCCGCGGATAGGGCGGCGGGGGCTGCGCTCAAGGCCAGCGGTGAGTTTGAAGCCGCGGTGAAATTGCCGGCGCCGTCGCCCAGCAGGATCGTGAGGTTTGACGAGGTCTGGTTCGCCGCGGCCAGGTCAAGCTTGCCGTCGCCGTTAAAATCACCGGCGGCGATTGCAATGGGATTTGTTCCGGTCGCGAAAGGCGAGTGCGCGGCGCTGGCGAAACTGCCATTGCCATTGCCCAGCAGAACGGAAATTGTATTGGCGCTGGAATTGGCGACGGCGAGATCGAGCGTGCCGTCATGGTTGAAGTCTCCGGTCACTATCGAGGAAGGTGACGGTACAACGAATGGAGAGCCGCTCGCAAGCGTGAAGGTACCCGTTCCATCTCCCAACAGTATGGTGAGGGTGCCCGAGCCGGTGTTATCGGCCACTGCGAGATCGGTCTCGCCGTCACCGTTGAAATCTCCGGAAACAATCGCGGCATCGCTGTTGGCGGTGATTGTGGAGGCAACATGAAACTGTCCGCTGCCGTCGTTGAGCAGGATGATTACTTTTCCGCTGGTGGTGGCAATGGCAAGATCGTTTTTCGAGTCGCCATTGAAATCGGCGGTTGTGATTCGGATTGGCGCTGCACTGAGTCCGATGGGCGAACCGGTTGCGATGGTCATCTGACCTGTGCCGTTGCCCATAAGGATTGAGACGGTACTTGCGGCGGAATCGATGACCGCCAAGTCGGCATTGTGATCGCCGTCGAAATCTCCCGCAGCCACGGAAATCGGCGTCCCGGCGATATTGGTTGGCGAGCCGGGGGCAGCAATGGTTTGCAGCTTGATATTTCCTGGTGTGACCGTCGCGTGACCTAATGTGGTGCTTGTGGTTCCGTCTACAAACGTTCCGGCGCCGGTTGGTATATCGAACGCATCGCCGGTGATGACTGAGGTCAACACGTAATTGCCAGGCGCTCCGGAATCGGCGAGTGCGGAGGAAATTGTCGGCGTCATCATTACGATGGTTGAGAGCGAAGCGCCGGCTGAAACCGAGCCTGATCCGTTGTAAGTCGACGATAGTTGATGCGACCCCGGGCCCAAGACCGTGATTGTGCTGGCAGTTCCCGTACTACTCAGAGCCTGGCTACCGAGGATCACAGTCCCGTCGAGGAATGAGACTGTGGCTTGGGTGACGGGAACACCGCCGGCGCTGACGACTGCCGCGATGGTAATGGGTGTGTTCTCCGCAATTTCGAGGGCGGGTTTGAGCGAAGACTTGAGCGCGGATCGGCCGTGAGCGGCACTTTCTACGACAGTCATGGTAATTGTGGGAACCGGGCCACTCGGCGCGTAGATGGTTTCGGTCAAGCCTGTTGAAGACGAAGCTGCGAAAGCAGAGTCTCCGGCGTACACGGCATTCGCGTTGTGGGCTCCAGTTCCATAGGCCGTAGCCGCAGTCGCCGTGCCAGTACGGTTTTGCCGCGCGAGTATGACCGAGAAGGATTTCGTGGTCAGTTGGTTGGGTGTTGCGATCAGATCGGGCAGTCCGTCGCCATCGAGGTCCGCAATTCCCAGAGAGCCATTGAAGGTGGTGTACCCGCTATTCACGGTGGATATGGGAGCGGCGAAAAATCCACCGGCACCGTTTCCGTAAAAAATCGAAATGGGAGCGGCCCCAGTCTGCTGAATCGCCAGATCGAGTTTGCCGTCGCCGTTGAAGTCTCCGGTAACGATTTGCCCGGGATTGCTTAGGTTAAAGGCCCAGGTCGGAGTGTTAAAGGTGCCATCGCCGCGATTCATCGCGATATATAGGCCGGACGGATTGGTGACCACGGCTAAATCCGGATAACCGTCATTATTGAAATCGCCCACCACCATGGCTACCGGCGGCGCACCCACGGGATACAAAGCGCTGGTCGTCTGTCCTTGATTGTTGGTATAGAGCACGGTGACTTTGGAACTGACATTCCCCCAGGCCATGTCGAGAATGCCGTCATTGTTGAAGTCCGCCGTCACCAGGGCTGTGGGAGTTTGGGTCGCGTACAAGTTTCCGTACACGCCGTTCAGCGAGGCATAGGTAGTGAAAGTGTTGGTGGTCTGAACGATGTACGCCTCGATCATGCCCGCGGATTGAGAAATGGGACACACCGCCTGGTCCCACAGCGTGGGTACGCAACCCAGCACTACCTGCGAAGGCGTGTTGTTGAGAGCATGACCGCTGGTGTCGGTAAAAGTTCCGTTTCCATTGCCCGCATACCACTCCATCTGTGAGGGCGAAGTGCTGACCACTACCAAATCGGTTATGCCGCGTCCTCGCAGATCGCCCGCCGCGATGGCGACGGGATGATGGGAAGTCTGAAACGTGTTTGCACTGCCAAACCCTCCAGCGCCATTATTGAGGTAAACCGATACCGTATCGTCGCCGGAATTGACAATGGCCACGTCGGAATATCCGTCATTGTTGAAATCGCCGATTGCGATGCCATTGGGATTGTTGGTGACTGCGCCTGGCAGAGTGGCGGAGGCGAAGCTACCGGAAAAAGCGCCAAGCGATCCTGTGGCCAGCACGTTCCCCGAGTTCGATGTGTCGGTAAAAGAAATGTTTCCTGTAGGCGTGCCCGAACCTTTGCCTACCGTCGTGCCGCTTAAGGTGTAGTTGCCCGGCGTACCGCTTGCCGTCACCGCAGTGACAGTAGAAAATGGAGTCGTCGGCGGAGCCACGGTGAGAACTGTGGCCGCTGAAGAAATCGTACCTGTTGCATAGACATTATTTAGAAGCAAGGCCTTAATCGAATGGGTTCCTGCGCCAAAACGGACCTTCACGCTGCTTTGCGTGTTGCCTTCTATTGTGTAAAAAAACATGGCCTTGCCGATTAACTGCGGCTGTACGGACGTGTCCAGAAACTGGATCTCGGGACCGCAAAAGGAGCATGGAGTTCCATTGACAAGAACCGCAGCCGTGAGCGTGACCACATCTCCGGCGTGCACGCCAGTGGAGGGCGACGCCGTAAGCGCGATCGTGACCGTGAAGCTCTGCTGCGATTGAGCCGCGACCGCGCTCAACGCACATAACGCCAACACCGAGGCCAGCGTCCGTAGATAGCGACTGGCGCGCCGCCCGCGATCGGTCAGCACCTTGCTCACCTGGCGCGCATAAGCAACCATCGCCAATGCTGCGAAATCAAGCTTACCGTTTGATAGTGCGGACTCTTCTATCGTGCAGCGGTATTTCGTCATGCCAAGGACTCTCCTGCTCTTCAATAGTGTTTGATCGGGCGTGCGGGGGATTACCTTGAGTTACTGGCAAGCGATGAGAAGTTACTTAGGTATTAGGCGAGACAAGCTTGTTGCAGCAAAGCGGACGCTTTGGGTATCGGCAGTGACTTCGGACGCCGTTAATGAATCCTTCGTACCTTATGTCCGAGGCCGAATCTACCGACGAACTAAGTATGGGCATTCGTCTTATGGTTCGGTGCGGGATGGTTCTTGGTTTTCTTCTCTCCGTTTTCCTCAGCACTGGATGCGGCGGTGGTCCCAGTCGGTCCGTACCGAATTCCCAGCCAAGTCTCAGTAGCTTTCATCCCAGCGCCGGGATTGCAGGGACTTCGGTAAGTCTGGTGGGATCAAACTTCGCCAACGTAAAAAGCATTTCGTTCAATGGACAGTCCACCGGCAGCTTTCTCTTAAATAATCCGCAGCTCCTCACCGTGATCGTTCCGGTCAATGCTACGTCGGGAAAGATTTCGATTCTTACCAGCGAGGGAACCACCGCTTCAACCGCGGATTTCACGGTGTCGGGACTTGCTCCGGTGATTCAAGGTTTCGTGCCGCCACAAGGGCCGGCCGGAACGAGGGTGAGCATTGCCGGCACAAATTTTTCGGACGTGAGCCAGGTATTGTTCGATGGGCTGGCAACTCAATTTGAAGTTCACGGCGAAAACGAAATTGTCGCGCTCGTACCAGCAGTCGCCGGCAGCGGAAAAATCTCGCTGACCACCAGCCAATACAACGCTACCTCCGCAGCCGTTTTTACTGTGACAGCAGCCGCGCCCGGTGCGACGCCTGCTCCGGTAATTTCAAGCTTTACACCGACTAGCGGAGTCTCGGGTGCCTTCATCACCGTGAATGGGACAAATTTCACCGGAGCAACCGCGGTTACGTTCAACGGACTTGCAGCCATCTTCGCAGTGAACGGCTCTAGTCAAATCTTTGCCACAGTTCCGAATGGCGCTTCC
>DATBAX010000055.1:0-31148 GCA_036271275.1 Terriglobales bacterium
GATCTGATTGGTACGGATTTCGTTTTGGCCGACGAGATTCGCGATGCGATTCTTAGACGGACCGGCATCACAATCGCGCTGGTTCACTGTACTCATAATCATTCCGCTCCATTTACCATCCCCTGGAGCGTAGTGGGATCGCGCTGGCTTTCTGGCCCGGGCAAGAGTTGGCGGGACGGCTTGCCGATCCGGCTGGCGGAACTAGTTCTTCAGGCGGAAACGAATACTGCTCCTGCAACGCTGCGAGTTGGAAGAGCTCCCGTTCATATCGGCACCAATCGGCGGCTTCCATCGGAGCAAGGGATTGTGATGAAGCCGAATCCCGATGGCCCAGTCGTCCCGTGGGTTGACGTCCTCCGCGTTGATGGCGCCGATGGAAATCCCATTGCGATCTTGTTCAGCCATGCCGCTCACCCTGTGATTATCCATGGCGCGAGTCGCGAGATCAGCGCGGAGTTTCCAGGTTTTGCCGCTGCGAAGCTGAAAGAACGGTTCGGCGAAAATGTGATCACGATGTTTGGCCAGGCGTTTGCCGGGAATATCAATGGCGATCCTTTGCGGGGAGGCATCGCGGCCGCTGAACAGGCAGGCGAAGTTTTGGCCGAAGCTGCATTCCAGGCAGCGTCCAATAGTGTGCCGTTACCCTCCGAGGAATTTAAGATCAGCTCTATTCATTGGGACATTCCCTTGCAAGCTCTGCCTCCAAGGGAAGATTGCATACGATTGCTGCGGGAAGCTGAAGAGCGTCTGGCGCGACGGTACGGAAGGACTGCCTTCAGCGATGAACAATTGTGGGACATGCAGGACGAAGCCGAGACCGCCAAAAGTCAGAATGAATCCAAGGCCGTCGATGATGTGCAACCCATGGAAGGTAAGGCGTGGTGGATGGTCGACACCGTGCTTTGCTTGCGTGATTTGTTGAATAAAATCGAGCAGCGTGATGAGTCTCCATTGCGCTTCGACGCACATTTGATTCGCATCGGCGACGAGTGGTCGCTGCTCGCCGCGACCCATGAATTGTTCGCCGAATATCAATTGATGTTGGATGACGCCGCCCCAGCCGAACACAACATGATGCTTTCCTATACCAACGGCTGCGAGAGCTATATCCCCATGGACAAGGACCTTGCCTTGGGCGGATACGAAGCCGCCAGTTTTCCAGAGGATGGAGCGGCGCTGCGTTATCGGCATCGAAGGGCGCTTCGTTCAGGTTTCGAAAAGCAGTTGATCGAGCAGCTTCGGTCCCTGTGGTCATAATTCTTTCGCGATACACGAATTTGCTCGACGCCAACAAAATGACGAGGAGAGATGCATGTTCATAGGATATTTATTCGCTGTCCTCGCCATGCTGAGCATTGGCGTCTTAGGAATTCTTAGCAAGCTGGCGGACCGGCCGGATTGTACGCCGCTGAATTCGGCGCTTGTGCTTTTTGGCGGATCGTCGGTAATCATGGCTCTGTATGTCAGGTTCATCCAGGGCGAAACGCTGAATCCGCCAAAGATGGTCAGCGGCACTGCGATATTTTTCGGCGCCCTGGCGGTATTGGCATTTTGGGTATTTCTTTACGGGCTCCAGTTTGGAAAGATCACTACTAGCTGGATCTTCATGAATCTGTCGGGTATCGTGCCGGCGGCGCTTTCCACGATTCTTTACCACGAAAAGCTAGGTGTCCTGAAAGCCCTGGTACTGGGACTGGTGGTGCTTTCAATTTTTCTTTTGTGGAAAGATAAGCAGCAGGAGAGTGGCCAGGTTTTAACCCAGAGCGAAGTCCCCGCGCGTGCGAACGTAAAGATTTGGATCACAGCGATGCTCTGTGCATTCCTGCTGAATGGGATTTGCCCGTTCGGTCTTCGCGTTCTGGCAGGCAGGGGACTCGCTCAACAGTACACGCCCGTGTATCTCGTCTATTGGTATCTTGCCGGCTTTGGTTTTGGTTTGTTGGGACTGATTAAAAGCCGGCAGAAACTTTCTCTGGCGAATTTAACGATCGGATTGATCATGGCAGTGGCCAGCGTGGGTGGGCAGTTCTTCATGGGCCTGGCTTTATCGCATGGAGTGGCCGGAAGCGTGGTCTTCATGCTGGGTATGGGCGCCAGCATGTGCGTGGTCGTACTTGGCGGATTGATATTTTTCCATGAGCGGGTCGGAACGTATGCCAAACTCGGCATCGTGATTGGCCTCGTGGCGGCGTTATTGCTGGGCGCCACTGGATAAAGATATTTTGCTATTTGTTTTTTATCCGCACGATCACCGTCTTAATCTCATATGCTCCCATGGCAACGGTAACGCTGTCCGCAGTCGAACTTACAGCGGCAATATGGCCTCCCAAAACCGAGCCGAGATAGGCCTCTTCAAGTTGGACCGTTGGAAATTGCAGATTCGCGGTCACCCGATCAGGAGTTGTGTTCTGAACTCTGATCAGATAAGCATCGTCGTGATCGAGCGGACGAATGGTTAAGATTGTCACGCCAGCCGGAGATGCGTTGAGAAACCCTGCTCCCTTATCGGATAAAGTTGACGTCCATCCCATGTTGTAGTGGCGGATTGCGGTCAGGGGAGACCGCTGTTCGCTAGTTAGAATCTCCGCTTGAGTTGAAGATACTTCCTGGCCACTGGTCAGCGCATAACGAAATGTAAAATTCCCGCCCTGTTGCGCCGGAGTATCGGTATACCAATAATTATTCATCACGTAAGAAAATAAGGTGCCGTTGCGGACCTGAATCGATTCCGGCCAGAGACCGCGATTGATGTCTTCCAGCGTGATCAGCGGGGCGTCGACCGATGTCCACGCCACATTGTTGTCCACACCCTTGCCGAAGACTCCTCCCTGAGTGGTGAACCACTGGCGGTTCGCGCCGGGAAGCATATCGACTACGGGATTCACCCAAGCCGTGGCGCCTTGATATTTCATTTCTGGTTGTTTCAACGCGAAAGGAAATGCGAAATAGATCCCTTCTTTTTTTAGAGTTGCCGTCTTTTGAACTTCGTTCTGGATGTTGATTTGTTTTTTCGTGTCCAGCAAAGTAATCGTCGAAATAATCTCGGGAGTGTTCGTGGCCTTCAAGTGAACGGTCACTACCGTTCCCCAGGGAAAACGTTTCGCCTGCGGCGGGTCTATGGAAGACGCGTGATGAATTGCCAATTCTGGCAAAGGCAGCGTGACATCGGCGGTAAGAATTCGATTGTCTTTAATGCTTCCCTTGATAAAGCCGCCGGGATCGCCGCCGGTGACATACAGGTATTCGTTCATGCGATATTCGCCGCCAGAATTGACCAGGTCCTCATTATTGGACTTGTCGAAAAGATGGGCTATCGCGCCGGTTTGCGGATCGAATACCAGCTTATAAAATTTATTCTCAACTGTTGGAGCGGCGGGATCCAGATTGATCGCTTCTCCCTGAGTCGCGTTCCCTTTGGCAAGTGCATAGAACTTATATCCGGTGGCCGGTACTTCGGAGGCCCAGCAACGCACATCCTGATATCCGTTTTGCGATTTCAGGACGCCGCAGGGAATTGCCTCTCCGGTTGCGGGGTCAAGAAGCGTTTCGTTCGGGTCCAGTTCGAAGTCGAAGAAATCGCTGCGCGGCCAACTTTCCGGATTGAAAACGACAGTACCCTGTTGATCGGTTGCGACCAGTTCTGCAACTTTGTCCAAGGCAACCAGGCGCAGGTCGCTGGTTTCCTGCAAAGCAGCCTCCGCCCAGGAGCGATGGGTCGCCTCGCCACCACGAGTGCGATAACTTTCCGGTCGCCGGAAAGAGTTCGCGTCGCTCCATACATAGGAATCCGCCAGTAAAATATTTTTCCAGGCAGCGTCAAATGGCGGACGATCGTATTTCAAGTGTGGCTGCAACCAGTTCGCAATGCTTTCAAACTTTTCCGCTGCGGCCAGTTGCGATTGCGAGGTGCGGATCATGGCTGTAATGCGGGCATCCGATCCGGCTTCGTCTTCCCAGTACGCGCCGCCATCTCCACGATAGGTCTTAATCTTGTCACCAAAATGTGTGGTGATGTAGGTAAAGAAGTCTCGCTGTGTAGCAGGGATAATTTTCGGATAGGCGTATTCCTGGTTCCAGGCATCGATGACGTCGGCGTCTCCCGCATGGCGCAGAGGAATTTCGTCGTTGTGCAGTCCAAATAACATCACAGCATCAAAGGGAAAATCCTGGCGTTCGAACTGGGAAAGAAAAAGCGGTAGGGAGTGATTCAATCCAAAGGTGGAAGGAGTGTATTTCCCGGTCTTAAGCGAATCTGCGTTCCAGCCGCCCCAGGTCATGTCGTCAATCGCCGTATAGGAAACGCCGCTCCAGACCAGAACTTTCGCGCCAGTGGCGGCTTCCCAATAAAACGGCGAGTGAAAATTAAGATGACCAATCGGGTTGAACGCGCCGCGAATGGGATCGCTGCCGTTGGTGAAATATTTGATGCCGGCATCCGCCAGAACTTGGGGAAAGGCCCAGGTCAATGACGGCTCGTCTGTCTGTGATGCGGAATCAACCGGGAAGGTGTGCTCGCGACCGGCGCGCAGGGAATAATCGAGGGTGCGAAAAATTTCTTCCGGCGTCGAAAGTCCGGTGAAGAAATTCGTATAAAGCGCATTGATTCCCCACTTCCCACTTCGCAGATGGTCAAGCAACTGTTTGCCATGCTGTTCATCGCGAGTGGCAAGATAAGAATCGAGATTGGCTGCCGCGTCCAGATTGAATGAATAAGAAGGATATTGTTTCTGAATTTCGAGTGCTTTATCCGTAAAGCGATTTTCCCATTCCAAAGTTCGCGCCGGAAGATCGTTATAGCCAAAGTCTGCCTGCTCCATCGCCAATGCGTAGACCTGCCAGCGTCGTAGAGGTGTGAAAGCGCCTTTATAAACGGGATCGCTGATTCCCGATACTTGCAGCGTAACCGGCAATGCTTTTTCGGACGCGGGCACTTCGATGGTTGTCTCGATGTCGCCAGCTTCACTTTGATTCACTTCACTCTGGATGGATGTCCCTCCAATCGAAACCTGTAAATTCACCTGGCCGAGAGGTTTGCTGGTGCGTAGATGCACTTTGGCCAACTCAACCAAACCGGAAGGACGAGCCTTGTAGAGCACAGTTGGTTCGACCGATGCCTGCGTGATGAGCGGCGGGACTGCATTTGGATTATTCGACAGTGTCAGGTCATCGTAGAAAATTCCGAAGCCTTCCAGACATTGCAGAGACAACGTGTTGCTGCCCGCGTTGAAAGCCGACGCAGGAAGCTGCATGTCGAGAGATTCGTATCCAAAATATTGCATGTTGCCATCGCTCTCGCCGCCGTTTGACCACCAAATGTCTGGCGAGGGATGCGGAGACAATTGATAGCTCGCCGCAGGTTTTCCATTGATCGAAACCGCATAACGTGGCGGAGCGGGCCGGCGATATCGAAAGATTGCATCCAGGTGAAGGATGAAAGTTCCCTTCGGCGCCGATGGCAACGCGAAAGCAACATGGAAGGGCGCGAGTGAGGGATCAGAGGCGGGAGCTTTTACGCTCATCCAATCGCGCTGCATGGTACTGCGTCCGACCGAAGAGTCCAGTGGGCCAGGCTGGTAGGCGTACCAATCCTGGTCAGGAGAACTCTCTCCCACTCGATAGAGTGTTCCTTTTTCGGGTTCGCGGTTGTGGATGAACTCTTTGAAGGAACCGTCTTTCGTCCCGATGGCGAAAATCTGTGTGCCTTGGCCATGGGCCATGATCGACCCCACCAACAGGAAAAATGTGGAATAGACATAAATAAGGATGCGGCTTCTGCCCATTTGAACTCCAGCGACCGTGATTGAACAATGATCGATAATATAGCAAAAAATCCTTTACATCCTCCGCTTTCAGCAATAAAATCCACTGGTTGGAACGATCCGACGGTCGTTAATAGATTGACTAAATCCTTCAATTGCAGACAAGAACAACGGTTCCTGGCATAGGAAGAATCCATGAATGATAAGAAGAAGGCGCGAGAAATTTCCGTTAAGGTTACGATTTTCATCCTGCTTCTTGCATGCTTTGGAACGGACGTGTCGGCGCAACAAAAAGCGATCCGAATCTCCCTGAGTGATGCGGTCATTCTGGTCGACAACAGCGAGGCTTCATATGTGCAATTCGGAGCGAGAGACCTCGGATCTTACTTAACCGGAATCACCGGTCAGACGGTGACTGTTACTCCCACGAGTGGCGCGACGCGCAAGGCCAAAACCGTTATCGCGATTGGAGAAAAAGCGGCAACGGCGATGGGGACGAGTTTGCCGTCTACCGCGGAGCTTGGCGACGAAGGTTCCGTGATCAGAGCTTTCGATAAAGCTGGAACTACCGTCGTGGTCATCGCTGGATTGAACCCGCATGGCACCAATGAGGGAATTGCAACCTTCATGCAAATGGTTCAGGCCGAAGGCAAGTCTCCCTATATAGATGGGCCGCTTGATCTGCTGAGCAAGCCAAGCATCGCGGTACGCGGCATTCATCTCAACGGATGGCCGCTGAAATATCCCTATGCATTTCGTTCCTGGAAAGAAGAAGACTGGAAACATTTCATCGATATTGCATGGGCGCAGCACATAAATCTTTTTTACCTGTGGCCCTTCATGGAGATCATTCCGATCCCTTTGTCGGCTGAAGATCAGGCTTATTTGCAGGAAGTGCAGCGCGTGATCGATTATGCGCAAAAGCAACGTGGCATGGAAGTGTGGATCATGCAGTCGGCAAATCGCATTGGCGTTGGCGACTGCGGAATTCGCGATCCGCGATTTCGCACTTACTGGGTCATGGGAGAGTGTCAGCAGGACATGAACCCCGCCGATCCCGAACAGTTCTCCAAAATTGAAAAGTCCTTCGAAGCGCTATACAAAACCGTAAACAATGCCGACGGTTTTTGCTTCATCGATTCCGATCCCGGTGGCTGGCCGCGCAGTCCGTTGAGTGATCAGACAAAAATATTCAATGCCGCGAGAAAGTTGCTCGATCGCTACAGCGCCAAAGGCGCACAAACGAAGCTTATTAACTGGATGTGGCAGGGGTGGGGACGCGAATATGATCCCACCGAAACCAATCGTCGCCAGCATCTGGTGGACTTCATGGACGAAACCATCCGCAATTTCAAAGAAAATCTTAAGGAACCCTGGGAACTGATCTCCGGAAGCGCCAATTTTCTCGAAGCCTCGAAAAAAGAGTCGGTCTTGAACAAGACGATTTATCTGCAATATGGCGCCATCGAAATGGAGCCGGCATTTCCGCTAACCAACCTGGGACAGGAGTCGATTCGCGAGGTTTTTGACAAAGCTGCCATGTATCCCGAGCTCAGGGGCGTAATGGGAAACAACGAATTAATGTCACTGCAATTTCCCCGCACTTTTTATTTCTTCAAAACCGCATGGGACCTTAAATACGAAAATCATCCTGAGCCGCAGGTCCTTCGGGAACTCGCCGCACAGTTGTATCCCGACCATAAAGAGCTGATTGCTGACTCGTTTATGGGGCTGCGCGGGAACGATCCAGAAAAGATCAAGGCCACACTTGGACAACTGGAAAAGTTGGTTAAAGACGGAAGCGCCGGACGTCCGGGCGCGATTGGCCGGTTGCTATTTCCGGATCGACTGGTGGTCGCGAGAAATCTGAAATTGCAATTGGAAATTCGTCTCGCGCGGCAGTCGCTCTTGAAAGGGCTATCGGTAAATCCGAGTGTCGATGAATCGGCGAAACTTGTGGAGGATTACTTCGACAAGTTGCTGGCATGGAACCAGGAGACCGGCTGGGACAAAATGATTGACATCAACATCTGGAGAACGGCGATTTATGAAGATGGTAAAGATTTTACGGAAGCCGCCGTTCAACTAAAAAAGATCTTGGCGCAAGGGAAGCCGTACACCAGCTATTCACAAACCGACGAATTTCTGGCCGGAATCAGTAAACATCTGCTGCAAAAGTATGGCCGCGATTCGGTGATGATTGGCTGCATCGAGCCTTTGAAAATGGCCCTGATCCAGAATTAACAGGTAATTCTCCATGAATGAAAACGTGCGAATACGGTCTGTCTTTTTACTTTCATTTCTGTTTGCCACCGCGGCCCTGCTGACGGCGCAAAGCGTCCAGCGCGTCTCGCTGAATGACGCACTCATCGTGGTCGATGCCAGCGAAGCATCTTACGTGCAATATGGCGCGAAAGACCTGGGATCTTATTTGACTGAGATCACAGGGAAACCGTTAGTAATCAGCGGCACGCCGAATGTTGATAGAAAATCTAAATCGATCATCGCAATTGGCGAAAAAGCGGCGCTCGCGATGGGCGCTGACCTGGGACCTGCAAACAGCTCAAATAATGACAGCTCTGTCATCCGCTCATTTGATAAATCAGGAGTACAAGTGCTGGTGGTGGCAGGACGCGACCCGCACGGCACCAACACCGGCATCGCGACCCTGATGCAAATGATTCGGGCCGAGGGCAAGTCCGCTTATCTCGATGGGCCGGTGGACCTGCATAACCAGCCGAGCTACGCAGTGCGCGGCATTCACCTGAACGGATGGCCCCTGAAATATCCCTACGCATTTCGTTCCTGGAAAGAGGAAGACTGGAAACGCTTCATCGATATCGCATGGGCGCAGCGCATTAATCTTTTTTACCTGTGGCCGTTCATGGAGATCATGCCGGTTCCCCTCTCCAGCGAAGACGAAGCTTATCTTCAGGAAGTGCGCCGGGTTGTCGATTATGCGCAGAACGAGCGCGGCATGGAAGTATGGATCATGCAATCGGCCAACCGCATTGGGACTTCCAATTGCGGCACGCCTGATCCGCGGTTCCGCGCCTATTGGATCAACGATTGCCAAAAAGACATGAACCCTGCCGACCCGCAGCAGTTCGCGCGGATTCTCACATCGTTTGAAGCGTTCTACAAGATCGTCAATAATGCCGATGCTTTTTGCATGATCGACTCCGATCCAGGGAGCTGGCCGAAAAGCCCGCTCAGCGATCAGGCAAAGATTTTTCAGGCCGCGCGCAAGCTACTTGACCAGTACAGCGTGAAAGGACCAAAAACTAAACTGGTTGACTGGATGCACGTTGGCTGGGGACGTCACAAGTTTTTTACTTCCACCGACTCTGTCGTCGCCGCATACGACTGGACAAGTAAGAACCCTGATGAAAGCGATGTCGCCTTCATGGGCGACACTATTCGCAATTTCAAAAAGAATCTCAGCGAGCCGTGGGATTTAATCGCAGGCCAGCCGCCTTATTTGTCCGTGGTGCAAAGTGAAGGCGTGTTGGGTAAAACGGTCTACTTGCCTTATGGTGCGATCGAAAGCGAGCCGGCATTTCCCGCTACGAATGTTGGTCAGGAGTCGGTCCGCAAAGTTTTTGACAAGGCCGGCCAGTATCCAGGATTACGCGGCGTGATGGGAAACAACCAACTAATGCTGCTGCAATTTCCCCGTACCTATTACTTTTTTGAAACTGCGTGGAACAGCGAATACGAAAAGCGTCCGGAAGCGGATGTGATGTTGGATCTGGGTGCCCAGCTTTATCCGGACCACAAGCGGTTAATTGCGGATTCATTCTTAGCGTTGCGCGAAACGGATTCTGCCCGCATTACCCCGATGCTTGCCGGCCTGGAAAAAATGTTGCGTGACGGCGCCGGCCGGCCCGGCCCGCTGGGACGCCTATTGTTTCCGGATTCACTCGCAGTCGCAAGAAATCTCCAAATGCAACTCGAGATTCGCGCAGCCCGGCAATCTCTGTTGAAAGCGCTACAAGGCAAGCCCGACGTTCACGAGTGCTCCCGGCTCGTAGAAGCGTACTTCGACAAACTGCTGGCCTGGAACCAGGAAACCGGATGGGACAAGATGATCGACATCACCGTCTGGCCGTCGCCGATCTACGAGGAAGGCAAAGATCTCAACGAAGCCCTTGACCGGTTAAAACAAATCCTGGCACAAGGCGCTCCTTATACCAGTTATGCGGAGGTGAATACCTTCTTCGACGCAATCAGTAAAGATCTTTTATCAAAGTACGGAGAAAACTCCGTGATGATTGGCTGCATTGAACCGTTCAAGCTGGCGGTCATCCAGAGTCAATAAATTGTTTTGAGTTCGCTATGAAGACTGAAAACCCAATGTTCTGCAAGCCGGCATCCTGGCAAGGCCGCAAAGGCTATCTCGTCGGGAACAACCTCCTTCGTCTCACGACTCTTACTGGAGGCGGACACATCGCCGACCTCCATCTGGAAGATTCCGTCGGCGCCAGTGTCAGTCCTCTATGGGTGCCTCCGTGGCGAACCATTGAACCACATGAGTATCGGGAAAAAGACCATGCTCGAGAATACGGGACCATCACCGAAGGCAAGCTACTCTCCGGCCTGGTGGGCCACAACATTTGTCTCGATTATTTCGGCTCGCCTTCCGCGGAGGAGGCGAAACAGGGCATGTCCCAGCATGGCGAAGCGCCCTGGTCGAAATGGCAGAAAACAGGAATCTCTTTAGGTCCGCGAAAAGTGAAGCTGGGTCTGTCGGTGAACCTTCCAGTTTCCGGACTCAGATTCAGCCGCGAGATCGAACTGCGCAAAGATGAGCCCGTCGTCTATTTCAAAGAGGTCGTTCGCAATGAAAAAAAATCGGATCACTTTTTTCATTGGACCCAGCACATCACATTAGGCTTGCCCTTTCTGTCGGCCGACGACGCCGAAGTCGCAATCCCCGGGACCAAAGGACTCACTTATCCGCACGGATATGACGAAGGTAAAGCTCTGCTGGCTTCCAACCAGGAGTTTCGCTGGCCTAACGCTCCTCTTGCAAAGAGCGGGACCGTTGATTTGACTCGTCCGTTCCTGCGTCAGGGACTCGGATTCGTGGTGGCGCTGTTGTTGGACAAGAAGAAGGAACTGGGTTTTGTCGCTGCACTGAATCGCAAGCTGGGATTGCTGATCGCCTATTGCTTCAAGCGTAGCGATTTTCCATGGGTCGCTATTTGGGAAGAGAACATGGGCATCGCCGCTGCTCCCTGGAAGCAACGAACCCGCGCCCGGGGCCTTGAGTTCAGTACGACGCCGCTCCCGCTCTTGCGTCGTGAAGCTTTTCTTGCAGGAAGACTCTTTGATGAACCCACGTTGACCTGTGTGCCGGCGTTGGCAAAGAAAACGGTCCAGTATGTGGCTCTGTTGACCAGGATCCCGAAAGGTTTTGACCATGTCAGCGGCATCGAGCTGCGAGGAAAACAATTCTTAATTCACGACGCAAAGAAGCAAACCGTGACTGTCCCTGCTTCCGGCGCAGAACAATTATTGGATTAGTACTTTTCATTTTTCATATAAGAGGTCGATTTGCAGATGTGTATCAAAGTTGATGAGCAGTCTCCCATGGTTTTGATCTTGCTGGGACCACCAGGGGCGGGGAAAGGAACGCAATGCCAGAAATTGGTGGAAGCATTGCGCATTCCGCATATTTCCACCGGAGATATTTTGCGCGCTCACGTCCGTCGAGATACAGAGGTGGGACGGCGGGTGAAGGGAATCATGGACGAAGGCAATCTTGTTTCGGACGCCCTGGTATGGGAGATGCTGTCGGACCGCATTGCACAATCGGATTGCGCGCGAGGATTTCTCCTCGATGGGTTTCCTCGCACTCCGGAGCAAGCGGAGTCATTGGATTCTTATCTTTCGTTATGGAACGGGTCGAAACGAAACTCGCGTCCAATCGTGGTTCGATTGGTGGTAAGCCAGAAGTCTTTGCTGCAGCGGCTCGCCGGACGCCAGGTCTGTCCCAGTTGCGGCGCGGGTTACAGCGCTCATCTTCGTCCCGCCCAAGCCGCGGGTAAATGTGACGTTGACGGTACGCCGCTGATCATTCGTGGCGACGATCGCGCAGCCGTCACTTTCGAAAGACAGAGAATCTATGAAAGCCAGATCATTCCCATCCTCGACCACTACTCGAAACGCGATGCTGTGTTGGAAATCGATGGCGACCGTCCCGCGCAGGAGGTGACTGAAAAGATCCTGAATTCGATCGGCGCCATCCGCCGCGCCGTCTCGGCGGATGAACAGAATTATGTTGGATCGTTGTCGAGATCAGAAGGAATTGTGTGAGTATCATGAGTCTGCTTGAATTGCCGCTCGGCGATTTGGTGCTTGAGGTATTAAACGCGGGCCGTCGAATCCCGCTGGGAGAAGTGAACAGCTAAGACGTGCAGTCCTGCAAGACCTGTGTGAGAGTAAAGAAATCGAAATACGGAGAGCATGATCGTGGCCGCGACAGTCACTTCCGCTACAGTTCGCAAGATGCAGGCGGAACTGGACCAACTCGAAGCTCAGGCGAGACGCGAACTTAATAACAAAGAAACCCACGACCTTGGCATTCTGAGGATGGAACTGGTCGCTGAATTTCGAAGAAGATTGCTCTTCATTTCGTTCAGCCTGAGAACCAGATAATGGTATTTTAGGGACACTACCGCACGTTTCTGCGACATCTTAAAGCCAGAATTCGGACGATTTCTCGTCCCACGCGCCGCTTCGCCTTGAACCTCACCGCTTCCCAAGCCTCCGTCAGCCAATACGCGCTGATTCCCAACCGCCAGTCCTGGTTTAGAAGCCTTTTACAATTAATTGTGACTTATGATCTATCAAAAACCTGATTAAAAAGCTTGATATAGCTTGACACCGATGTAAATGGCTGCTTATAGTGTTTGCTTGATGATCGGTCATCGCTCTAAGGAAAGCTTTTTCATCCCCTTTAGCGCTGGTGGCGGACGGCTGTGAATCCCCGAGGAGGATTTAGACTATGTTCTCAGGCAAAGTACTCATTCCATTGCTTCTTCTGCTTGGCATGCCATTTGTGGCGCTAGCTCAGCAGGCCGGAATTGTCGGCACGATCACCGATCAGTCTGGGGCCGTGGTCTCCCAAGGCGTGGTAACTGCGAAGGACCTGGCGACTGGGGCGTCCCATCAGGCCACTACCAATGACGTCGGGGAGTACACCATTTCCGACCTGGGTGTGGGAGTCTACCAGGTCGTGATTGAGAAGAAAGGGTTCCGTCGGGGTGTTGTCGACCAAGTTAAACTTGAGGTCCAACTGATCACCCGGGTTAATTTCACCCTACAACTCGGCCAACTGGCGGAAGAAGTCAGGGTCACTGCAAATTCGGGTGCCCTTGAGACCGAACAATCGTCCATTGGGACACTCCTGGAAAGCAAGATGGTGGCCGAGATCCCACTGAATGGTCGAAACTTCCTTCAATTGCAGACCCTGTTACCCGGCGTGACTCCCGGTCGAAACGGCTTTTTCTCAGCCGTGAAGATTGACGCCCAGACGACCGATATCGGGGGAGGAGCTTTCTCAGTAGACGGCCAGAAACCCATCTACAACGACTTCCTCCTGGATGGGGTTTCTTTTGAGGAATGGGAAAATAACACCAACGCCTTCAACCCCTCAATTGACGCAATCGAGGAGTTCCGGACCCAAAGCAGCAATTACAGTGCGGAGTTTGGCATCAACGCTGGCGGACTCGTGAATATGGTAATGAAATCGGGCGCCAACCAGTTCCACGGAAGCGCATACGAGTTTATTCGCAATGACAAGTTCGACGCAAACAATTACTTCACCAACTTGTTCCTTCAACCGAAACCGCCGCTTCGCCGCAACCAGTTTGGAGGCACTTTTGGCGGCCCACTCATTCGCGATAAGACCTTCTTTTTCGCGAGCTATGACGGCTTTCGTGAGCTACGCGCCCAAACCCTCGACGGCAGTTACCCCACCGCCTCAATGAGAACCGGAGACTTTTCCGAGCTATTGAATCAGACGACTCCGGTCACGATCAAAGACCCGGTAACCGGAAACCCCTTTCCCGGTAACATCATTCCTGCCGATCGTATTTTGAGTTTTTGGCCGTCTTACTTATCCACGTATGTGCCGTTGCCCAATCTTCCCGGCCTCAGCCAAAATTATGTCGTAGCTGAGACTCACCACAACAACATAGATCAAGGGATGCTCCGGCTCGATCACCGGGTCTCACAGAAACTCTCCCTGGATGGCCATTACGTCTATAACGCAGTGACGGATGTGCCCGTGTCGCTTAACCCAATATTCGGCGCGACGCAAAACAGCCGAAGCAACAACATTATGCTGCACGCGACATACGTCAAAAGCGCAACTACAATTATTGACTTCCGCGCCGGCTATGCGCGGTTTTGGCAGGACCTGCGAGGCGACCGGGAGAACACCTCGCCGTACATTGCGCGTGACGTGATGGGCATCCAGGGAATACCGGACGATCCCCGCTCCTCGGATGCACCGTTTTTAAGCGTAGCTGGCTTCGACGCCCTCGGATCCTCCAATATTTCGGAACCTCGGAAATGGATCAACGAGCGCTATGAGTATCATTTCAGCGTCTATTCGCACATCAAGCAGCACGATCTCCGCTATGGTTTTGAGCCGACGCGTCTGCATAATACCTTTCCAGAGAGGATCATACCGAACGGGCTGTACAGCTTTAACGGCATATTCACCGGGTACGCAATGGCCGACATGCTGTTGGGTATTCCGAGTTCCTGGACGGGCGCACCCGATCTATTCGATCCCCAATTTCGTGCGTGGTCGTTTTCGCCCTGGGTCCAGGATGATTGGCGCGTCACCAAGAACCTGACTTTGAATCTGGGATTACGGTATGAGTGGTTTGGAAATCCACACTCGGTAACTGGCGATATCGCGAACCTGCGCTTGCCACCAGGCGGAGGTCTCGCCTCGGTAGTCATCCCGGGCGAATGTGTACCGGTTCTTCCCAGCCACCAATGTTTTCTCGATGGACTGCCGTTATCGAAGCCTTCATCTTCCAGCACCCTTGATAATAATAATAAAAACTTTGCACCACGCATCGGCTTCGCCTATCGGCTCGGAGACCGCACGGTAGTGCGATCGGGATACGGCGTGTTCTTCCAGAAGGAGTTCATGGGGAGGAGCACGATATTGGCAACGAATCCTCCATTTGTTGGCTCCTTTACCGTCAACAACACTCCAACGACGTTCCAGAACTTCAGCTTCACTGATCCCTATGCTGGTCTGTCACAGGGCGGCGAGCTCGGTTTTGAATATATTCCCGAGCATACCCCGAACGCGTATTTGCAGGCTTGGAACCTCGCCGTAGAGCGCCAGATGGGCGCAGGGATCAACCTTGAGGTTGCGTACGTCGGCAACAAGGGAACTCATCAGGAATCGAACGAAGATACGAACGAACCGCTCGTCCCCGGCCCAGGGGACCTCAATCCGAGACGGCCTTACACCAACGTATCGGGAATTGATGGTGAGCTGTCCGTAGGGAATTCATCCTATAACGGTCTACAGGTCAAGGCAGAGAAGCGGTTTTCGAACGGCCTTTCATTCTTGTCGTCGTATACCTGGTCAAAGGCGTTCTCTTCCGGCTGTGACTTCCAGTTTACGGTCACCCCCGGTGGTGGTTGTGTTTCGGACCAATACAATCCGCAATCCGCCCGGGGCCTGGATCAGAACGACCAGCGGAATCGCTTTACCCTGAGCTGGTTGTATGCGCTTCCTATTGGCAAAGGGCAACGTTTTTGGGGCAGTGCGTCGCCCGTCGTCGGCAAGATAGTCTCTGGCTGGCAACTGGGTGGAATCGTGACGGCTGCGTCTGGACAACCGTTGACACCCGTTCTCACCTATGACAATCCAAATGTTGGGGCTCAAATCTCGCTCCCAAATGTCGTTGGCAACCCGAACAGTGGGCCCAAGACGAGGAATGAGTGGTTCGACACAAGCGCTTTCCAGACTCCGGCCCTTTACACTTTTGGGGACGCTCGCATCGCCAGCATTACTGGACCTGGTTCGCTGAATGTGGATTTCTCGATCTTTAAGAACACTCCCATCACAGAACGCCTGAACCTTCAGTTCCGCTCCGAATTCTTCAACGTGCTGAATCACACGAACTGGGGAGATCCAAACACCACGTTTGGCACGCCACAGTTCGGACAGATCTTTGGCGCCGGAGCTAGCAGGGAGATCCAATTCTCACTGCGGTTGCAGTTCTAGTACCGTGATCGCACGATCGCGGTCAAGTGAAACACGTTTGGGTGGGAAGCGATGGTGACTCATACGCCGGCTCCAAGCCCGAGTTTCTCTCCACGGGGAAGCTCGATCTTGGGTCGGCGTATCGATTCTGTCACTCGCAACAACAACACTGCCGCATTGGTCCTCTTGTTGATGTTGTTCGTGCGACTGCCTGCGTTGTGCGCCGAGCCCGACGGAAAGTATTCACTCAAGAGCAAATTCGGACTCGAATTATTGGTGGAACCGAAAACGGGCGAATATTTTGTCTCGTACGACGGCGGTTCCTGGCTTGGCCCCGGCACCGTCAGTGTCCTTGTGGACAAGCAATGGTATCGGAGCGGGAAAGCTCAGGTTTTTGGGATGGTCCAGAGTAAAAGACTTTCGGTTTCCGACACCAGGACCGGCTCGGATCATGACGTATCAGGCAATTACCAGTTCGTCGATCTTTACTGGAAAGTAGAAGGAACAGAGATCAACTTCATCACCAGCTTGCGTCTCTACCAGGACCATCCCTATCTCATTTTTGTGCAGAAATTTCCGCAGGGTTTCAAAGGCTATGCCAGTGGAGATTGGACCGTGCCGTCTGTAGTCTTTCCCCAGTTCACATCACAAAATTGGGGATTGCGGAACAATCTGTATTCGTGGACGAGCGTCGGCATATGGTCGCACCGGCTGGCCTACGGGGACGCCTACACAATTCAAGGCACCGTCGATTTTCTACTCCTCGCCGATCACTCGTACAACGCTCTCATTCTGTCTCCCTTCAGCAACTACCTTGTGGCCACGCAGCAGAGCCAGCCTCAGTCCACACTCAACAGCATTTCCAGAGGCAGCATAAATTGCGGCATTGAGGGACTGGTGGAAGACCTGCCGGCTGGATTCGAGCACAAGCACATTCTCGTGGCGGGCCGCGGAATCCATAACACCTTTCAGGAATGGGGCGGCGCGCTTCTCGAAAAAGCCGGCAAGAAAGTCCCTTCAAAGTATCAAGATGACACTCTCAAGTATCCCGTGTACATGGACGACAACGGTGCGTACTACTACGATCACGACTTCAAAGAAAACGGATACACATCATACGAGGACATCATCCTTGGGGTGGAAGATGAAGCCAGGAAGCACAGTCTTCGTATCGGCACATACCATGTCCTGGACCTGGCGCAACAACGCTACAAAGAAGGTCTGTTCGAGCCCAGAAGCGATTTGTTCCCGCATGGTTTAACTTGGCTGCACGAAAAGCTGGGCAAACCTCTCCAGTTGTATTACGCATGGCTGCCGCCCGGCCCTTATCGAAAGAAATATTCCTTTTTGGAAACAGGTCCCGGCGATCCTCCCGGAGACTCGATGGGTGACGTTTTCTCTTCGCTCGATTATTGGCGCGACACTGCTAGAAAGATCTCTACCTGGGGAGGCATACTGCTGCAACACGATTTCTTAAGTACGTATGAGGGCAACACGGTGATGATGTCCGGCGTTAACCGGATGAATGATTACCACAAAAACATGGCGACGGCGTTGGGGGAGCAAGGTATTGACATGCAGTATTGCATGCAACTTCCACGAAACGTCATGGAGTCGACCGAGAATCCTACTTTGGTTTCACTTCAAGGGTCAGACGATCATTTTGTTCCCATGGCAGAAAAGAAGACGCACCACGATGACGCCAAAGACCCGGTGGACTGGAAGCAACTGCTCTTTACGAGTGCATTCTATGGCGCGGTCGGTATTTGGCCCTCCCGCGACAACATTCAGACTGTGGCCGACCCGAACGCCGAAGAAGATACGCTAATCGCAAACCTTCTGGGAGGGGAAATCCAACTAGGTCATCGAATTGGAGAATGCAACTTCGCTCTTCTGGCCAAAACCTACCGGGCGGGAGATGGACTCATCCTAAAGCCGGATCATCCCATTGTGCCGCTCGATCGTTCTTATATCGAAGGCGGAGCGGTTGGATACACCCAGTCAAACATAAGCGGCCGGTCCTGGTACTACGTCTTGAGCCTTCCCTCGGCAGGTTACCTTCCTGAGTTCGCGCCTTCGGATTTGGGCATAGACGGTAAGTGGGCGGTTTACCGCTATGAAGCAAAGACGGTCGCCATTCGAAGTGCTGACTCGATAATCAATCTGGAGAAGGAAGCGAAGCACGAGTATTTCGTTCTAGCGCCTGTGATGCCGAATGGCATGGCGGTGATTGGCGACGTCGACAAATTCGTGACGATGGCGGATATGCGGATCGCTTTTGTGGAGCCCGAGGAAAAACAAGCGCTCCGAATAGGCGTCATATCAAACCAGGCCGAGAATCCTGTGGTGACGGGATATTCATCTGCGCGCCCAACCTGGGTCGGGTCAGGGGGCAAAGATTTACAAGAGGTGAGTAGCTTAAACAGGCTTACCGAAACTAAAGAGGGCTGGTTTTGGGATTACCAAAAGAATCTCTGGTCGGTGAAGCTTGATTTCTCCGCCCAAAGCAGCATGAAGACATTGTCTTTTGATATTCGATGATCCACGAGTTCTGAATGTGGAAGGTTTGTTCGCGCACGTCAAGTTGGCCGGCAAATGTTGTCACTGTCGATGACCTTTCTTTGATGACGAATACAAATCTGTGGAGGACAGGTAATACCCGGAGATTACGATGAAGAGGCTTCATTTCGCTTGATCTTGATTCGTTTTCCGGGCGCCGTTGCGAACAGATAGCACTCGATTATAATCAGTTGTCCAGAACGAGATTTGGTGGTGGATGGATAGAATGTTGTCCAATGTTAGGAACTAAAGATGCCATTAAACGCAACCAAACTGAATAACCAAGCGGCGCGCCACCAAGTTGCCGAGAAGATTCGAGAGTCAATCCTGGATGGGTCTTTGATGCCAGGCGAGCGGCTGGTGGAGCGAAAACTTGCCGAGACGCTCGGCACCAGTCAATCGGCGATTCGGGAAGCCTTGATCCAGCTTGAACTCGAAGGCCACGTTAGCAAGAAACCGAATTCAGCTACTTTTGTTACGGATTTCAGCCAGCGCGATCTCGAGAACACGATCTCAGTTCGGCGAACTCTGGAAGGTTTCGCAGCCGAAGAGGCAGCCCGCCAATCCACGCCTGCCGATATCGAGAAACTAGAAGAGCTTTATCGGCAGTCCCAGGCAGCGGCACGCGCCAGAGACTTTCAGAAATATATCCGCGGCGACTTGAGTTGGCATATTGCCATGTGGGAAGCGACTCACAATGACTGCCTGGTCGAATGCTTGCGCCGTGTGGTGGTTCCTCTTTTCGGGTTCAGTGCGATCCGAGTCGCGATGCAGCCTGGATTTAATCTGGCGGAAGATCTACAGGAACATCGAGTTTTGTTGGACGCAATCTCCGCCGGAGAGCCGGAGAAGGCCAAGCGCGCTTTCCAGCTCGCAATGAAAGATTGGGCGGAACAAGCTGTGCACCTGTACTCAGAAGAGGACGAAGAAGAACCTGCATCCTGATGCCTCAAGCGAAAGTCTGCGATTAAACCGCTTCGCGGACATCCTTTCGATCTCGAGAACAAGTTTGCGCAACAGCGAAGTCAAACAGTTCAACGCATCCGACCGTGACAGAGTTCTGTCCTTTATTTATCCTGCTATTCAATCGTTTGTGCCCAGATCCCGGTGCCGATGATCTGATTGTAAACACGGAAGCGCATGGGTTCCGGTGAATCTCCCGGTCTTCAAAAGCGGGAATAACTGTCGAACATACCTATTATCAATAGGTTAGGGTAGGCTCGATTAGCCCAAAGTGACTACCTTTTGACCTCATTCGGCGCTATCGTGCAGCTAATGTGCAGCGGAATTCCTTTAGGATCTTTTAAAATTTTGTATCCCAATAATTGATTTCAAGGAGGACCGCACACGACTCTGGATCTTCCCAGATCACATTCTTAAGACCCCAGTACACAAACCAATTTCTTCGACCGTCAGGTCGTAAATGATTTTGGTTTTGCCCAACGCCCGAGTAAAGGATAACTTGATCTCCCGGTGTGACTAGCGTGTCACTGAACCAAAACGCCATCTCAGGAGGAACTTTTAATCCACCTGAGAATCTACGGGTCAAGAAAACGGCATAGTTGATGAGATTCGTTGGAACGAGCACTGAAAGATGAAGTCTTTCAACGTTCGGAACTCCTCGGTCGGCAATGCTCATTATTTTTATTCGCATCATCGCTTTGCCGCCTTTGCCACAAAAGCACCTATCGCGAGAATCAGTCCTACTCCAAGCGTCATTTGACCTGCGTTCGATTTGTCAGACCAGTAGAATGGTGCTAGGCCGATGATGGCACATCCGAGTCCGAAACTTACTGTATAGAGGTTCTCAAAAGCGTTTTGCTTTTTCAACTTTTCTTCCAACACTGCTGCTTTCTTATCAACCTCGTGAAAAAGCCGGCAGAAGCTTTCTAATTCTTCGCATTTATCATCGACCAATCGAAGTTCTTCTAAGAGCATCTTTTGTACGCCTGGGCTCGCAAGATCGGTCTCTGTAAGTTGTCGACCAATCCCTCTAAAGGCCTGTCGCTTACCAGAGTACGGCACAGCCTCAGATGGCGGCAGAGAGTTTTCTTGGTTAGTAGGAGCGACCGGCGGCGCAATCGCGGCAGACTGTACTTGCTGAGGATTGTCCGAAGCGGGAGCATTCTCCGAGGGAGAGGTCTCCGAATCAAGCATTGGTCTTCCTTCCTCGCGCGACGTTACGTTGGAACCAAACACCCAGGGAAGGGCTAGATTATCTCATACACAATTAAGGTTAATTCAGTGTTTGACTATTTGCATCGCCTAGCTACAATGATTTCGCTGTTAAGGAGTAGCCTAAGATGTCGCCAAAACCGGAACGCCCTGCCTCACCTCCACCTCCCCGACGAGAACCGATCACTGAATCGCCCAGGCCAGGACGAACTACTGACGCTCAACCGCCACCGCCACCGCCGGCAGGTGAACGACCAGGTCAGCCGTTCAGAAGGAAGAACTGAGCACAATCACTAGAGTCAGCTGGTTCAATATCACGGCGGCTAGAGTAAAACAGAACGAGTAATTCAAGCGGTCTGACTTACGAGAATTCTTTTCGTTATTTTCAGCTATCCTGCTCGTAGCCCAATCAATCTCATCATTGGTAAACGCTTGTGCGACGCTCGACGCAACGTCGGGATAGTCGTTGGGATATGCGCTGAAATGCTTAGTCAACTCTTCGATTCTCTTTGGAATAATTTTCGACTCCGGTTCTGGAAGCGTGTAGGTGCGCGGCCACAATTCAGCCAATGCACAAGCCGCCGCGATCAAGATGCAAGAAATCGAAAAGATCTGGATGGCTACGCCGATCCTCGGAAGGTGCTTGTCCAAGAAATATGCACTCTGGGTTCCAAGAAATAGGATCACTGCTAATCCGATACTTGCCTTCACGTCCAGAGCATCCCCTAACCTCAAAGATAAATCTTCTTTGGCATTGATCTCTTCCAACAGTCTTTCTGCTAACGGCCTATTCGCGATAGTAGCCATTGTTCGGCCTCCTAAATACACTCGTTCTATTCTAAACTGGCAGCCTTAGTCGTCGCCCTTAACGTCTGCGCCCCGGTTGCGTCTGCGTCTGAGATCTCGTATGAGGTGCGCGGCTGGCTGATCTGCGCCAGGCGTCCGCCAGCGAGACCACTCGACAGAGTGGCCGTTGACCTGCCAGCCGAGTTTTTCCAATCGCTCTTGTAAGCTCAAATCGCCACTCCAATCCCTTCGAGAAATCGCTTGTCGATCACTGCCACGGTAGCCGAAGCGATATCCTGTGCCGCCTTCAATTCCCGCGCATGAGCTTCGGCGGTCAACGCTGCGATTCGTGCATGAGCGGTCTGAAGTTCCGTATGCTTCGCGATCAGTTCTTCTTGCATCGCAACAAGCTGCTCGTACTGCTTCAACTGTTTAATAGGCCACATGATTAAAACCTCCAAAGAATTCAGGGAGTCGAGAAGCCTTCACATCAGCCGGTGGTCAACTATGTGACTCACATTGGCTCGGAAGGCTTCTCAACAATCGGGCCGGTCGCCTTGGGACCGAAACTGTTTAGTGCGGGAACGACTGATAACGGCCGTTGTCGACGCCGTCACGTCCGAGCTTCTGGACCGCTTCGAAGTTCTTCAGCGAGTCTTGCCACTCCGCAATCTGTTCTTTGGTTGCGTAGGCTTCAATCTGCTTTCGAATGCCATCGGCAATTCGCAAGTTAGTGTCTCTGCGTCGCGTGAAGCCGGCTCGCTGAGTTTTCAAACCATCGAGCCGTTTCTGTGTCGTCGCGGAAGCGTCTGCTGACTCCGCTTGAAAGTTGGTTTGCGTCGCAGCCCAAGCGAGAGCTTTTTCAACTTCCGAAATCTCTTTGTCGAGATCCTTGATCTCATCGTCGCAACCTTGTGCCGGTGTGAGGTACTGCTTCAGTCGCAAGTTCTCATCACGAAGCCAGTCGAGTTTTCCTTGAATCTGGAAAATGGTGAGCGGCTTCTTTGGTTGCGCGTTGATTAGCTTCTGAGCATTGCGTGCAAGCTGCATCGGATCTGCTGGCCAGACTTGCGCCATCGTTCCCGCGGCGACCTGATCGCGTAATTGTTGAAGTGTCGGTTCCATGTTGTCCTTCTCCTTGAAGCAGATTGTGGTTAGTCGGTAATTCCCATGCGAATCAACTTCGCCGCACTCTCTGACGAATGCGCCCAGCGAAGTCGTGCGTACGCTTCTACTTTGTCCGCTCCAAAACCGTGCGAAGCGCACTCGATCAAATATGGATCTTCGCCGGCCGCGCATCTTGCTTCGGATTCGCTGAGACCAAGCACACGGTAAGCCGCCACAGCGTCATTCATCTTTTCTTGCTCGGAGATCGTTACGGTGCGCCGAGAAGTGCTCGACAGTGAAGTGTTCTCGCGCAGTTCGATTGATTCGCGTGCGGTCGTCGTGTTGAGTTTCTTCGCGGCTGCAATCCGGTCTTCCAGCGAGCCGTGAAGTTCCGCATCAGCAAGCGTAAGTTTTTCCTCAAGGCTGCAATCGCGAGACCGAAGGGCATTAACAAAATTCGATTTTCCCGATGCTTCCAGCGCAATATAAAAATCTTTCAGTTGAAGCTTTAAATCCTTTTTCATGACGTTGCTCCTCAGTAGGATGATCCGCTCTAACCGCAGCGACAACTAGCCTTTCTGTGTAACCTATTGCTACTGCAAGCTAAATCCCGATTGTATGAAGCGTCGAATGCCTTCCTCGTCTACCGTCTTGTTAAATTCCCGGCTTGCTGCCATAGCTACAGCGGCCGGCGAGTGACCTTTCGCCAGAAGGCAGTACGCAAAATATCTCGCACGCGCTCGCAACAATTTGTCCTTGATGCAGGGCGCGGCTTCGCCTGGCGGCCGGCCGATAACCGGTTTCGCGATATTCCGAGCAAGCATTTCTTTCTGCTTACGTTGAAGACGAAGCGTGCGTTTCTCAGCAGCGGTCGTCGGTTTGATTGACGTTGCAAATCGTAGTGGTTTCATATTTCACCATTGCCCTCTTCGCATTCGTGCGTACTCTTCTTCTTCTTGTTCTTCTTCACGCGCTTGTGTTCGTCTCTGCAAAAGCTCAATTAGCAGTGCCGTGTTGCGTGGCGAGCCTGGCGGCGCGTTCGTTGCAAACGCAATGTCGTCCGTAAGTTTGCCGACCTCGATAACGAATCGCTCGTGATCGGCCTTCGCCTGTCGGCGCTGGACATGTGCGACACGCTTCGCCTCATGCCTGTCGAGCAGCATCGCTGCGATTTCTTTTTGAATATTGATTCCCATTTATTTCCTCGCTTCCAGAGGTGTGCGGCACTGTGGACAGAGACCGTGCTTTTCGCCAGCAGTTGCTGTAGGTTTGTAGATCCGTGGACAGATCGCGCAGCATCGCAATACGTTCATCGGCGGCGGCATACTATCTTTTGGTTGTGTGTGCATCGTCATCTCCGATCAATTTCTTTACTTGAATTCGCCAGTCCATCTCCTCAAGCGCAGCGGTATGGCACATCTGCATCCCGAGGAAGTGAAGGTCAAAACTGATTGCCGGTAGACTGGTAGTCACGGCAAAAGCCGCTATCACTCTGTGCAAGTCTGCGTCCGACATCGACCGGAAATAGTCGTAAGTCAGGTGCCGCACGCGAGCCAGGTATTTGTGAACGGGGTTAGAGACCACGAGGCCACCCGTCCATTAATGCGGACTGATACCCTTCGCCTTCGTCGTCATCGTGACCTTGCAGACGCCGCTCGTGAGCTTGGTCAATGCAGAACTCATCCGCCAGGGATTCAATGTTGAGCGTGTTGTCGATAAGCAAATGCGGCTTGTTGTCTAGAGCGACGTGATGGCCGCGGATGTGTGAAACAAGCTGACAAACTGCATCGGGTATGTGATCGTTTTTCGCGTCGAGCGGGTAGTTCGACATATCAGTGAGCAATTTGCCGAGCAGGGACATTTGTTCCCAGAGATAGACCTGGCCGGCCATCCAAGCGCCTTGGATAGCAAGACCCCGCAAGTGCTTCGACTTTGTGACCGGATGCAGTTCGATGGAAATGCGGTCGCGATACATCGCTCGCAAGTCCGCAGCCAGCGGAACACCGGTGCTCGCCGCCTCAATGAGAACCAAAGGCTGCACATTCCACTTCTTTTCAAAGCTGAAGCAGCGTTCAGCAATCACATCTTTTTGCAAACCGTAATGCAAAACGTCTTCAAACGCATCGACCAAGATGACTGCGCCGTCTCGCATCAGCAGTGCGTCGACTCCCGCTGTAGGGTCCGAGCTGACGTTTGACCCCATGCTGGTGTCATAACTCTGATAGCCGGCTAGGATGCCGGAAGAGTCGATGTTGCTTACCCTGCGCGCATACTTTGGCGAGAACAGTTGCGCGTGTGTCGAAGAGCAATTGCCTTGGTAAACGGTTTCAAAAGCGACTGGACCAATATCGGCTTGCTTGGTGTCCGCGCCGGAAGGCGTCATCGAAAAAGGAAAGCCTTCGAGCGTGGGAAGCACGTCATACCGCGCCAGGTATTCGCGCTGACTTCCAGTTGCGGTGTCGAATTCATAGCTGTCGCGTCCAGTGCGGTTCGTCAGCGCAAAGTTCGCAAACTTGAATTGACGGCTCAGACGATTGTCCTGAGCGCGTTGCAGAATTCTCCCCGCGCAATCGCTCAAGGCCCAGCGGGTGTTTACGAACAGGACCGCAGCTTTATCGACCAAGCGTGTCTCATCGACTTGGACGTAGTTGTCCCAGATTTTTTCCATCGTTTCGCCGAGCGCAGTTTCCATATCTTTTACGCCGTCATCCCAGATAAGGTGCGTCGCGCGCGCGCCAAGGATGACCGAGTTCACGCCGGCGCCGAGCATCGAAGTACGACCGTCGCAACCTGGCGCGTCTATGACGAATTCGCTTTCAGTCATCTTCGAAAAGCGGAAAGGGTAAAGCTTTTGCACAACATCGGATTGCAGTAAGCGCAGCACGTTACGCACAATGACGTGTGCTTGCCTGTCGGTTGCGCTTCGCACGATGACATGCGCCGCTGGATCGAGCAGGAAGATAAAGACGCAAGTGACAATTCCCATCTGCGTTTTGCCTTGTCCTGGCGGCATGACTACGATGCTGTTTCCCTCGCGACGCGCAAACGGCTCGAAGTATTCCTCTAGAGCTTTTCTGTGGTGTCTGTCGGCGATCATTCCGAGCAGTTGATAAAGTTGAATGAGTGTCATGACCCAGCCTCTTCGAGTAGCTTTGGACCCCAACCGGTATCAACCGGCCGACGCACCAGTGAATTGCAAAAATCCCAGACAAGTTCTATTTGGTCCGGCTCAAGGCCGCGGATCTCATGGAAGAATCGTTTATAGAGTCCAAAGTTTTCGACTGAGCCGCCTTCAACGTTCACGTTCGTGCTGCGGGATTCAGTGCGTCGAGGTGCCTCAAGACCAAGCAGCCGCGAGACAGAATCGAGAAACCCGCGGATGGAGTTACCTGTCTCTGGCGTGATAACTTCGTCGTGAACTTCTTTCGCCATGTCGAGCAAGGCACCGACCTGCATCGTGCGTAGCTCGGCGAATGCCGTTTGATTTCCTTCGGCGTAATTCTTCGTGAGCGTTGAAATGTCACGCCAGAACGTCGCACGGCTAATCCCAAGCTCGTCGGCGATCTGCGCCTGAGTTTTGCCTTCGTTCATCAGCGCGATTTCTTTCGCCTGGCGCTCTGCACGAGCGGCCGCGGAAGTTTTGTTGCCTCGTGGTTTCGTCATGCGGCACGCTCCTGCGAAAACTTTCCCCACCATTCGCGAATGTCGTTCGCGTCGAAGCGGAGATTTCCATTGATGCGTCGGACAGGAAGTGCGTGCTCCATGCGTGCCTGTCCGCGCCGGCGAGTCATGGTGTAGACCTGGCTCGGCGTCATCTTCAGGAATGCCGCCACGTCGTCGATTGTCCAGATTTCCGGCATGACATTACTCCGTAGGTTGGTTCTGTTTACCGTCGCCAATGCAGATCAACATCGCCGCGCTATTCGATACCGGTCGCCGTTCGATTTTGTCGTCCTGGCAAAGTTCGAAAATGACCGCGTCGAAGTCTGCGTCGTCATACACACGCGAGCCAGTGAATCGAATGCGCGTCGCGCGTTCATACGCGCAGCCAGCTTTGAGAAGAAATTTGTGGATGCGAATTTTTAAGATGTCGCGTTCAAGCTTCAGCAGTTCCGGTGTTTCTACAGATGGTGTGTTCACTTTTTCACCTCGTTAAAATTTGATCTCCGCATGAGTGTTCGATTGCAAAAGTTTGATACCAAAGAAACCGCTGACGCCCTCGAAACCTCTTGACCGCGGCCGTCCTTCTCTTGTATTCGGGCGCTTCTGTTTCAGTAACGGAGTGAAGGTGCGCTCCGAGCCGATCTGACTGACTTCGCCGATTGTTTTGCAGTGCTCGGTCCATTTCAGAAATAAATCGCGTGTCGGCGTGAACGAGTTCGGAGTATCGTCATCAGCAATTTCCTTGGTCCATTCTGTGAAAAACTTTTCTGGTAGATCCATCTCACTGAAGTATTCATTGGTGGATGCAGTGACCGTCGACGGCGGCTTCAATCCGTGACGTTGCCATTCGATACAACCATCGATTGCCCAGCGCAGGATGCCGTCCAGTTCTTTAGCCTTCAGATATTCCTTAAGACCAAGGTCGGCTTTCTCTGAGCCATCCGCATTTTTTGCTCCGCTGAATTTCACTGTGTACGGCACGACATGAACGCGCCGCATCATGGCGTCGTCGATTTCAAGGACTGGATAGTCATTGGCGAGGACAAGCATCTTTTGTGTCATCGCAAAATTGATCGGTTGTTTATTGAGACGCCGACCGCTCAGGTCGCCGCCGCCAGTCAGGTCTTTGATGGACCGGGAATCGAGCCGCTTATGCTTGCTGCCTTCGTTCGCAATCACGAGTCTTCGACCGCACATTTCGGCGAAGTAATTCTGTCGCCGGTCGTCTTTCGAATCTTCAAACAGGATGCTCATCGGCAACATGAGTGAGTAGCTACCTAAAATCGCCCCTAGGATTTCAGCGAAAGTGCCTTTGCCAGCGCCGCCAGGACCAATGAGAAAGAGAATCATCTCTTCGCGGGTCGATGCGGTGAGACAATATCCGACGAAGCGTTTCAGGTAGGCTTGCACTTCGGGATTGTTGGGGTGGGTTTCTTCGAGGTACCGCATCCAGCGTGGGCAGACTTCCTGGTAATTCGAGCCAGCCGGCGAAGGCGCAACCGGCAAGCATCGGGTGAGCATGTCTGCGGGAGTTGCGGCGCACGTTTCGCCAGTTCTAAGGTCGAGCTTCAAACCGCCAGGCAATCCGAGCACCCAAGGATCTCGATCAAAGTCGCGCGCCAGGGATTTAAACCCTGGTCGGTCTTCACAGAAAAAGATGACGCCTTTTACGAGGTTGGAGGAATGAAGTGCTTTATGCACAACCGGCTTCGCATCAGGCGGCTCTTGGCTTCGGCAATATGCGCTGCATTCGCCGACTGGCCGGCCAACTCTTTCAACCCATCGGCCATTTTCGAAACCCCACCAACCTTTTTCATCATGACGAAACTTGAGTGCATCTTTGTAAGCAGCTTCAAATCCATCGGCCATGACCGCTTCAGCGGTGTCGATAATATGGTTCGGCTTGTACGTCGACGCTGATCCTGCAATGGTCCGTACTTCGTCAGCAGTAAGAGACGGACGGCAATTCGCAATGTTTTCAGCTTGCAGCGCCGCAAGAATAACTTCATGACCGAAACCTAGGCCGCGCAGTTTTGAGCCGAGCTTGTGAAGAGTTGCGTTGCGCGAGCCTTTTTCGATCAGTCCGCTCGATGCAGTTTTGCTCGACGCGCTTTTCTTGCCACTGCGTTTTTCTTCCTGCCTGGCGATGATGTGCTCGATCAAAAAAAGAGGGGCGTCGACTGGTTCGACATCAATCGTGACTTCATAGAGTCCGCCGCTTTCGTGCAAGCTACCAGGCGCAACGATTTGACCGCCTGTAGTGCGGACATCGAGACCGTCTTCAAACTCGACGCAGTTCTGAAGCTTTTCGCATCCTGGCGTGAAGTTGAAAATGTAATGACGACCGCCGCCGCCTGTGATCTGCGTGAGAGTCGTTGGAAGGTGATCGTATTTTTCGTTGAGCTTATTGAGCGAGGCGAGTCCTTCAGGACCGTCGACATCAAGCACCCATATTCCAGATGCCGCGCCGCAAACTATTCCGACGTTGCCGACGCGACGTAAAGCATTGACTTCAGGACCGTCCGCGATTCCCTTAGTCGGCCAGCCGGCAAGAGTCGGAACTTTCCCTTTGAGCGGAATATATTTGAAGCGCGACCGATAACTCATGCCGGCACCGTCTGACAGAGACTTCGGTCGCAGATCTCGCCGCACGCCAGAATAAATTTTTTATTCGGTTTAGGTGTGACTGACTCCAAGTTTTTGCACTTGGGGCAGAGCATCCTTCGGAGAACAGCGGGAACTCTTTTTGAGATGGCCATCGTGAGAAATCCTGGCGGCTAGTAGCCGGTCGGAACAACTTTCTTCACGAAGCCTATGATCCGTTGAACTGGCGTTCATTCGGCTTTGGGATTCATCAGGGAACGAACCTTGATGAGTTACCCTCCGCTCGGAGTCTGTGAATTACATCAACCGCGACGCCGAGCAGCACTACAAACATTAGAGTGACACGATTCTGATTTGGTTGCATTAAAAATATTTGAAGAAATCGGCGCTAAGCCGTACTGGACGCCAGGTTTCAAGGTTTGCGTCAGGCAAGACAGGCAAGTCAGGCAAATCCCACTGCTACTCTGTACTTATATAAGAGACATTAAAAACCTTGTATACGGACTTGTCTTTTGGTTGACTTGGTTGTCTCGTGGAACGGTCGTGAAACATTTTTGGTCATTTGCGTCAGGCAAGACAGGCAAGTCAGGCAAAATCAAGTCGCTCTAAGATTGTGTTCCCGGTCTATGGAACCAGATGCGGCTTTGAGCGCCGCTCTTTATGCGGGTCGGAAAAGACGGCTGTGCGATAGGTGCTTGTTATCCCTGGCGGGTGATCGCTTCATCTGTCGCCGCCGATAGCAGCTTCATGGCCGCGACCGCGGAATTCTCAGTCTTCATCTTGTAGAAGAGTCCGGTTGTGATCGGCGTGCTATGACCGAGCACCTCTTGCGCTGCGATCAAGCCTTTGCTGAGTTCGGACAGTATCGTGCCTAACCCATGCCTGGCGGCGTGGTATCCAAAATATTGCAAGCCGGCCTTTGCAAGCGCCGGTTTGATCTTCTTCCGCGCCAGGTGTCGTAAGTCAGGCGGATTGCCGGTGACGCTCAACACGTAACCTTCGGCCGGTGAGCCGCATTGCTCGTGCCATAGCTGTAGCAGCGTTTGCAGATGCGTTGTGAGAGGCACGACGCGCACTGACGACTTAGTCTTCAGGTCGTCGAGCTTGCCGCGCACGACGCCGCGCTGTATGTGCAATTGACCGTCTCTGATGTCTTCCCAGCGCAAGCCTTGCATCTCTGACTGCCGCAAGCCGCCGAAGAAGGCGAGGAACATCGCCAGTTGAGCATCGACGTTGCCGTCGAGCGCGTCACGAATCGCGAGGATCTCGGCGAGCGTGTAATGCTTCTGCGTCGCCGGCTCTTTGATCTTCGCCAGGATCGAAACATCGTGCCAGGGATTGCGCTCGATCAAACCTTTATTCTGTGCCAGCGCGAAGATGCCGCTCGCCAGGCTTCGCAAGTGCGCGAGCGTACGTTTGCCGTACTTCTTGGTCAAGCTCGTAAGGAACGCGCTGCCATGATGCGTCTGATAGTCGTGCAGCATCCGGTCGGCGAAGTGCGCTTCGAGTTGCGAGGTCCAGATCTGCTGATAGCCGGCGACAGTGCTTGCGCGGCGATTGCCGTTGATGAATGGTAGGTATTCGTCGCGCCAGAAGTCAGTGATGAGCATTTCCTTCTGTGCTCGCGTGCGAGTCACCTCGCGGATCTTGTCGGCCTGAAGTTCTTTCACAGGTTTGCACTTCGTCGAGTGATGCTTGTCGTCTTTGACGTGAAGAAATGCCGACTTCTGGACCGGCTTGCCTTCAGCATCTCGCGTGTAGAATCGCAGATAGAAAGCGTCTGACTTCTCATACACTGATCCGCTCTGTGCGCGAGGTCCACGGCGTTTAACTGGCGAGGTCGTCATCTCTTGATTCTACTTATTAAGCAGCTATCAAGTAAATGGCACGTTCGTAACCGTCAGATGATTACCATGTAAGCACTTGATAATAATCAAGATAGATAGAATCTGGAAGCGAAAAGTTCCCGGTGGAATTTCCGGTCTTCAAAACCGGCGGGCGGCGGGTCACCCCGTCGTCGGTGGGTTCGACTCCCACTCGCTTCCGCCACTTTTCAATAATTTAAGATTTCATAATTCATCTCAGGCTGAGATTTTTTCTCCTTGACGAGTTTGCTTGTGATGAAAACGTGATGGCCCCACGAATGCGCATCGAGGCGAGGTTTGAACGAAACAAACCAACTTGGACTAAATCTAATTTGATTTTTGTGGCTTCTCGTGTGACCGCCTCGCAGAGTCAAGAGCCTC
>DATBAX010000056.1:0-11428 GCA_036271275.1 Terriglobales bacterium
CCGCAATACGCACCCAGGACTTTTCGTCCTGAGCCAAGCTTGGCCGCTCCTCCGGAGCTGACTCGCATTATGACCGCTCGGGATCATTCCCCGTCACCGTTTCGCTTCGCGAAACGGTCTCTGCCCTCGGATAGATTTGACAAGATCGAAACCACACAAGCCCCGCAAACATCTATAATCACGTGTTTACAGGAGGAACTCATGTCCCACGCAATCCCCGAAAAATATCGCGATCTTTTTACCAAGCGCGCGTTCGCGAGCCTTGGAACGCTGATGCCTGATGGCCGTCCACAGGTCACGCCGGTGTGGGTCGACATCGAAGGCGATCTGGTTGTCTTCAATTCCGCCAAAGGCCGGCAGAAAGATAAAAATGTCCGCCGCGATCCGCGCGTGTCACTCGCGATCATCGATCCGGAAAATCCTTATCGCTTTCTGGAAATTCGGGGCCGCGTGGTGGAAATCACGGAACAGGGCGCGGCGGATCATATCGACAAAATGGCCAAGAAATATCTTGGCGTCGATAAATACCCTTACGCACAGCCCAGCGAAATCCGTGTGATTTACAAGATTCAACCGGAACACACCACGGTGATGGGTTAACTCCCGACATGCTGACTACCAAAGACGAAGCCACGGCGCTCGATCTCGACTGGGTGCGATCGCAATTCCCTTCTCTCGCGCAAACCGTGAGTGGACATCCCGCCGTATTTCTCGATGGGCCAGGTGGCACGCAGGTTCCGCAGCGCGTCATCGATGCCATCAGCGAATATTTGCGGCATTCGAATTCCAACACCAACGGCGCATATGCTACGAGTCAACGCACGAACGTAGGAATCGATAACGCGCGTGCGGCGATGGCGGACTTTTTGAATTGCGATTCCCAGGAAATTGTCTTCGGCGCGAACATGACCACGCTGACGTTCGCCATCAGCCGGTCCATCGGCCGCGAACTCGGGCCCGGTGACGAAATCGTACTCACATTACTCGACCACGACGCCAACTTCGCGCCATGGAAAGCGTTGGAAGAGCGCGGTGTCACGATTCGCATCGCAGACATCCATGAAGAAGATTGCACGCTCGACATGGAAGATCTGGCGCGCAAGATTAACAGCAAAACGAAGCTGGTCGCCGTGGGATATGCCTCGAATGCAGTCGGCACGATCAATAACGTCAAAGAAGTAATTCGGCTCGCGCATGCGGTAGGAGCAATGGCTTTTATCGATGCTGTCCACTACGCGCCGCATGGATTGATCGATGTCCGCGATCTCGATTGTGATTTCCTCGCTTGCTCGACCTACAAATTTTTCGGGCCCCACATGGGCGTGCTCTACGGAAAACGCGAGCACATGAAGCGCTTGAAGCCGTATAAAGTTCGCGCCTGCACTGATGAAATCCCCAGCCGCTGGGAATCCGGCACCAACAATCACGAATGCATTGCGGGCATTGGCGCATGTGTGGAATATCTTGCAGACCTGGGACGACGCGCTGAACCTTCCGCGATGAATCGCCGGGCAGCGATTAAAGCTGCATTCGCGGCGATCCACGATCATGAATATGGCTTGATGGAAACTCTTATCGCTGGAGTTCTCGCCATTCCGGGCGTGAAGCTTTACGGCATTAGCGATCCCAAGCGCTTCGACCAGCGCTGCCCAACCATCGTGCTGCGAATCAAGGGACACAGTCCGCTCGAACTGGCCACCAAACTCGGCGAACGCGGCTTCTTCGCCTGGGACGGCAACTACTACGCCATCAACTTGACTGACCGCCTGGACGTCGAAAAAGATGGAGGCTTCCTGCGGATTGGTCTGGCTCACTACAACACTGCCGAAGAAGTCGGAAGACTATTGACGGCGCTGCAAGACATTGCAAAGCCTTAATGCGGTGTGGTTTGAAGAAAGAAAAGTTCGTGTCCGGGCGTGGTCTTGGGCCGTGCCGTCTCAATCCAAGGAATGGTCACGCGCGAGCCATCAGCTCAAACTGCCCCATGACCGCCTGAACTCGAGGACTCTTTGGGTCCGGTGGGGTAAACTACTAACAGGAGATCATCTATGGCAAAGAACCATTACGTAACGAAAACGAAGCGCCGGAATAAGTCGGGGAAACGGGCCGGCGAAGGCCGCGCCACCTCATTGGCATTGAGACAGTTGAAAGCGGCTGATAAAACCGCTCCCGCCAAGTAGTTTTTGATTCAAACGATATTTTGATTTGACACCTACTGCGCTGCCGCGACGCGGTGTTTTTATTCGACAAATCAAAAGCCCCGCCGTCCCGCATAAGACCGGGAAGGTCGGGGCATTCCGGTTTTTGGGCGGAGACTTCTGTTTCCGTTTATGATTCCCTCCGGGGGAACCGGCCTTCGTCATTCGTCGCAAGACTTCGAACGTTTCCCAACACCTTAATGAGGGGGATTTCATGAATCTGCGGGGGATGTGCGTGTGTCTGATAGCAATCACTCAACTACTTTCGGCCCAGTCCAAAGAATCGCAGCCTGGGAGTGCGGCACTTGCCGGTTACACCTCGGACAACGCAAGCGCGCAGAAAGATTGGGAAAAGAAATTTCGCGACGGCATTGTGCCAGACAATATTCGCGAAAACATGCGAAAGTTGAGCGCACATCCGCACCATGTTGGATCGCCTTACCAGAAAGAAAATTCTGAATGGCTGCTATCCAGGTTCAAAGAGTGGGGCTTTGACGCGAAGATCGAAACCTTCGATGTTTTGTTTCCGACTCCCAAGGAACGCATTGTCGAACTAGTCGAGCCAACCAAGTTTCGCGCCAAGCTGCAGGAGCAGGCCCTCGCTTCCGATCCAACATCGAACCAAACCGCGGAGCAACTTCCTACCTACAACGCATATTCCATCGACGGTGATGTAACCGCGCCCCTGGTTTATGTGAACTATGGCAATCGTGAAGATTACGAGCAGCTCGATCGCCTGGGAATTTCGGTTAAAGGTGCGATCGTCATTGCGCGTTACGGAAAAGGCTGGCGTGGCATCAAGCCTAAAGTCGCTGGCGAGCACGGAGCGATTGGTTGCATTATTTATTCGGACCCGAGAGGTGACGGGTTTTTCGAAGGAGAAGACTATCCCGCGGGCGGATGGCGTCCCCGCGACGGAGTGCAGCGCGGCAGCGTCATGGACACGGACTATCCTGGCGATCCGTTGACTCCTGGCGTTGGCGCCACAACTGACGCGAAACGCCTCGAAATCAAAGATGCCAAGACGATCACCAAAATTCCGGTATTGCCGATTTCCTATGCCGATGCATTGCCTTTACTTTCCGCGCTCAAGGGCCCCATTGCTCCCGAGGATTGGCGGGGCGCGTTGGCCATCACTTATCACATCGGCCCCGGTCCCGCGAAAGTGCACCTCAAGGTCACTTCCAACTGGGACATCAAACCAGTGCGTGATGTCATTGCCACACTGCCGGGAGCGAATCCGGAGCAGTGGGTGATTCGCGGCAATCATTATGACGCGTGGGTGAATGGCGCGGACGATCCCATCTCCGGCCAGGCGGCGATGCTTGAAGAAGCTCGCATGCTCGGGGAATTGCACCGCCAGGGATGGACTCCGAAGCGCTCCATTATTTATTGCGCATGGGATGGTGAAGAACCTGGATTACTGGGTTCCGTCGAGTGGGTCGAGACCCATCTCGATGAATTGAAAAAGCACGCCGTCGCATACCTTAATTCTGATGGCAACGAGCGCGGAATTTTCGACCCTGGGGGGACGCAGGACCTGCAAACTCTTATCAGCGGTGTGGCTCGCGATATCCAGGACCCGGAAACCAAGATGTCGGTACTGGAACGATCGCGGCTGGTCAGTATTTCCAAAGCGAAAGATGCGGAAAAGCGTGGCGAAATTCGCAAGCATGGCGATCTTATGGTCGAAGCCCTGGGAGACGGATCCGACTACACGGCTTTCCAGGATTTCGCCGGGATATCGACCCTGGATCTTAGTTTCGGCGGAGAAGACGATGGCGATCAGTATCACTCGATCTACGACGACTTTTACTGGTACACGCACTTCGCCGACACAGATTTCGTCTACGGGCGCGCACTGGCACAAACTGGGGGCACGTCCGTTATGCGCATAGCCGATGCGGATTTGCTGCCATTCGACTACGCTCCGCAATCAGAAGCCATCACAAAATACGAGGCTGAGTTGGAAAAGTTGCTGAAAGATAAGCAGGACGAGTTTACCGAGCGCAATCTGCAACTAACAGAAGGCGTATTCACGGCAGCGGCCGACCCGCGAAAGCCAACGGTAGCTCCACCGGCCGAGATCGTGCCTCCGTTCATAAACTTTGCTCCCATGAAAAATGCGATTGATCTCCTGAAGAAAAGTTCGGAGCATTACTCGAAGGCGCTGGCAGCCTGGCAGGCGAAGAGTTCGCCGGGGGCTTCCACGGATTTGGTCAATGCCGATCTGCTTAAGATTCCCCGGCTCTTCCTAAATGAAAAAGGACTTCCGGAGCGTCCGTGGTTCAAGAACCAAATTTACGCGCCGGGGGCGTACACGGGATACGGAGCCAAGCCGATTGCCGCCGTCCGAGAATATATGGATGAGAAGAAGTGGAAGGAAGCCGAAGGACAGGTGCCGCAAGTTTCTCAAGTCATCGAGAACGTTGCTGCCGGGATCAATAAAGCGGCGGACGATCTGGAAAGCGCGGTGGGTCAGGCGCATCCATAGATAACAAAAGCCCCGCCCTTCCGCAAAGAGCGCGAGAAGGACGGGGCACCTCAGATTCAAATATAGATTCGAGCAAAGGCTTGGGCTGGAACGGCATCCTAAGATCGGACCCTAAAGATGGGCCATGATTTTTCAGGAGGCGTTATGGCGATTTATAGCACGCTCGGAGATTATCGATTTCCCAATGCTGAAGATGCCGCGCACGATCTTCGCGGCTCCAAAGTCTACGGGGCGGATGACAATGAAAAACTCGGCGAAGTGGACGACGTTATTTTTGACCAGGCTACGGGAGCGATCGTTTATGCGGTCGTCGATACTGGTGGATGGCTGACCAGTAACAAGTTCATAGTTCCGCCTGAAAAGTTGCAGGCTTCCGTGAAGCATGACGGAGACTTCCGTGTGAATCTCACCAAAGAACAGATTGAAAGTTTTCCGCCCTACGACAGCGACAGCGTGGCGTCCGACGAGGACTGGGCGGATTACGAAGAGCACTATCGCTCAAAGTGGGAGACCGGGCCAGTGATGCATCGCGAGGGCACCGATCGCAACGTCACGCCAACTACCCAACAACAGATCGCCGCCGGATCGGGCACGCTCGCGTCATCTAGCGATGCCGAGACTCTCGAGGTAACGCCGATTCGCACCGATGCTGAGATGGAGGTTTCTGCCGTCGGACCCTCGTTGAACTGGACGACGTTCGAGGACAAACTTCGGCAGCGTCGCGAAGACGTGCTCGAATCCTCGATCAGGACGGCGAAACAGGCGTCCGGGGAATTGCCGCGACGGAAAGCCAGCTAACCGTATTCAGGAAGAGCCTTCGCGAGCGATGATAATTAGCTCGTGGTCTTCGCGAGGAATTGTCTCATCGCGGAGGCGACTTCCTCGACATGGGTTTCAAGTGCGAAGTGTCCCGTATCCAGGAATTCGACGATTGCATTGGGATTGTCTCGTTTGAAAGCTTCGGCGCCCGCGGGAATAAAGAAGGGATCGTACTTGCCCCAGATCGCGAGGAGCGGCGGCTTCGATTTCCGAAAATACTTCTGGAATGCCGGATACATCTTCACATTATTGGCGTAGTCGAGAAACAGGTCTAACTGGATGTCCATGTTGCCGGGACGCGCGATCATGGCCGCATCCAACGTGTAACCTTCCGGTGCAATCATCTCCGGATGCGGCACTCCCTCTGTGTATTGTGAACGCAAACCGGCAGGATTCAGGGCCTGACGAACAGCCTCGCGGTTCTGAGAGGAGGGTTCGCGCCAATAGCGCTGGATCGGGGCCCACGCATCGCCCAAACCTTCTTCGTACGCGTTGCCATTTTGCGACACAATCGCTGTAATGCGTTCCGGATGCGCCATGGCCACACGAAAGCCGGTGGGTGCGCCGTAGTCGAACACGTAGAGCGCATAACGCTTGAGCTGTAGTGCGTCGGTGAAGGCCGTGATGGTGCGCGCTAACGCATCGAAAGAATATTTGTATTGGCGCTTATCGGGAACTTCGGTAAAGCCGAAGCCGGGCAGGTCCGGGGCGATGACTCGATAGCGATCAGCCAACCGTGGAATCAACTCACGATATTGAAATGAAGATGTCGGGAAGCCATGGAGTAACAGCACCGCGGGAGCATTCAGCGCGCCGGCTTCCCGGTAGAAGACGGTAACGCCGTCGGCTTCGATGCGATGAATCGATGTATGCGGTATGCCCATGCTCTTTGCTCCGGATTCCGCAAGAGTTGCGGGAACTGCGCCGGCAAAAGTGAGAACGACGCCGCTCTGCCTCAAAAACGTTCGACGATTCATTCAATCCTCCCGCTCAAAGCGTGTCAAGACGACTCCAGCGAACTTGCTCGAATTCTCTCTGCTAGAGATTCAGACATTCATTGTTCCGATCCAGTTTAATTTTCGCGTGCCCTGGGGTTGAAGGCTTATTTAGAAGCTTCAAAGATTTCCGCAACCCACCGCGCACGCGGTCATCTAAGTTTTGATAAGGGTTGGAAACGGAGACAAGATGCGCAGACTCAAAGGTAAAGTAGCGGTGATTACTGGTGGAAACAGCGGAATCGGTTTGGCCACAGCCCAGCGATTCCTTGAGGAGGGCGCTCGCGTGGCCATTTCCGGACGCAGCCAGAAGACTTTGGACGAAGCCGCAAAGCTTCTCGGCAATGATGTGGTGGTGGTACGGGCCGACACCGCTAAGATCGCGGACACCGAAAAGCTCTTCGCAACCACGCTGCAGAAATTCGGCAAGATTGACGTCCTGTTTGTGAATGCCGGCATCGCGAAATTTGGTCCGATTGCGAGCATGACTGAAGAAATCTACGACGAGATGTTCGATATCAATACCAAAGGCGCATACTTCACCATCCAAAAAGCGCTGCCGCACTTGAATGACGGCGCATCCATCATTTTGAATACCAGTGTCGCCAGTCACATTGGATCACCGAACGGGACTGTCTATGCAGCCACGAAAGCTGCGATGCGCTCTTTCACTCGCTCCATGGCTGCCGAGCTGGTGGGCCGCAATATCCGTGTAAATGCGGTTGCGCCGGGCTCGACCGAAACGCCTATCTTCGATCGCACCGGCATGTCGCCAGAGCAGGCGGCCGAATTGAGAAAAAGATTTCTCGCCGGTATTCCCATGGGACGTTTCGGGCAGCCGGAAGAAATCGCCGCGGCAGTCGCGTTTCTGGCCTCATCGGATGCGTCGTTCATCACCGGCGTCGAACTCGATGTCGACGGCGGCAAAGGACAGATTTGAGCTGAGAGTTTCCCGTTCGAGCTCCGATTGCGGAGATTTTTCGGAAGAGAACAACCGCGATATACTGCGGGCGTGCAGGGGAAACCGACACTGCGTTCGTTCATCGCATCTCGTATCCGCAAACATCGTTGGACAGTACCTCTATCGATGATCGTGTGTGCGTCGGTATTTGTCGCAGCCGTGATCAAAGATTCCAAGTCGTTCTGGCTGCTGGGAGCGGGACTGGCCCTCGTCTGCAGCACTTATATTTGGGGATATGCGGCTCGCGCTTTCCGCGTGGTTGAATTTCCGTCGCTGCTGAATCTGCCGCGCCGACATTATGGCGATGTGTGGGACGCTCTCGCTGCCAATCCGGAACTGGCGAAAGCAGCCGCTTGTGGTCACGAGGAAGAAGATGCCGTCCGCCGGTCGGCGCAAACTCCGGTAAAAAATTTAATGGAGTTGGCCGGGGTTCGTCCCGAAGACGATGTCCTGGAATTCGGTTGCGGCGTGGCCCGCATCGGACTGGAGATCGCGCCCCAATGCGGCACCTGGACGGGCGCGGACATGTCGGCAAATATGCTGGCCGTCGCTGCGGAGCGTCTGCAAGGAATCAGCAATGTCCGGCTGGTGAAATTGCAACAGGTTGGACTCGACCAGTTGGAGAGCAACTCTTTCGACCTGGTTTATTCCACCAACATGCTCGACCATCTTGATGGCATGGACCGCTGGCGCTATGTGAAGGACGCTTTCCGCGTGCTGCGTCCGGGCGGCCGACTGTGCATCGACAACACAGACCTCGAGCAAGATCCAGGATGGCGGGCGTTTTCTCAGGGTGCTGAAGCGGTGCAACAATTGGAGCGTCCCCCATATATTCCGACGCCATCGACGGCTGCGGAGTTGACCACATATGCATCCAGAGCAGGCTTCGGTCAGGTGCAGGCCCATAAGAGATCGCCGCTGGTGATCGTGACCGCAGTCAAGGCCTAGATCGTCCTGCATTCTGCCTCAGTAAATTAGCTTCAAGGAAAATTGAATCTGTCTCGACGGGCCGGAGGTCCTGCTGATGATTCCGAATCCGCTGCCCCGGAGAATATTGTCGGGCAACCCGAAATCCACCACATTAAAGACGTTGAAAAACTCGGCGCGAAATTCAATCGTGCCCAACTCGGCATTTCCGCGATGTCCAAAGGGAGTGTCTTTGATCATGGCGACGTCGTAGTCCTGGAAGCCAGGCCCGCGGAAAGTATCGCGTCCCAGAGTTCCGAAGCGGCCTTGATTTGGCCCGGTGCCGCCTGGAACATTAATCGGAATGTTGAAGAATGAAGCGTTGTTTATGCCCTGTCCAAAATAATCTTCGCGCACCGGGCCGCTGGTCGAAAAATGCGGCTGCTTCACCAGATCTGGACGATCAGCGCCGGCCGATCCAACCCCGGTTTGTTGAATTCCGGAATACACCGTAAACGGCGATCCGGTGGTAAGCGTCGTAATATTCAGGAATTGCCAGCCTCGAGTCAGCGTTCTTCCCAACGGACGAAGAAAACCCACATGATCCAAAGGCAGGACCTGAATTACGCTCAAAGCAAAAGAGTGAGTGGCGTCGAACGTTGAGGGACCTTTTTCGGCACCTGGATTCCACGGATCCTGAGGAAGCGTTTGCAGCACGACGCCCGCGCTGCCAATCGCTCCGCCCAACACAGAACTGGTGTCATCGATGGATTTCGAATACGTATAGCTGGCCTGGATACCAAGTCCGGCGCGGGAAGAATTCTTAGTCAAGCTGGTTTGCAGCGCGTGATAAGTGGAATGCGATTCACTGCTCATAATGCTCTCCGGCCCGAACCCGCCAATCGCTTTGCCGGTCGAATCAAATTGGGTAAAGGGAGCGAAGGCAGGGTCCGCGCCTCCATAGCTGTTGGGCGAATACACACTGGGCAAATGAATGCCCGCCGTAGCCACATAGGCAGCGCTGAACTTTACATCGCCAAAATCATGATCGACGCCGGCGGTGTAAGTTCCGATATAGCCATTGCGAAAATTCTTAGCGATGCCCGCCATCGAAAGCAACTGAAGCTGGTTTCCCGGAGTGAGCGCGGTCAGATCGCTCTGATAACGCTGCAAATCTACCACTGTATTTGGGGGCACGTGACTAGCATCTCCGCTGGGGAAAAGAAGTTGGCCGCCGATTGTATAGGGTTGCGGAAGAGTCACCGGCACCGCCGTATCCTGAAACGGTAACGGAGTTCCCGGTAACGCGTTGGCATACAAGGTCGTCGCCAAAGGAATTGCGCCGGTCAGGAAATTATCCTGCCACAGGTTCACGACCATCGATGTGATCGCACCGCCGGCATGGAACACGGTGTGATTGGTGACTGCATAATCCAAGGAAAGCCGCGGTCCCCAGCCATTCCAATCCTGATTGTAGGGAGGCTGCGGATTGTAGAGAAAGATTTGTCGCGCATTATGATCGGTGTAGGACACATCTTTTCCGGCGGCATTGACAAATTTCGGAACTGACGTGCGGTTCTCGGCTTCGTGAATGCGGCTGTTCACTTCGTAACGTAACCCGTAGTTGAGGGTCAGGCGCGAAGTAGCTTTCCAGGTGTCCTGAAAATAAAAGTCATAGGCTTCGCGGCGAACTGCGGCTACATCGAATCTGTCGCCTTTGGGGGTCACATCCGCCGCTGCGACAACGTTATAGGAATATGGAGTGGCGGTGAGCAGGCCGGTGAGCGAATCCGGAAGCGGATCGCCCGGCTGGATGTTATGCGTTCCGCTGGCGGAAGCGATCGACACCGGAGAGTAAGCCGTGCCGCCGCCAAAGGTGTAGCTTCCATTCGGATTGGTGCCAAAAACTGTGGAGTCCCGATTGAAACGGATTTCCACGCCCCACTTGAATGCGTGACCGCCACGTATGTAACTCATGTCCTGCTTCAACTGGAAAAGATTGCTGTAGGAACCGAAAATCGAACCGCCGGGTGAATTGAAACCCTGAAAAAGCCCGTCGCCGAACGCCAGCGCGGGCTGGGTGTGGTTCGTGGTGGGGAAAATTGGGGTGCTGCGAATGTAACTGAATGAAGTGTCGGAAGTAAGATGAGGAGAAATGGTCCGCGAATATTTCACCCCGGCGTTGCGCTGATGGTCAAAGAACAAAACTCCAAAGCTGGGATCAATCGCGGTCTGGTCGGGATTGGTAAGCGGGCCCGTGACCTGGTTCAGGCTGAACCGCGTCATCAGCGTGGCCTTGTCGGAAATGCGGTGATCGATGCGAAATGAAAACTGATCGGTTCGCGTGTAGATCTTCGAAGACGCCGCGTAGGTGCGATCACCGAACGCTCCCGTCGGATCATTGGGCAAAGGATATTTTTCCAGGACAGGAACTATTGCCTGGTTCACCGGGACCGTCAAGGTATCGCCGGGAAAAGTAAGCGTATCAATTCCCTGGCGTTCCGCCGCCGTGGGCACCGGGAATACTTGCGTTGTTCCCAATACCTGGCGAAATCCCTGATACTGCCCAAAATAATAAGTGCGGTTGCGTCCGTCATATAAATGCGGGATCACAACCGGCCCGCCGTTAGCGAAACCAAATTCGTTGCGTGCAAACGGAGGAATGCGGCGCTCGTCGGCGACGCTCTTGTGATCAAAATAGTTACGCGCATCGAATGCCGCGTTGCGGGCAAATTCGAAGATGCTGCCGTGAACCTGATTCACGCCGGATTTTGTCACGACATTGGTGAAACTGGCTGCGCCGTGGCCAAACTCCGCCGGCATCACTCCCGAATTTCCCTGCACTTCCTGGATGGCGTCCACATTGAAATTGGAAAATGTAGCTCCGCCCAATTCAGGATCGGTGGTGTCGAATCCGTCGAGAGCAAATACAGTCGCGATGCCGCGTTGTCCATTCACCGCAAACTGCTGGGTGAAATTGGCAGCGCCGTTGGCGTCGGTCATCGTGCCCGCCGCCAGAAGCAGAAGTTTACTGAAGTCTCGCGCGTTGAGCGGC
>DATBAX010000057.1:0-9283 GCA_036271275.1 Terriglobales bacterium
GCTTTTCTTAACCGATCTTCTTACCGATGACAGGTCGAGCAACTCGTAATGTCAGCTTCAGTCCGTAAATGATACTTCGCTCGTAGATCGGCGCCGAGCGCAAGCTGGTCGGTGTAAGACTTGCCGTCCAGAGTAAGCGGCTTCTGGCTCGTCGGCTGCTCATACCGCATATTGAATACCTGATCTTTGGGACGCAAGTACTTTTCCGGCGCGCGATGGCAGTCGATGCACCATTCCATTTGCAGCGAAGCCTGTTGGTACATCAACGGCATGCGATCGACCGGCCCGTGACAGGTGTTGCAACCGACGCCCTTGTTGATATGAATGCTGTGATTGAAATAAACGTAATCCGGAAGATCATTGACCCGCGTCCACTCCAGCGATTTGCCGGTGCGATAGCTCTCGCGAACCGGTTCAAGTAGAGGCGCACCCACCCACATCTGCGAGTGGCAGTTCATACAAGTCTTGGTCGGCGGGATTCCAGCAAAATGGGACGTTTCCACGGAAGTATGGCAATAACGGCAGTCGATGCCGAGTCCGGCAACGTGGTGCTGATGGCTGAACGGCACCGGCTGCGGCTTGGCAATGCCGGCATAGGTGACGTACGGCGACTTCGCGATCTCTAATACCGCCCACAGCCCCACACTCGCCAGGATCGCTACTGCAACGATCGAGGCCTTGGCGATTGTGTTCGAACTGCGATGAAAAATCTGCATCGACTCAGACGTTCCCGTGCAGCAGAAGCCCCTTTGGCTTCCGGTTCATCCAGCGTTTAGTTAGAAAGACGTTTATGAGACCGTTGCAAAAATTAAAGTGTTCCGGAAAACTCGTGATTATAGCAGTTCAAATCATTTTGGAAACGAAACTTTGACAATTCCACAGAAAAAAAGTTTCGTAATGGGATTCCCCAAAAAATTCATCGCAAATTCATGACTAAAAGTTTCGGCTCGGTCATTTCTTCGATCGCATAACGCAACCCTTCACGCCCCAGGCCGGATTCTTTCACGCCGCCATACGGCATGTGATCAATGCGGAATGACGGAGCATCTCCCGCAATCACGCTGCCCACTTCCAGCTCTTCATAAGCGTTGAAGAGTAATTTAACATCGCGCGTGAAAACACCGGTCTGCAATCCGTAGGGCGAATTGTTAATTAGCTTGATCGCCTCCTCGAAAGTGTCATACGGCTCAACAGTCACCACCGGCGCGAAAATCTCCTGGCAATTTACCTTCATCTCGGACCGGGTCCCGGTCAATACCGTCGGCTCAAGCATCGGGCCTTTGCGTACGCCGCCACATAGTAACCGCGCGCCGCCACGCACCGCCTCCTGGATCCAATCGCTGGCACGGACGGCGTCACTCTCCCGAATCAGCGGCCCCAGATCGCAGGATTCGTCCAGCGGATCGCCGATCTTCAGTTTTTTCACTCCTTCCAGCAGCAAATCAATGAATTTGCCGGAAACCGACCGTTCCACTAGGATGCGTTGCACTGAGATGCAGGTTTGGCCCGCGTAGTTGAATCCGCCAGCGACACATCTTTCCGCCGCGTACGCAAGATCGGCGTCGCTGTGGACGATCACCCCGGCGTTTCCGCCCAATTCCAAAATAACTTTCTTTTTCCCGGCATTTTTCTTGATCTGCCAGCCCACCGCCGCGCTTCCGGTAAAGCTGATCATCTTCAAGCGGTCGTCGGCGACCAGTAATCCGGCATCTTCATTGGAAAGCGGCAGGACGTTCAAAGCGCCATCCGGCCAGCCGGCGGCTTGCACGACTTCCGCCAGCAGTAGCGCCGTCAGTGGAGTCTGCGGGGCGGGCTTGATGATCATGCTGCATCCCGCCGCAATCGCCGGTGCAACTTTATGGGCCACCAGGTTCAGCGGAAAATTAAACGGTGTGATGCCGGCAATCGGACCCAACGGAAATCGCCGCACGATTCCCCATCGTCCGGCAGTGAATTCCTGCCAGTCGAGCGGCAGGTATTCGCCATAAATACGTGTGCTTTCCTCGGCGGCCACGCTGAAAGTAAAAATCGCCCGATCGACTTCGGTCCGCGAGGCTTTGATCGGCTTGCCCGCTTCCTGCGCCATGGTGCGGGCAAATTCTTCTTTACGCTGCGTTAGACCTTCAACCACCCGCCGCAAAACACGCTGACGTTCGAATGCAGGCAGCCTTCGGGTCGTGCCGAACGCCTTTACCGACGCCGCAATGGCAGCTTCCGCATGGGCCCGCGTTCCCTGGAATACACGACCGACGACACTCCCATCGTAAGGGGCGCGGATCTCCACGACCTCGCCCTCCTCGATCCATTTGCCATCGACGAGAAAGCCTTGGGTGCTGACGGGCGTCGCAGTCATTTGGGCCATGAAGATATCCTGGACCTCAATCCAAACCTTGCCTGAAGATTATAGACTTTGATCGGGCAAAAATTCGCGCTTGGAATATGGATCGTGACGTTATAAGAAAGTCTTCAAGTTTCAAGGGCTTCTTTCCGTTCTTTGCGGCTTTCCTTTGCGTCCTTTGCGGTTAAGAGCTTTTGAACGCAAAGGACGCCAAGAACACCCGCAAAGAACGCAAAGAAGAGCCAGTACAAATCGGCTAGCGATAGTAACAAGAGGACAAATTGCAATCTTCTATCCAGGAATTGTCGCAGCGGTTACGCGCACGAGAACTCTCTCCCGTCGATCTCACCAAAGATTGCCTGGCCCGCATTGAAAAGGTCGATCCCCTGCTCAACGCGTTTATTACCATCACCGCCGATTCCGCGCTCGCCGAAGCCCATCGGGCAGAGTCAGAAATCCAACGCGGAGAATGGCGCGGCCCTCTGCACGGAATCCCACTCGCCATTAAGGACCTCATCGACACCGCCGACATTCTTACGACGGCGGGCAGTGCGCAATTCGCAAAACGTATCCCCTCCGAAGATGCTGACGTCGTCCGCCGCTTAAAAGATGCCGGTGCCATTCTTCTAGGCAAACAGAATCTTCATGAATTCGCTTACGGCGGCAGTTCCGTCGTGAGTCATTACGGTCCAGTCCGCAATCCATGGAATCCCGCTCGCATTTCTGGAGGTTCTTCCGGTGGCTCGGCTGCGTCAGTGGCGGCGGGCATGGGGTACGCATCGATTGGCACCGACACCGCGGGCTCCATTCGCGAGCCAGCTGCATTTTGCGGAATTGTCGGACTGAAACCAACGTATGCGCGGGTCAGCGCCCACGGCGTATTTCCACTTTCACGCTCACTTGATCACATTGGCCCCATCACTCAGACCGTGGCCGACGCCGCCATCTTGCTGCAAGTTATTGCCGATCCGGAAGCGAAAGATTTCTCCGGATACCCAATGGACATTCCTGACTATATGTCGATGCTGAATGAAAATCCGAACGATCTCAGAGTGGGAATTCCTCGTTCGTTTTTCTATGAAGAGCTTGATCCTGAGATTGCATCCGCTGTCGATCAAGCTTTATCGGTCATCAAGGCCATCGCCGGTGAAATGCGCGAAGTTTCAGTCAGTCTCGAAGGCGATCGGACGCTTCAGCAGGCCGAGTCCTATGCCGCGCACGCTGACCTCGTCGCTCGCACTCCCGGGCTTTACCAAGCCGAAACTCTGCGGCGAATTATGCAAGGCGAAAATTTCACTCCAGCTGAAATCCTCGAAGGCCGCCGCAAACTCTCACAGTCCCGGCTTGAAATTCAGCGAGTATTTGAAGAAGTCGATGTTCTGGTCACGCCCACCACACCGATTGCCGCACCCGTGCTCGCACAATTAGAGGAACACCCGGAGACGCTCCGCCCCGCGGAACTGGTGATGTTGCGCAACACGCGCCCATTCAATGTTTGGGGAATCCCTGCGATCTCAGTTCCGTGTGGCTTTACTAAGGCAGGACTGCCCATCGGGTTACAAATTAGCGGGGCCGCCTGGCAGGAAGCCACGATTCTGCAACTCGCCCACGCCTATGAGCAGGCGACCGAATGGCACAAACGTTCGCCGAACCTGTAATCAATCGACGCCGCGAACGTCCACTGGCAGCATCAGGACGAATGTACACTCGCCGGTTACATTCGAGCACGACAGAACTCCACGCCGTAAAATCTTGGTCGGAGTGTCGTCCGGGAAATTCTGATTGTAGGAAGCCGTCTTCAAGGCTTCCGAGAAGACTTTGAGTTTTTCATCGCCGCTGACAAATTTCACGCCCTCGGCGGAAGCCCTCGACTTTCCCGGCACCAGCATGACGAAAAATTCCGCGTTTCCAGTTTCTTTAGCAATCTTTCCCAGCTTGATGGTACGAATGCCGGTTAACTCTTCGCGATATTTTTCGGTAATTGCCGCTACTTTGGAGTCTCCACCCGCCAGAGCCGCTAAATGAGTTCGGGTTTCGGGCGTGGGACGCAGCGCTGCCATCGCCATCCCGTAAGCGCGAATAGCGTCTTCCTTGCGTCCCAGTTTTTCGTAGATCTGGCCCAGATGGTCACCGACCTCTCCGTGCTGGTCCACCATCCAGGAGGCGTTCACGTACTTTTCCGCTTTCGCGTAGTCTCCCTTCGCGAAATAAACCCATCCCAGAGTGTCCCAATACGCCGCAATTCCCGCCACGGACGCCAAATCTCTGACATTCAACTGGTCGATGGTCGCATTCCGTAACGCGGCCGCCTCGGCTGTCACGGCAGATTCCGCGTATTGCTGGGCCCGGTCCAAGTGCACGTTCTTGAGCGAGAGTTGATAAGCGATGTCGTTCCAGACGAGAGGAGTCGCCGCCAGCTCGATGGCTTGATCGAATGCAGCTAATGCCTTTTCATCTTGCCCAGTGTTGAGGTAAGCGTTTCCGAGAGCGATCTGCAACCCCGGATTGTCGCTCTTGATCGACACTGCTTTTTCGAGCTCGGGTACCGCCTTCTCATACTGGTGAGCTTCCGTGTACATGCTGCCTAGCGCAGCATGGCCGTATTCGCTCAGCGGATTGATCTCAATGGCTTTGTTGTAGGCGGCAGCAGCCTCATCGTATTTACGGTCCGCCGAGTACGCCCAGCCCAGGCTGTTGTAGGCATACTCGTCATAAGGATTCATCTCGGCTTGTTTCTTGAATGCTTCAACGGCGTTGTCATTCTGGCGGAGCGCCATGTAAGCGCGACCGAGATTCATTTCCGCAGTTTTGTTTTTCGGATCGGCCACAATTACTTTTTTCAAGAGTTCAATGGCGACCTCGAAATTTCCTCGCGTCAGCGCTGCATTCGCCGCATCGTTAAGATCGTCTCCCTTCAAATCGGAGGGAGCCGTAGGATCCCCGGCGGCCGTTCTGTCAATCGCAAGTTTCTGTCCCGTGTCCGTCATTACAGCGCGCCGGAAAGCCAGATAATCGCTGGTACGGGTTGCCGGAAGATCGCGCGTATTCGTCGTCAAACTGCGCTCAGCCGTGAAAACGTTTCCGTCAACTTTGTAGCTGGCGTCATATTGCCCGTAGTCCCGCTTCATTGTGAAAGGCAACGGAGCCCGCTCGGAGTACTTGGCGGGAAATTCGAGACGGGCTTTGTATTGAAAATCCATGGGGCCGCCGATTTGGATCGGCTCGGCATCGGACGAAGCGTCGTCCTCATCCGCGTCCGGAATGCTGATGAGGGAAAGCGGCAAAATTACATCGGATTTCTTTTTCGTCCAATCGAGAAAATTGGAAGTCGTAATTTCATATTCGAAATGAAAGGGATCTTTCGTGGCCGCCGGATCGCTGACGGTCAAATTTGTAACATCGCCGGTCAAACCGACCATCCCGTTCATCTGCTTTACGAATTCCGTCCACTTCGCACTGGGCACGCGCCGAAATAAAATTCGCAGGTAAAGTTCCGAATCTCCTCGCAAACTCATTTTCACGTGAGCATCAAGCTTGCCAAACTCATTCACCTTGCCGTCTATTTCCTGTATCTGATGGTTGGCGACCCATGGATTGGCCGGGGTTTCCTCCAGATGCGGAACGCCATCGGCGGGGACGACGAGCGCCTGCTTCTTGCGCAGGGGGTAGGACAGCAAGCGAAAAGGCGCGACTTCAGTGGTCGTGTCCATCCAGACTTCGTCCTTGGCCAGGGGCACAAGGCTGAAAACGTGATCGAACTGCGACGGCGAAGGGATCTCAGGATCAAGTTTGCGCGAGGAATTTATCAGCACGGACGAAGCGTGATATCCGGAAGCCTCCAGCAGACTTGCCAGCAGTGTGTGCTTATCTTTGCAATCGCCGTACTGATTGTGCAGCACATCTGCCGCCGCATGCGGCTGAAAACGCCCCACGCCGAAAGACAGACTGATGTAACGAAAATTCGTCGCCACGTAGTCATAAAGCGCCTGTATTTTATCGATGTCAGTGGTCTTGCCGGCCGTAAGCTCTGCGGCTTTGGCGCGAATTTCCGCAGTCGGTTGACGACGATCTTTTTCCAATCCCGCATACCATCGGCCCAAATCTTCCCAACTGGCGAACGTCGTCATCTGCACGGATGGCGGTTCCGGGTCGGCCCTCTTCTTTTTTTTGCCCTTATCTTTGTCTTTTTCTTTGTCCTCATCTTCGTGATACGAACTTGTCCAGCGATAGATTCGCCGTCCATTGGCATCGGTAATCTTAGGATCGAATCCCGGCTGATTTTTTAACTTCACCGTCCGGTCATGCGGCACATCGAGTTCAAGTTGCTCGTCGAGAACAATCCCCGTCTTCGCGAAACTGTGTTCCATCCAGAATTGATTGGGAGCAAGCGCAGTGTGGATGGTCGTCACCACGTCATACTCGAGCACTTCTCCGGGACGCAGCCCCGGCACAGTAATGTGCTTCTGGCGGTAGTCGGTATATACCGGCGCTTCTTTTTCCAGAGGAATGCTCAGATCCTGCACTGCATCCGCACTGGCCGTGACTGTCGTTCCATCCGTCTTGAGCACGCGTACGTAAGGAATTTCCACGCGCTCGTTCGCGGAACTGTAGCCGACGATGATCTGCCCCCACTGCTCGACGCCGGCTTCGCTTTGGACTTTGATCCTGGCCGTCAGCTCACGCTTACCCGTCCCATCGCTTTCGAAACGATAGGCCGTACGCATCTTCTCGACGACAAAAGATTCCTTGGAATAGTCGGGGGCCGCTTCCGCGGCTTTTTCCAAAGTCTTTGGGGCCGGAATCGGCTGGGGTGGCTCGTTCTGAGCGTAAGCTGCGAGCGCGGTGAAGGTTAGAAGGAAACTAAAAAGAAAGAGGCGGCACACGGATGTCCTGCAAAACAAATACATGGTGCGCCGTTTTTACCTCATCTGATACGCAGGTGCAAGAAAAACCGACCAATGGGACATTCCCAAAGTTCGTCGTGAAAGCTATTGACTATTGGCTTTGTCCATAAAGCTTGCCTGATCGCCCTTCAGCTTCTTCAAACTATCGATCGGCAAGTAAACCATGTGTCCCGCATCGTAGGTGGCAAACGAAATGTTGTTCCTGAACTTCTCGCCGAGATCGAGATGGTTCATGGTGTAGTTGGCGGCGAAATAAGGAGTGGCCAAATCGTAATAGCCCTCCATGACCAGTACTTTCAGGTAAGGATTTTGCACCAGCGCCACGCGCAACGCCGAGGAAGTGCTCGGAAAGCCGCCTTCGTTCGATCCCCAGGTCCAGCTCTTTTCAAACTCCCCTTCTGCGAATACGGAGTAGGGCATGTCCGTTTTGTAGCCCAGTTCAGTGCGAACGTAATTGTTGAAGACGGACGTGTAAGGCGAAACAATGCCGGCCTGAGTGGGATCGTAGAAAGGCGTGTCCAGCAGGCCTTGCGGATCGGGCCCGGTAAAGCGCCCGTCGAGACGCCCTACGCGCAATTTCTGATCAAGCAAAAGATTGTGCGTGAACTTCGGCACATCAATGCGCAGATTCGCGTCATCAATCACCTGCGCACTTAAGCCCGTGTAGCGGGCCATTTGCTCGGCAACTTTTTTGCGCTCGTCGGATGTCAGCGCATCTCCCTTATCTAACGCTTGCGTATATTCCGTCGCCGCCCATTGCTCGGATTCCTGCCGCGCTTTGTTCATGTCCGCGCTCAAATCCGCAGGCAGCTTGTGATGGTATCCGGCGATCATGGTGAACGAAGGAATCAGAAGCGGATATGGCAGATCATTCACTTTGGTGTCATCCAGCGTCTGAAAACTCAGCGCAATGGAGAGCAAAGTAATGCCGTTGAACGAAATGCCGCGGTCCGCCAGATAGCCGGCGATTCCAGCAGCGCGCGTGGTCCCATAACTTTCGCCGAAAAGAAATAACGGCGAATTCCAGCGTTCGTAGCGAGTGAGATAGAGTCGAATAAATTCGCTGAAGGCTTCGACGTCACCTTTCACGTTCCAATATTTCTTCGACTGCTCAAGATTCGAAGCACGGCTGAACCCAGTGCCCATCGCGTCTACAAACACGAGATCGCTTTTGTCGAGCAAGGTGTGCGGGTTGTCCTCGACATGATACGGAGCCGGAGGAAGAAATCCTTCGGGCTTCATGACCACACGTTTCGGCCCCAGCGCTCCCATATGCAGCCAGATGGTCGCCGAACCAGGGCCGCCGTTGAACGCGAAAGTCAATGGACGCTTGCCGGCGTCTGCCCCGTCGAGCGAATAAGCGACAAAAAACATTTCCGCCTGGATTTTCCCGTCGTCGCGCTTGATGGGAAGCCGTCCTGTCGTAGCCGTATATTTCAGAAGTTTGCCATCCACGGTCATCTGGTGATGCGTCACGACCGGTGCAACCTCGCTGACGTCGTACTCTTCCTTGTCACCAGTCCCTGGCTTCGGTCCATCCGATTTCTGTTCATCGACGGTGACGATCGTCTTCGATTCCGAAGATTTCTCCGAACCAGGCTTCTTGTCTTTTTCTTTGGATGCTTGCTCGGCTTTCGACTTCTTCTCGTCAGGCTTCTGTGAAGAATCCGTTTGCTGCGCGGCAACGCCTGCGATCAGCGCACAAAAGACAGCCAACATCATCGTTACTCGTATCGAAAAAGAACGCATGGGATCTCCTAATGGAAGATAGCGGGGAATTATAACCCGCCCAAGATTGTGTGGCGCGCGCCCTCGCGCGTGTCTGCCGCCAGCGTCCTATTGCTAATATGTTTAAGTGCCCGCAAAAGTCTCAAAGAAGATAGAAATTCTCCACGGCGATACTCTGTCACGAATCCCTTGGCTGATTCATGGCTTCAGCACCCGAACCGGCGGCAGCTCGCGTCTTTACGACGGAAACGCTCTCAACCTTGGATTCACCCAACAAGATTCGCGAGCAGCCGTCGAACGCAATCGCGCCACC
>DATBAX010000058.1:0-2466 GCA_036271275.1 Terriglobales bacterium
GATTGGCCGTCGAGCATTCCGCCGAGCACCACGGTGGTCGTCTACATGCCGGGCTATGACTACGCTGGCACGGCGACACATCTGCAAGCGATTGGCGTAAAAGCCACCACGCCTTGCGCGATTATTTCGCGCGCGACTTTGAACGATCAGCAAATTTATCAAACGACCTTGCAAGACCTGCCATCCGCCCCACAACTGCCCTCCCCGACATTACTGGTGGTCGGTGAAGTTGCGGGTCTTGCCAAGAATATTTCGCAAAAGCAGGAAACCGAATCGCTGCTGTCGGCGATTCTGGAAGCCGTCCCTCATACCGTGCATGGTCAGGAGCGATCCGAGTGAAAGAACAGTTGGAGAAGTTAAAAGCCGGAGCCGAAGGTTGGAAGCCCGAAGAAGTCTTGCACTGGGCATTCGCGAATTTCGGCGAAGACGTGGCGATGGCAACGGGCTTTGGCGTCGAAGGCATGGTGTTGTTGGATATTGCCACGCGCGTGAATCCGGACATCAAAGTCTTCACCGGTGACACCGATTTTCTGTTTCCGGAAACTTACGACCTGATCGACCGTGTCGAAAAACGCTACGGAATCAAGGTAGAGCGGCTTTTTTCAACGCTCACTCCCGAAGAGCAAGAACGTGCTCATGGATCGGAACTATGGAAACGTAATCCTGATCAATGCTGCAGCATCCGCAAAGTGGAGCCGCTGCGGAACAAGTTGGCGGAATTGAGTGCGTGGATCACCGCGATTCGCCGCGACCAGACATCCGTGCGGGCTGCGGCTCACAAGATCGAATGGGACCCGAAATTCGGTCTGGTGAAAATTAACCCAATCGCTGATTGGACCAAGCAGATGGTGTGGGCCTATGTTCACAAGCACGATGTCCCCTACAACCCATTGCATGACAGCAATTTCCCCAGCATTGGTTGCACTCATTGCACTCGAGCGGTGCAGCCGGGAGAAGATTCACGTGCCGGTCGCTGGGCGGGATTTCAGAAAACAGAATGCGGATTGCATGCGCCGGCTCCTTTGACGAATGCACCGTTGATCCATATTTCAGCCGCAGCCGGTGGCGAGAAAGCCTAACTGGTTGTCGAATATGGATTTCGGCGCCGCGCGTTTTCCTGAGGCGCCCTATAAAAAGTTTCGTCTGCCCGGAAAACCTCTGTCTCCGCTATAATCACGCACATCGCTTCACTGCGTGAATCATGGACTTTGATCAACTAGTCACATTTCTGGAAGTAGCCAAACTAGGCAGCTTTTCGCGCGCCGGACAGAAAGTATTCCGCTCGCAATCGGCTGTGAGCGCGCAAATCCGCCAGTTAGAGCAGGAATACGGCGATCGCCTACTCGACCGCTCCGGCAAAGATGTCACCTTGACGCCCGCCGGACGCGTGCTCTTCGCCTACGCCGAGCGCCTGCTACAGATGAAAGATGAATCGCTGCTGGCCGTCGCCGACCAGGGCACATCCCCACGTGGCAAAATTACCATCGGCGCCAACGAAGCGACCTGCCTGTACGTGCTTCCCGACGTGTTCGCGAAATATTGCAGTCTGTATCCCGGTGTACATATCAATATTTATCGCAACTTCAGTTACAAGATTGTAGAGAAGCTGGAGAACGGCACCATCGACGTCGGGATTGTGACTTTACCGGTGAAGTCCGCCAGCCTGAAGACGCACGCCATTTTTCGCGACCAGCTCATGTTGATGGTGAGCCCGCAGAATCCTCTGGCGAAGCATGACGTAGTTCCGGTCAGCGAGATCGTTAAGCAGCCTCTGTTGTTGCCGAAAACGGGCTACAGCCGCCGCGTCATGGACAAACTTTTTCGTCCGTATGCGTCGCAGTTGCAGATCAGAATGGAATTGCCCAGCATTGGGATGATTAAGAGTTTCGTTGCGGCCGGACTGGGAGTGTCGTTGATCAGCGCCAGCTTCGCCCGCGATCAAGTGCTTGCCGGACGCGTGAAACTTATCGCCCTGCAAGACGGCGAATTATGGCGGGAGTTGGGTCTCGCTTATCGCCGAGATCGCACGCTTACCCGCGCAACTACGACGTTCATCAGCACCGTCCGCCAGTTGGCGTCGGCATCGAAATAGCCTGTCACCGCCGATTTTTTCCGCATCGGATTTGACGATACTATTCATTCGAATTTCAAATCTCCCGGCATCCCGGAAGTTGTTAGTCTAAAAATAGCCCACGGTGCGAAGCCGCACTGTTGTGGCTCGCCGCTAGGAACTAGGGCGAATTCCCCCAGAGGAGGTTGCCATGACGCAACTCGAAGAAAATCTCAACAAAATCCTCGAAGAACATCAACACGAGAGCGGACTGCACATGATCGGCGGGCGGCGACGCCTGATGGACCGGCTGGTCGAGTTCTTCCAGGCTGCTGAAAAGCCTGCGAAGACGGATCAGAATCGCGCCGACCTCCACAACTAATTTCCGCAACTCCTAACGCAGCCCGCCGCCAGAG
>DATBAX010000059.1:0-4229 GCA_036271275.1 Terriglobales bacterium
TCGAACGATCTTTTCGCTTTCCAGTTCAGCAATTTCGCGGCAAGCGAAGGATCTGCCACTAGTGCCGGCGGATCGCCAGGCCGGCGAGGATCCATCTGCACCGGAACCTTTCGTCCGGCAACACCTTCGATGGTAGAAACGACTTCCTTCACCGAAACACCCTTCCCCGTACCCAGGTTGATCTGCGCCGACTTCCCTTTCGCCAAATACTCCAAACCCATCACATGCGCATCGGCCAGATCGTTCACATGAATGTAATCGCGAATGCAGGTCCCATCGGGCGTCGGATAATCGTCTCCAAAAATATGCAGCGCCGGCCGCTTCCCTTTGATCGCCTCGAATACTGATGGAATCAAATGCGTCTCCGGCACATGCATCTCGCCGATAGTTCCGCCTTCATCCGCACCAGCTGCGTTGAAGTAGCGAAATGCCACATAGTGGGTGCCATACGCGCGATCGTAAGCCTCCAGCGCATTTTCAAAAGCCAGCTTGGTCATGCCATAAGGATTCACCGGCGACCGCGGATTGTCCTCCGTAATCGGCACCTTGACCGGATCTCCATAAACCGCACAAGTAGAGGAAAAAATGAATTTCCTGACTTTGGAATCGACTACAGCATTCAGCAGCGCCAGACTGCCTTCAACGTTATTATGAAAATACTTTCGGGGATTTTCCACCGATTCGCCGACGTAAGCATGCGCCGCAAAGTGCATCACCGCATCCACGCGCTTCAAAACCTGCGCCAGCTTTGCCGTATCGAAAAGATCGCCGACAATTAACTCAAATCCTTCCGCCAGGACTTTGTGTCCCGCCGAAAGATTGTCATAAATAATGGCTTCATAACCCTTGCGCCGTAGCGCATGCGCAGTATGACTCCCAATGTATCCCGCTCCGCCAACCACTAAAACGGCCACTCGCAGCCTCCTGAGAAACGCCTTCCATCATATCGCGGAGAGAGGAGATCGGAATTTGAAGTGACACAGACTCAGACTCGTCCCTCAGACTGAGCTCCGGAGTAGCGCGCCAGCTTAGCCCCGGACGAAAGTACGGGGCGTTACACCGAAACCGATCCACGCGATCGGGAGGGCGCCGCTGGAGCGAAAGGCAGCCCCGCCTACTGCCCCTTAAACTCGCACTTCCCCGAAGAACAATAATCCTCTGCGTCGCTAATGAACTTGGTCCAATCTTTCGCGATTCCGTTTTGAGCGTCCGCCAGATCCATCTTCCCTTCACGCACCTGCAGACCCAGATAAAGCTCCACTTTGTCTTTCTCCTTGAAATATCTGTCATCCAGATGCACCCGCGCCGGCCCACACTCCGGCCAGATATTCTCCAGCGTGTCCGCGCCTCCCAGATACAGCGGGATGAGGTGGTCCAATTCGCAATACTGGGTTGCTCCCTGATTGTGTTTGGGATGCTTGGTCTTGTACCACTTGTAGGTGTCGCCTTTCTGTTTCTCGGAAGTGGCGTCATTGCGAACGCATCCCGTCCGGAATGCTGGGTCTTTTAGGACAGCCGCGGTCAGGGTCGGATTAATCGCTCCCGGCGTGCAGGCAGGATCGGGCAATTGTTCCCCGCTCGCAGTTGCCTTGGCATGACAGACTCCATGCGGCGGCAAGCTCACGGTCATAAGCGGCTTGGATCCTTTGTCATCGATCGTGGTGAACTTCTCGCACCCTTTCGGTGTGCTGGGCGTCGGCCCAGGATCCTGTGCCGAGATCAAAGAAGTGAGAAAAAATAGGCAGATGGCAATACTTGAAAACTTCATTCGTTCCTCCATGCGGACAGAGTTCGGGATCGAAACAACGCAGGGGCCGAAGTACAGGGAGGGGAAGGCCAAAAAAATATCACAGCCAGAACGCCGTGACAAGAGTCGAAACATCTTTATCGTTTTCCGAACACAGTCGTTAGGAGCGGGCCGCCTTATTCGCCAGTCAGAAATCCAAACTGCTCCTTGGTTAGCGGCACCACGCTAAGTCTCCCTTGCCGCACCAACGGCGAATCCGCAAAAAGCTTGTGCGCCTTCACCTCAGCCAGTGTCACCGGTTTCGCAATCGCCTTACCGGCTTTAATCTTCACCTGCGGATTTTTCGCATCGTCCAAATTCACCGATACCACCGACGCCGTCCCCACCGCGCTCTTCTCGTCGCCAGTGTGATAGATGACCAACCGGTCACCAGCTTTCATCGCTCGCATATTTTTCAGCGCAACAGGATTCGACACGCCATCCCAGGTTGTGTTCTTGTCACGCAACAGATCGGCGAACGAATAAGTAGAAGGTTCAGTCTTGAGAAGATAATCCATAGTGATTTATTCCTAACCTAATTCTCAGCCTAAGACCCGACACCCGTGACCTGCGACCGTTTTCATTGCTTCGGTTTCTCACCAGAATCCGGCGCCGGAGCGGGCTGGCCGCTGTTCTTCGGATCGTTCGGATCATTCGGATGGTCCTCATAAATCGAATACATCCTGGTAGGCCGCTTCAACTTCACCGTAATTTCCGTATTTGGCTGACTGATATCGTAATCCCCGCCAAAAGTCTGAAAGCCCTGAATCAGTACCTGCACCCGCAGCTTTCCGTACGGGATGCCGTCAAAACTGGCCTTGCCGTCGGCATCGGTCTTAAGCTCCAATCCGCCTTTTTCCTGCTTCCCGCTCTTAGCCACCGGATGCATCACCACCGCGGCATTGCGAATGGGCTTGCCGTTATAGTCCCGAACCACGACAAAATGTATCTCCGACGACAGCACCTCATCCTGACCTTGGCCCCAAACCCCAGTCACCAATGCCAACGCCGCCACCATCGCCAACAGAATCTTTTTCATAGAAACCTCTAATTCGTCCTCAACCCATTAATTCTAATACCACTTACAAGCCACGACCCGCCCAGCCCTTGACAACCCCACCACACTTTCCTACAATTAGCACTCACAAACAATGAGTGCTAACAATCGATTTTGCGAATAGCAGGCGGTTTCGACACTCGAATTTCATCCCCATATTAACCGAAAACGCAACGAAAGGAGCACAAGCTATGGCTACGAAGTTTACTCCATTGCACGACCGGGTTTTGGTTCGGCGTGTAGAAGAAGTCGGCACCACGCGCGGCGGAATCATTATTCCTGACAGCGCCAAAGATAAACCACAAGAGGGCGAAATCATCTCCGTCGGACGCGGCAAGAGCAACGACGAAGGCAAGACCTTCCCGCTCGCCGTCAAAGAAGGCGACCACATTCTGTTCGGCAAATACTCCGGCACCGAAATCAAGCTCGATGGTGAAGATTTCATCATCATGCGCGAAGAAGAAGTCCTGGGCGTAATCACCGGCGCGGCAGTTGGCAAGAAAGAATTGTCCAAGCGCTAGGAACGTCGTTGGTCGTGCGTCGTTGGTCGTTAGCTAAAACCTGAGACCCGACACCTAAGACCTGATACCCAGACCCGACATCATCATCGAAAACGAAGTCACAACCAGCAGTTGAGGAGAAATAAATTATGGCAAAACAAATCGTACACGGAGAAGAGTCGCGGCAGGCGATCCTCCGCGGCGTGAACATTCTCGCCGACGCAGTTAAGGTGACGCTCGGTCCCAAGGGCCGCAACGTCGTCATTGAAAAGAAATTCGGTTCGCCGACCATCACCAAAGACGGCGTCACCGTAGCCAAGGAAATCGAATTACAGGATTCCCGCGAAAACATGGGCGCGCAGATGGTGAAGGAAGTCGCTTCCAAGACTTCTGACGTCGCCGGCGACGGCACCACCACCGCGACCGTTCTTGCTCAAGCGATCTATCGCGAAGGCGTGAAGACGGTTGCAGCAGGCGCCAATCCAATGGCCCTGAAGCGCGGCATTGAACGCGCAATCGGCGTAATTTGCGGCGCAATCGACAAGAAGACTGGCGAGCGCGGCCGTGGCGAACTGGACAAACTGTCCAAGCCCGTCACCGGCGACATGATTGCCCAGGTAGGCACCATCTCCGCCAACAACGATGAGACCATCGGCAAGATCATTGCCGAGGCCATGAAGAAGGTCGGCAAGGACGGCGTCATCACCGTTGAAGAATCCAAGACCCTCGAAACTCAGCTTGAAGTCGTGGAAGGCATGCAGTTCGACCGCGGCTACCTCTCTCCTTACTTCGTTACCGATCCCGAGCGCATGGAATCGATCCAGGAAAACGCCTACATCCTGATCCACGAAAAGAAAATCAGCTCCATGAAAGACCTGCTCCCGTT
>DATBAX010000060.1:0-13581 GCA_036271275.1 Terriglobales bacterium
ATTCTCCAGCAGCGCCGTGTGGTTCGACTACGACAACGACGGCAAGCTCGATCTTTTCGTCGCCCACTACATCGACTGGTCGATCGGGACCGACCAATATTGTTCTCTTGATAACAAAAATAAGTCCTACTGCACTCCGCAGACTTATAAAGGACAAAGCTCCGCGCTGTTTCACAACAAAGGCAATGGAACTTTTGAGAACGTCACACAGCGTGCAGGACTTTACGATCCCACCAGCAAATCGCTGGGAGTTGCGCTGCTCGATTTCGACAACGACGGTTGGCTGGATCTTTTTGTATCGAACGATACTGAGCCCAACAAACTTTATCGCAACAATCATAACGGCACATTCAGTGATATCGCTGTTGCCGCCGGACTGGCTTACAGTGACGCCGGCACGGTACGCGCAGGGATGGGCACGGACGCCGCCGATTACGATAATTCTGGAAAACAGAGCCTGGTGATCGGAAATTTCACCAACGAAGGCATGGCGCTCTACCATAACGACGGTTCGGGCCTGTTCACGAATGAGGCTGCGCCCACCGGCATTAGCAGAATGACAACGCAGTCTCTAACCTTCGGGACTTTTTTCTTCGACTACGATCTCGACGGCCTGCTGGACATTCTCGCAATTAACGGCCACGTTTCGGACGACATTGCAGTCGTCCAGCCGAATGTCAAATATGCGCAGCCGCCGCATCTTTTTCGCAATACTGGGAAAGGCAAATTTGAAGAAGCTACGACCAAGGTCGGAGCGGCATTGCAAAAAGCGATCGTCGGACGCGGCGCGGCTTATGCTGACATCGACAACGACGGCGATCTGGATTTAGTGATTACCGCGAACAATGGCGTGGCGCGCTTGTTGCGCAATGACAACGCAAATCAAAACGATATGCTGCGGATAAAAACCATAGGCACACGCTCGAACCGTGACGGAATCGGCGCGAAGATCACGGTAAAGACCGGCAAAGGCACACGGCTGTTTGGAATGGTGAAAACAGGGTCGAGCTATTTGTCCCAAAGCGAGCTGCCACTGACTTTCGGCCTGGGCAAACCGGAAGAAGGCAAGGCCGTGAGTCTTGAAATCGTTTGGCCCAGCGGCCAGAAAGATACGATTCCAGACGTCAGGGCCAATCAATTCATCACGGTGAAGGAAGGCAAAGGAATTATCGCAGCCGAGCCGATCGTTTTCATCAAGGCCGCTTCCCCACCCGCCAAGCAAAACGACTAGACCCGAAAACTTATTTTTTTAATTTGGCGAGAATCAGCTTCTGATTCTTGACGATGGTGTTGAGCATACCCTGATTCCTCAGGATGCTCGCTTGGTTGGCCTTGATGGCTTTTTGATTGGCGATAATAGTCTTCTGGTTCTGAACAATAGTTTTCTGATTTGCGATGACGGCGCTCTCTGACATTCGATATACGGCCTCCCGCCGCTGGAACAATCACGAAACAACGAGAATTACGGAGCGATTCACGCCCGCGCCATCGATTCGACCATGCTGCATTGCCCAGGGTCAATAGCATTTTTCAATGAGGACGAGGCGCGTCTTTATTTCGCAGCGCACCGGCGGTCAGTAGCCATGGCGCGCGCAATTGCGTCAGCGATTCTCGCTTGGGACTTTCAGCGGGAATCGCAAGCAGTCTTTTGATTGACGAAACTGGATGCGGCGGGAATTAGAATGGCTCCTCAGGTAGGACTCGAACCTACAACCCTTCGGTTAACAGCCGAATGCTCTGCCATTGAGCTACTGAGGAATGTCGCGGGATGCGTCAGGGACGACCATCGCCTGGATGACAGCATTCATAATATCATCCGCGCTGAATACTGAAAACATCGACTTTCGGAATTGCGCTCGTCGTCACTTCCCGCTCTTGATGAACCCACAATATCCGCTTGAATATCCGGGATTGCTTGCATGCAATTTTTGGTACCCTATCTCGCGGGAAGGTTATTCCGCCGGCGTTTGGTTTCTTAGTTCGTTGAGGTGTTTTATGCCAGGAGGTCGTCGTTTGTTCTGGACTGTTGCTTGCCTGTTTCTTTTCGCAGCCGCCATCTCGGCGGAGGATAATTCTTCACCAAATGCCTCGACGTCTAATGCGCCCCCCAAAGTGAAAACGGGCACGGTGGAAGACACTGTCCAGGGCCATAAGATTGCCGATCCGTATCGCTGGCTGGAAGATCCGAATAGCGCCGACACCCAGGAGTATGTGCGCCAGCAACTGGCCTACACTCGCAGTATCCTTGATCCGCTTGCCGGCCGCGAGCAGATTCAGAAACGCCTCACCCAATTGCTTTCCATTGGGACGATCACAGCGCCACAAGTTGCAGGTCCGTACTATTTCTACACGCGCCGCGCGGGATCGCAGAACCAGCCAGTTCTCTTTGTCCGTGAAGGCGTTCATGCCAAAGATCGGGTGCTTCTCGATGTAAACCAGTTAGCAGCCGACGGCACCGTCGCACTTGACTGGTGGTTTCCCTCCGAAGACGGCAAATATTTGGCCTACGGCACATCGGCCAGCGGCTCGGAAGAAAGCACGCTTCACCTGATTGAGAGTGCAACCGGGAAACTTCTGCCAGACACTATTGATCGCACCCGTTTCGCCAGCGTGGCCTGGAAGAAAGACAATTCCGGGTTTTATTACACTCGCCATCCGAAAAAAGGCGACGTGCCGGAAGGACAAGAGGTTTATTTCGTTAAGGTTTTTTACCACGCCGTGGGAAGCGACTCGGCAAAAGATCAGTTGATTTTCGATCCAATGACGATCGACCCCGGCCACACTCCGCAGGACAGCCCTTCCGTGCAGTTGGCCGATGATGACGATCGCTGGCTGCTGATCAATGTATTCGAGGGCTGGAGTAAAACCGAACTGTACTTGCAGGACCTGAAAGCGGGAACGCCGCCGGTCAGGATCACGCAAGGCAAGAATTTTCTCTACAGTGGCGAGATTTTCCAAGGCAAGGTCTACATCATTACCAACGAAGACGCGTCTCGCTATCGCTTGCTTACCGTGGATGCCGCCAAACCCCAGCGGGAGAATTGGAAAGAAATTATTCCTCAGACCGATGCGGTCCTGGTCAACGCGAGCGTGCTGGGTGGCAAGCTGTTCGCGCAGTATGAAAAGAATGCCAGCTCGCAACTGCAACAGTTCGAATTGGACGGTAAACCTTTGGGCGAGATCTCTCTGCCGGCGATTGGGAGCGTTTCCGGCATCTTCGGAAGGTGGGATCGCAAAGAAACATTCTTTGGCTTTCAGTCTTTCACCGTTCCTCCTTCTGTCTATCAGGTCGATTTCTCCACCCGTAAGACTTCGCTTTGGGACAAAGTGGATACTCCTGGCATTGATCCCTCCGCGTATGAAGTCAAGCAAGTTTGGTATGCGTCGAAAGATGGGACGAAGGTCCCGATGTTTGTTTTCCATAAAAAGGGAATTCCGCTCGACGGCAAAAATCCCACGCTGCTTACCGGTTATGGCGGCTTCAACATCAGCCTCACGCCAAGCTTTTCTGGTGGACGCTATCTTTGGCTGGAACATGGCGGTGTGTTCGCTGTCGCCAATCTGCGCGGAGGATCCGAGTTTGGGGAGGATTGGCATCGCGCCGGCATGTTGGAGAAAAAGCAAAATGTGTTTGACGATTTCATCTCCGCCGCGGAATTTCTGATTTCCGACAAGATTACCGATAAAGAACATCTTGCGATTCAGGGAGGTTCGAATGGCGGCCTATTGATGGGCGTGATGATCACGCAGCGCCCCGATTTATTTCGGGCGGTGATCTGCGCCGTCCCGTTGCTCGATATGTTGCGTTATCAAAATTTCCAGATTGCCAAGTTGTGGATTCCGGAATACGGATCGGCAGACGATCCCAAACAATTCGAATGGCTCTACGCTTACTCGCCCTATCATCATGTGAAGGCGGGAACGGAATATCCGTCGATTATGTTCATGACCGCGGACACCGATACCCGAGTCGATCCCATGCATGCCAAGAAGATGGCCGCGCTCATGCAGGCCGAGGCCGCTAACGGTCAAAGCCATGATCGGCCAATCCTGTTGCGAATCGAACCCAAGGCTGGACACGGGGCTGGAAAACCGATTGCCAAGCAGATTGAAGAAGGAACCGACATTTACTCGTACCTGTTCTGGCAGCTTGGTGAGAAGCCATGAGGTCGTTTATTAAATCGTGACACTAGCTTATGTTTGCGCATAATCCGTGGTTCCGTTATTCTTCGGGATCACCTCACTGCGTAGTCGAAATTTACTGCGAGGAAAACTCATGCGCGCAAGTTTCGCGATTCTAATCTTCTCCTTCCTGACGTTCTGTATGACATTTACCGAAGTCGCCGGCTCGCAAGTACCGACTCCGAGTTTGATGCCGGTCCCTGCAAGTCTCCAAATGGGGACGGGACAGCTCCTGGTGGACACCTCGTTCTCTGTCGGCATTGGCAGTCCGCACGACCCGCAACTTCAGCGAGCGGTAGAGCGCTTCTTGAACGACCTTCGGCGACAAACCGGAATGCCTCCTCAGGACATGAGCCTCGGGGAGGCGTCCAAGGCGACCCTTCTCGTCAGCGCCGAGCATGCCGGCAAGGATGTGCAGGAACTGAATGAAGATGAGTCCTACACATTGGAGATCACAAGCTCAGGCGCAAAGCTGAATGCGCCAACGTCTCTGGGAGCGATGCATGGTCTGCAAACATTTTTGCAATTAGTGGTGAACACTCCCACTGGCTTTGCTGTCCCCGCGGTAAGCATCCAGGACAAGCCTCGTTTCCCCTGGCGCGGATTGATGATCGATGTGGGCCGGCACTTTATCCCACTTGATGTTCTGAAACGAAATCTCGACGGTATGGCGGCAGTGAAGATGAATGTATTTCACTGGCATCTTTCGGAAAATCAGGGATTTCGCGTCGAGAGCAAGAAGTTTCCCAAGTTGCACGAAATGGGTTCGGACGGCCTTTATTACACGCAGGACGAAATTCGCGAACTGATCGCATACGCGCACGACCGCGGCATTCGCGTCATTCCGGAATTCGACATGCCGGGACACAGCACGGCGTGGTTCGTAGGATATCCCGACCTCGCCAGCGCACCGGGACCTTACACCATCGAACGCAAGTGGGGAGTTTTCGATCCCGCCATGGATCCGAGCAAGGAAAGCACTTATAAATTTCTTGATGAATTTATCGGCGAGATGGCCAAACTTTTCCCCGACCAGTTTTTTCATATTGGCGGTGACGAGGTAAATGGAAAACAGTGGGACGCCAATCCAAAGATCCAGGAATTCATGCACTCGCATGACATCAAGGACAACGCCGGCCTGCAGGCATATTTCACTGCACGCGTGCAAAAACTCGTAAGCAAGCATGGCAAAACCATGCTCGGATGGGATGAAATTCTTCAGCCCGGATTTCCAAAGGATGTTGTGATCCAATCCTGGCGCGGTCAGGAATCGTTAGCGCAGGCAGCCAAACTTGGCTACCGTGGCCTACTTTCGTCCGGTTATTACATTGATTTGATCGACTCGGCCGCAAAGCACTACGGCGTTGATCCTATGTCTGGCGCAGCCGCAAATCTTAGTGCTGAGGAGAGCTCACGAATTCTCGGCGGCGAAGACACCATGTGGTCGGAATACGTTTCGCCGGAAAATGTCGATTCACGCATCTGGCCGCGCACCGCGCCAATTGCCGAACGCTTCTGGTCGCCGCAAAACGTGACCGACGTGAATTCCATGTATCAGCGCATGGATGAAATCAGTCGGCGTTTGGACTGGCTGGGACTCACCCACAACTCGAGTTATGCTCCCATGTTGCGTCGCATCGCTGGAAGCGATGATATTTCGGCTTTGCGGGTACTTGCGGATGTGGTGGAACCGGTGAAAGGCTACAGCCGCGAAGAGACGAGTCCGGCGGAACCCACGAGCCTGATGCCATTGAATCGTTTGGTAGATGCTGCCCGCCCCGAAAGTTCGACTGCCCGGCATTTCGCTGAGTTGGTCAATTCAGTCCTGGCTGGATCGGCGGATCCGAGCGCCAAAGCGGAAATCCGCAAATGGCTGGTTCTTTGGAAAAACAACGACGCCAAGCTTCAGCCACAGGAAGGTCAATCGTTTCTGCTAAAAGAAGTCGCGCCGCTCTCGCAAAATCTTTCCGTGCTGGCGGCTTCGGGACTCGAAGCAATGGACTATCTCGACCGCGGCGAACATCCTTCTGACGTTTGGAAGACCCAGCAATTGGCCACGGTAACGCAAGCGCGAGAATCGAAAGCCCAGCTGCTCATCATGATTGGGCCATCGATCCAGCGGCTCGTTGACCCTGCCGCTCCGGTTGAGACGCCCGCTAAAATCGGCCACTGACGCACCCGAGCTATCCACAAAAATGAAGCGTGGCTGGGTGAAATAGCGTCTAATAGCACAGTGCCTGACGAGATTAAGCCAGCCAAAGACAAAGCCCCCAAGAGCCAAAGGCTGCGCACCGTTCTCCCTCTAGTTTGGGAAATGGTGCGTCCGCGCCGTGCTTTGCTTGCTTTTGGCTTTGTGCTGATGCTGATCAACCGCATCTCCGGGCTCGTTCTTCCCTATTCACAAAAGTTTCTGATCGATACCGTCATCGTCAAGAAACATATTGAGGGCCTTAAACCCCTGGTCCTGACGGTACTCGCGGCAACCATCGTACAAGGCATCACCGCGTTTTCTCTGACCCAACTTTTGTCCAAGGAGGCGCAGCGCCTCATCACTGAGCTCCGGCAGAAAGTGCAGGCGCACATTGGGCGCCTGCCAATCACTTTCCACGACTCGACGAAGACGGGTGTGTTGGTCTCGCGAATCATGACCGACGTCGAGGGCGTTCGTAACCTGATTGGCACGGGCCTGGTGGATTTTACCGGCGGCCTGGTGACGGCAGGCATTGCTCTGGTCGTGCTGCTGCGTATCAGCACGCTAATGACGACTCTGGCATTCGGATTTCTCTTGTGCTTCGGATTGGCTCTAGGCAGGGCCTTTGGAACTCTGCGTCCGATTTTCCGTGAGCGCGGCAAGATCAATGCGGAAGTGACCGGGCGTCTCTCCGAAACGCTCGGCGGCATGCGAGTGGTGAAGGGATATCACGCCGAAGAACGCGAGGAAAATGTTTTCGCGACCGGCGTCCAGCGGCTGCTCGCCAACATTGTCCGCAGTCTTACCGCAACATCTTTAATGAGCTTGTCAGCCAGTGTCTTAACTGGCGTGGTGGGCGCCATGATTATGTATATCGGTGTCCATCAAATCATCGCCGGATCCATGACCATCGGCGGCTTTTTTACCTACACCCTGATGCTTGGCTTTTTGGTCATACCAATCGTTCAGGTGGTGAATATCGGGACGCAGCTCACGGAAGCTCTTGCCGGACTTGAGCGGACGCAGGAAATTCTGAGCGTGCGAGCAGAAGATAAAGATCCGAAACGGACAGTCGCGCTGCCTCGAATTATCGGCAACCTTGACTTCGAGCATGTGAGCTTCAGTTATGACGGCGTCCGAACCGTGCTGCACGACGTGTCATTTCATTCTGCCCCGGGAACGGTCACGGCTTTGGTCGGCTCATCAGGATCCGGAAAATCGACGACGATCGGATTGATTTCCGCTTTTTATGTCCCGACCGAAGGACAGGTCCTGATCGACGGAATCGACTTAAGCACGGTCAAGCTGGACTCTTACCGGACTTTACTCGGCGTGGTCTTGCAGGAATCGTTCCTGTTCGATGGCTCGATTCGTGACAATGTTTCGTTCGCACGGCCGAACGCCAGCGAGGAAGAGATCATTCGCGCTTGCAAGATCGCGCGAGTCGACGAGTTCGCGGAAAGCTTTGAAGACAAGTACAACACGATTGTCGGAGAGCGCGGCGTTAAACTTTCTGGCGGTCAAAGACAGCGAATCTCCATCGCGCGTGCAATTCTGGCGGAGCCGCGCATCCTAATTTTGGACGAAGCTACATCGAGCCTCGATTCTGAATCGGAATCGCTGATTCAGCACGGGCTCTCGTATCTCATGCAGGGACGCACGACGTTTGTCATCGCGCACAGGTTGTCCACGATCCGACGTGCCAATCAGATTCTCGTAATGGAGCAGGGAAAAATCGTCGAGCGCGGGACGCATGAAGAACTCTATGCGCTGCGCGGCCGCTATTATGATCTCTATACCAAACAGCACGGCGTCGAAACTAATTTATTTCTAGCGCCGGGCGAGGGCGATCCCAAGCCGGCCCAGGATGGCAACAACAATGGTGGTCAAGATCCGAAAGCGGCTGATGCATTGAAAATCGTGCGAGGACAAATTCGTTAACATGAACGCTGCCGTAGCAACTTCAAGTGGTTCCGCAATTCGCACGGAGAATGTGTGCCGCCACTATCAAATGGGCGATGCTCTCATTCGCGCCGTGGACGGCATTTCGGTACAGATCCAGCCTGGAGAATTCGTCGCGTTGCTGGGAACGTCCGGCTCGGGAAAGTCATCTTTGCTAAACCTGATCGCCGGACTCGATCGTCCGACCGCAGGAAGCGTTGTCGTGCAAGGCAGCAATCTCGCGGAACTTTCGCGCGAGGATTTGGCCAAGCACCGGTTGCATACGGTCGGCATGGTTTTTCAATCCTTCAACTTGATTCCAAGTATGAACTTGATGGAAAACGTGGAACTCCCCATGCGCTTCGCCGAGGTGGATCGCGGGAAGCGCGAAGGCCTTGCGCTGAAATCATTAGAGCGGGTGGGCTTGGCTGCACGAGTTCATCATCGGCCGATGGAGCTTTCTGGGGGCGAACAACAGCGGGCATCACTGGCTCGCGCTCTAATCAATCAACCCAAAATCTTATTGGCGGACGAACCCACCGGCAATCTGGACAGTCGCACCGGCACTGAAATCATGAAATTCATCTGCGACTTTAATGAATCACTCGGCATGACTGTCGTGATGGTCACCCATGAACGTGCGCTCGCCGAGCGCTATGCAAAGCGCATGATTTTTCTCGCGGATGGAAAATTGATCGACGATCAAGTCATTGTAACTAGCGCCCAGCGCGGAGGTGGGTTGTGAAACTCTACGACTCGACCGAACTCGCGCTGCGGAATCTGCGTGAATCGTTGTTGCGCAATTCGCTCACGACCATCGGCATTTCAGTTGGAGTCGCTTCTTTGGTCGCAATGCTGTCGCTTGGCATTGGTCTGCAGCAAATGGCCGGACGCCGACTGCAGAAATCCGGCTTATTTGACACAGTGGTGGTCACATCGCGGCGCGACTTGCGCAGCTACAACCGCGAGCAGGAAGAAAATGGGCCGGCGCCGGCTGAGAGTCCGGTCCTTGATGAAGCTGCGCGTCTTAAAATTGCGCAATTGCCGAATGTGCTGGAGGCGTATCCGGACATCCGCTTTATCACTGAGCTTAGGTTTGAAGACAAGCCGCACCTGAGTACGGTTGCCGGAATTCCTTCATCGGCCCGGAGGAATGACGCATTTGATGGAATGCAGGGCAAGTTTTTCTCCTCAGAGAGCGCTCCGGAAGCCATTTTGCAAAAATCGTTCGCGGAAGAATTGCTTGGCAAAGTACCCAAGAAAGATGCCGAGGAAGCGAACGTCTCCGAATTAGCAGGTCCTCTGCTCGGCAAGCAACTGACGATGCAATATACGGAACGAACTGCGTCACCGGTGCAATCTGATGGCGGCGATCATTCCGCGGCTTATTCGGTGGTTTCGCACGATTTGGTTTTAACGATAGTCGGCGTCGCGGATCTTGATCCTGAAAGCATGCGCGGACCATCGCGCGCCCGAGTTTTTGTTCCGCTACAACTTGCCCAGGGACTGCATGTGATCCAGCCAAACGACCTGCGCGGGACTACTCGCAACGCCGAAAGCGCACCTACTTACAACGCAGTGAGCGCGCGCGTAAGAAAACCGAATGATATTCAGTCGGTTGAAGACGCGGTCAAGAAAATGGGGTTCAATGCGTTCTCTATCATTGACGCCTCGAACAGCGTGAAACAATTCTTCCGGGTACTCGATATTTTTCTGCTAATCTTTGGCAGTCTGGCATTGGCGGTATCTTCGATCGGAATCGTGAATACGCTCGTGATGGCCGTTCTCGAACGGCGGCGCGAAATTGGGATCATGAAAGCGTTGGGCGCCAGCGATTCAGATGTGAAAGGTCTTTTCTTCGCGGAAGCCGGCGCCATGGGGATCGTCGGCGGAGTGTTGGGAGTTGTGCTCGGATGGCTGATCGGGCAGGTGATCAATGCCGGGACAAACCTCTATTTGAAACATCAGCATTTCACCCCCGAACAGATCTGGTCCGTGCCGTGGTGGCTGATCATTAGCGCAATTATCTTCTCAGCCATTATTAGTTTACTTTCCGGCTTATACCCAGCCAGCCGTGCCGCGAAGCTCGATCCGGTGCAGGCGTTGAGATACGAATAAGGAGAATGCGATGCTAGGTTCAAACAAGATTGTCGCCTTCGTACCCACCCTGGATTCGGTTAGAGCGCGAGCATTCTATGAAGGCATACTAGGCTTGAAGTTTATTTTTGAAGATGCCTTTGCGCTGGTTTTGGATGCGAATGGAATCAGGGTGAGAGTGGCGAAAGCCCCTGAATTCAAGCCCGCCCCATTTACAATTCTGGGATGGGAAGTTTCGGACATCGAGAGCAAAGTGTCGGATTTGGTGAAGCAGGGCGTCCGGTTCGAAATGATCGGAATACCAGGTCAGGCCGAGAACGGAATTTGGAGCGCTCCAAGCGGAGCCAAAGTGGCATGGTTCAAAGATCCAGACGGAAATATTCTGTCTTTATCGCAACATCCCTAATCCAAATGCGCGACGGATTTACGCAGATGGCACGAATAAATCTAATATTTCTTCTCGTGGTCGTCTTTGCCGCACTTTGCTCTCCTGCACATGGTCAGAGCCGGATCGATTGTGACGCTCTCAAGAGCCACATTCTCGGGGAGAGTGTTCACTATTGCGTGATGCTCCCTGCCGGCTACGATGCGCCCGACAAAGTTCACGAGCGTTATCCCATCTTGTATTTTCTGCACGGCCTCGGCGACAACGAGCAGGCCCTCTTCAAATCCGGCGGATGGAATTTAGTTCAGGACCTTCGACATCAAAATAAAATCGGCGATTTTCTCATTGTTTCTCCCGAAGCAAAGGCGAGTTTTTATATCAACTCCGCCGACGGAAAGATACGATACAGCGATTTCTTTCTGCAGGAATTCCTGCCCTACATCGAAACGAAATATCGCATTCGACGGGAGCGCGGATCGAGGGCGATCAGCGGCATTTCTATGGGAGGCTACGGTGCGCTGCGTTTCGCTTTCGCCAATCCGGAATTATTCTCGTCGGTCAGCGTACAGAGCGCTGCGTTAATCACCCAATCGCCTCAGGAACTAAACGACCTCATTCGCACGGACACTCAGTTGAGCGGACCTCTGGGATCAGTCTTTGGCAACCCGATTAATGTTCAGCACTGGAAACAGAATAGTCCGTTTGTTCTCGCAAAACAAAATAAGTTAGCCATCGCAAAACTCGCCATCTACTTCAACTGCGGCGACGAAGACGAATTCGGTTTCGAAGAGGGAGCTCAAGCGCTGGATAAGCAGCTCAGTGGAGAGAAGATCAAGCATGAGTTCCATCTCTATCCCGGCAACCATGGCGCCAGTTATTTTATGGCCCACCTCGCCGAGACCATGCAGTTCCATTGGAAGGCGTTCGAAAACGACAAGTAAATCCGGCTGAAATGATATCCTCTCGTTTCGAATTATGAAGCTCCTCGGCATTGACGTTGGCACGGGCGGCACGCGCGCCGTCATTCTCTCTGAAACCGGAAAAGTTCTCGCTTCCGCCACCCATGAACACGCGGCATTCGCATCGCCCCAGCTCGGTTGGGCGGAACAGGATCCCCATGATTGGTGGCGGGCTGCCGCCGGAGCCATCAAAGAAGCATTGCTGACGGCCGGGATCACCGGCGCGGACATCTCCTGCATCGGGCTTGCCGGACAAATGCATGGCGCGGTTTTGCTCGACGAAGACAATCAAGTACTGCGGCCCGCGCTCATCTGGTGCGATCAGCGTACCCAGGCGCAATGCGATTGGTTGAACGAGAAGATCGGCGCGAAGCGCATCATCGAGCTCACCTGCAATCCCGCTCTCACCAATTTCACTCTGACGAAACTGCTGTGGGTACGGGAACACGAACCTGAAATCTGGAAGCGCTTTCGTCGCGTTCTGCTTCCCAAAGATTACGTGCGCTTTCGCCTCACCGGAGAACAAGCCATCGATGTGGCGGACGCGTCAGGCACCTTGATGCTGGACGTCGCCAATCGACGCTGGTCAGAAGCCATGATGTCTGCAGCGGATTTGCCCATGAGTTGTCTGCCGCGTCTGTTCGAATCGCCGGAAGTGTGCGCGCGAATTTCTGAGGAAGGCGCAGCGGCTTCCGGACTGAAAGTTGGAACGCCCGTAGTAGCGGGCGCTGGAGATCAGGCTGGCGGCGCGGTCGGCATGGGCATCGTGCGTCCGGGAAGTGTGAGCGCGACTATCGGAACATCCGGCGTGGTCTTCGCGGCAACCGATCACCCAGCAATGGACGCGCAAGGTCGTGTCCACACTTTCTGCCACGCGATTCCGGGACAGTGGCATGTCATGGGCGTCACTCAAGCTGCTGGACTCTCGCTGCGCTGGTTCCGCGATTTGCTGGGATCAGGCGTTTCGTACGACGATCTCACACGCGAGGCGAGCGCAGTTCCCTCCGGATCGGCAGGCGTGCTTTGGGCTCCATATTTAATGGGAGAGCGCACGCCTCATCTCGATCCTAAAGCACGGGGCGCGTTAGTGGGCTTCACCGCCAGCCACACTCGCGGACATGTCGTGCGATCGATTCTCGAGGGAGTTGCGTTTAGCTTAAAGGATACCTTTACGTTATTCGAAGCCATGCGTGTGCCGGTAAGTTCAATTCGCCTCGGCGGCGGTGGCGCGCGCTCGGAACTCTGGCGGCAAATTCAGGCCGACGTTTACGGACGTGAAGTCGAGATTGTCGAGGCCGAAGAAGGCGCCGCTTACGGGGCAGCGCTATTGGCAGGGGTCGGCGCCAGGCATTGGAATTCGGTCGCAGACGCATGCGCCGCCGCAGTTCACGTCGCAACGCGAGTGCGGCCGTATGGCGCAGCCGAACAGGTTTTAAAACAGCAATACTCGCTTTACCGCCAGCTATACGTCGCGTTGAAGCCTCTTTTTGCGCAGATGAGCTAGGCTGTAGTCACAGTCGAGCATTGGCAGGAGAATGGCCTCAAAACTGACAAAATCCGGCAATTGACAAAGCCGCTGGCTTCCGTTAATGTTCGGCTCGGAAAACGTTTACCGTATCCACTAAATCGAATATTTACCACACCTGCAGATTGGGACTTGACCGGTTTATGTCGCTCGACAGCTTACGTGAAGAAGTTCTGGACGCGAATCTTGAGTTAGTGCGCCGTGGCCTTGTCCTTTATACGTTCGGAAACGTAAGCGGAATCTCGCGCAAAGACGGCGTGATCGCCATTAAACCCAGCGGCGTCCCTTACGAAACCATGAA
>DATBAX010000061.1:0-5244 GCA_036271275.1 Terriglobales bacterium
TAGAAATCGCCCAGGCGAAAGAACAAAAGAGCAGTCGGATGCTCTTTCTTGATGGCGCCATACTGCCGCATCAAAGGTGTGGAAGCTTCGGTCATCGCTGAGGGATTCGTGCGCGGATTATAACAAACGAGAACGCGCAGTTTCAGTGATTGAAATCACAATCCGGCATTCGATTCTGAACTTCGCCGTGCTAGACTCCAGCTAAGCGAACGCCGATGCGGATTCTTACCCGCTATATTCTGAGGGAAGTCACGTCGCATGCCCTGATCGGGGTGGCGGTGTTCACCTTCGTCCTTTTTACCCGCGACCTCGGGCACATTCTCGAACTGGTGGTTCGCAACAGCGCGCCGCTTCCGAGTGTCGCCGAAATTTTCTTTTTCACCGTTCCCTCCGCGCTCACTTACACCATTCCCATGGGCGTGCTGGTGGGAATTCTCATCGGCCTGAGCCGGCTCGCCGCCGACAGCGAAATTACCGCCATGCGCGCCAGCGGTATCGGCGTGTGGACGTTCCTGCGAATCATTTCCATTTTTGTGATTTGCGCATGGGGGCTGGCGCTGGTCAATGGAATCTATATTGCGCCCGCGTCCCAGGCTGCCCTCGGACGGTTACAAGATCGCCTCAAGGGATCGCAGATTTCTTATGAAGTGCAACCGCGCGTTTTCTATGAAGGCTTCCCCAAACTGGTTTTATACGTTCAAGATGTGAAGAGCGCCAAGGGCGCAGCGATCTGGAAAGGCGTTTTCATCGCGGACGTCAGCAATCCTGCACAGCCTGTCATTACGTTGGCCCAGCAGGGAATTCTGGTTTCTGAGGGGCCGGACACGCTGCACCTTCATTTGATCGATGGATCGACCCACGAAACCGATCCGAAAGAAGTCGATCACTATCAAATTTCAACTTTCCAGCAAACGGATAAGCCCATTATCCTTCCCCAGGCCGACACAACGAAAGAGCAAGAGCCAGCGCCGTTGGGCGAATTGCCAACTCAGGAATTGCTTCAACAGGCGCGCACAAAAAGAAATCCTGGAATCGCCCGTTGGTATTTCATCGAATTCCATCGCCGATTCGCGCTGCCTACCGCTTGCTTGGTATTGGCGTTGGTGGGAATACCGCTGGGCCTCTCGTCGAAAAAAGGAGGGAAGTCCACGGGCTTTGTCCTCACCATTTTGCTGGTGTTTGGTTACTACTTTGCCTCATTGCTGGGAGTGTCGCTTGCGCGGCAGGGAAAAGTTTCTCCTGGGCTAGGGGTCTGGCTGGCGGACCTAATTTTCTTTCTGGGCGGAGCTTTTCTTTTATGGCGGGCAGAACACCGGCCTTTTGATGTGGGATCGCTGAGATTTTTGTGGCATCCGTTTGCGAAAGGATGGAAAAAAGGGGCAGGAATTTTCCCCACCTTTAGCCGCAGCGAAAACGCCTTTCAGCGGGCAGTGTCGCGACGACGCGTGTTCAGTGCCCGTTTCCCCATGATCCTGGACGACTATGTCCTCAAGGATTTTGCCGTCAACCTGGCCCTTGTACTTTCGACATTTCTCATGCTCTTGCTGGTGTTCACGGTCTTCGAGCTACTGAACGACATTCTGCGCAATCAGATTTCTCCGGTGATCGTTGCGGAGTATTTGTTCAATGTGATTCCATATTTTCTCGATAGCATGATTCCTTACAGCATCCTTCTGGCGGTGCTGATCACTTTTGGATTGCTGCAGCGCACCAACGAAATCACCGCCATCAAGGCGACAGGCATGAGTATTTACCGGATCATCATGCCTATTTTGCTGGCGTCCGCGATCCTGGCCACTGGCCTATTTTTCTTCGATCAATTTTATTTGCCGCACGCAAACAAACGGCAGGACGCGTTGCGCAACATGATCAAAGGCAAACCCGCCCAGACGTATCTAAACCCCGACCGCAAATGGATTTTCGGCGAGCATTCGACGATTTATTACTATCAACTATTCGATTCCGACAAAAATCAGTTTGGCAATCTCTCGGCTTTCCAGTTTGATCCGGCTAGTTTTCAACTCAAGCAGCGAGTCTATGCCGACCGAGCCCACTGGGACGAAGGCCTACAACGTTGGGTATGCACGCAGGGTTGGCAGCGCGAATTGCGCGGCCCCGCCATGGAGAGTTATCGCGCCTTCGATGTGTCGACTTTCGCTAATATCAGCGAGCCGCCGACGTATTTCAAAAAAGAAATCAAACAATCTCAGGAGATGAATTACGAGGAGTTGCGGCGTTACATCCACGATCTGGAGCAAAGCGGGTTTGATGTAGTGCGCTTGAAAGTTCAGCTCTACGAAAAGTTTGCCGTGCCGGCGATTACATTGATTATGGCTTTATTGGCGATTCCGTTTTCGTTGTCAGCAGGGAAGCGCGGCGCGGTGACAGGAATTGCTGTAGCGGTCGGCATCGCCACCGTGTACGTGATCGTCTCTCGCCTGTTTGAAGACATGGGGAATCTGAGTCGCTTGCCGCCGATTCTTGCGGCGTGGTCACCGGACCTGATATTTGCGTTGGTCGGTGGCTATTTGATTTTGAAAGTGCCGACGTAAAGAAATTCCAACCCTTTAAACCACCAAGGGCACGAAGGTACGCTAAGGAAATCCCTCACGGGTTTCCTTCGTGATCCTTTGTGTCCTTGGTGGTTCATTGCTCTTGGTTTATTTGATCGCCTTGGCTTGGGGATGGATGTCCACACTGCTCCAGGTTTTATCCGCCGCATGACAGATGTTTTCAATTGGACAATCCGCGCACTTGGGATTGCGCGCCATGCACAGAGTCCGGCCATGCCAAATAATCTGGTGGGAGAATAGTGTCCATTTGTCGTTGGGGATCACCTGCATTAAATCCTGTTCGATTTTCTTGGGATCGTCATGCTTGGTTAATTCGAGCCGCCGAGAAATTCGATGTACGTGCGTATCCACGACGACTCCGATATTTTTATGAAACCAAGTCCCTAAGACGACATTGGCCGTCTTGCGCGCCACGCCGGGGAGAGTCAACAGCTTTTCAATATCGTCGGGAACTTTGCCTCCGAAATCGTTGACCAGCATTTTGGCCGCCCCGACGACTGATTTTGCTTTATTGCGGAAAAAGCCGGTGGTGCGAAGATCGGGCTCAAGCTGCTCGGGAGTCAACGCAGCGAAATCCTGGACCGTTGGATATTTCTTGAAGATTACCGGGGTGACCTTGTTCACGCCTACATCGGTCGATTGCGCGGAAAGAATCGTCGCGACTACCAACTCCCACGCATTCTTGTGAGTCAGGGCGCAAGTCACGTCAGGGTAGCGCTTATTGAGCCGGGCAAGAATCTCGTGCACGCGCTCGGGCGCAAGCGGCTTGTAGCCTTTCTTCGAGGCTGCTTTCTTTGTCACGGACGCTGCCTTTTTCTTGCTTGGACGAGGATTCACGTTTCGCGCCATGCCGATCTTCTCTCTTTCAGTTCTGATGTCTGGAAATGTTAGCAGACACCGGGAACCACTCTCTGTTGAGTTCTTCTTTGCGTCCTTTGCAATTAAAAGCTTTGAAAAGCCTATAACCGCAAAGAACGCTAAGAAAATCCGCACAGAACGCAAAGAAAACCTTAGTAGCCTTTGGTAATCCCCGAACCACAGCCCTCAATTGACGCACCCTATGCCTCCCGGTACTCTGAAAGTGGTCTAATAATCGAGGGAAATGCGTGGCAGTGAAATCCATCCAACTCGGGCAAGTCTGGCGCAATGACGGCGACGGCCAGGATTACCTTGTCACCAAGCTTTATAGCGAAGTATTCTCGCAGTTTGCGGTGCTGCGGCCGGCTGAAGTCACGGCTCCTGACGCTCCGACTACCCGGGTGAAAGTGGCAAAGAACCCCGAGGGCGCGTCGTTACCCGGATTCACCTTTACCCAGGAAGGTTCGTTCTAAGATTTTCGCAGTCTCCCTAGAAATTGCATGACTGAAAAAATCCTCGGCGTTCTTTTTCTGTTCATCAAATCGGTGATCGCAGCCGGCGGTTACGGCGGCGTCGCTTTCCTCATGGCCATTGAATCGGCCTGCATCCCACTTCCATCTGAACTAATCATGCCCTTTGCCGGATATCTGGTATATGACGGCGCCATGAAATTATTGTGGGTAGCCACGGCGGGAGCCATTGGGTGCAATCTGGGATCGTTAGTCGCCTATGAAATTGGCTGCTACGGCGGGCGTCCGCTGGTCGAAAAATACGGCCGATGGATTCTCTTTAGTCACCGAGAACTGGATTGGGCCGACCGTTTCTTCGCTCGCTGGGGATATCTGGCGGTTTTCATCGGACGCCTGTTGCCGGTGATCCGGACCTTCATTGCACTACCTGCCGGCATCGCCCGCATGCCCCGGATTCGATTTCACGTCTACACTTTCCTGGGATCGTGGCCGTGGTGCTTTGCCCTGGCATACTTCGGAATGAAGCTGGGCGAGAACTGGCGTCAGCTCGGCAAATATTTTCATAAACTTGATACCGTTATCCTCGCCGTGCTCGTCGTTGGAATCGTCTGGTTTGCCTGGACTCATTGGCAGAATCGTATGAAAGCCGCCGCCTAGTTTTTCCAGTCGATGTAAAAACTCGCCGTTGAATTCCTATCCTGCACATTCAGCCTCAGTTAAGTTGCAAATTCACTCTGCATACGAGAACATGGCTGGTTTGCCCTACATTCCAAGCGCTCATCCGTAACAGAGCCATCATTGAGGACGTTGCTACACATGGCGAAAAAGACAAAGCAGGCACGCGCGGAAGTCAAAGAATCTCATGGCAGCGAAATTCTGCCGGCTAAAGGTAAATTGGGCGTCATGATCCCCGGCATGGGCGCGGTGGCCACGACTTTCGTGGCAGGTGTGGAAGCCGTTCGCAAAGGATTCGCCAAGCCGATCGGATCGCTCACTCAGATGGGCACTATTCGCCTGGGCAAGCGCACGGACGCTCGATCGCCGAAGATCAAGGAGTTCATGCCACTGGCCGGACTAGATGACCTGGTTTTCACCGGCTGGGACATTTTCGAAGACGACATGCATGCCGCCGCCACCAAAGCCGGCGTCCTCGAACGCGATTTGCTCGACAAAGTAAAGCCTCTGCTCAAGTCGATTAAGCCAATGAAGGCCGTGTTTGACCATAACTACGTCAAGCTCATCGACGGGCCCAATGTGAAGAAGGGCAAGAACAAGATGGATCTTGCCGAGCAGGTCATCGACGACATTCGGCAGTTCAAGAAGACTTCAAAAGCCAGCCGCCT
>DATBAX010000062.1:0-5551 GCA_036271275.1 Terriglobales bacterium
GGCGCAATTTATTCAGGATTTGCCATGGTGCTGGTGCTGGCAATTCCCATCCGCAAGTATTACAACGTGGGCGACTACATCACCGAGCGTCATCTGGAAAATTCCGCGATGGTCATGCTCGCCACCGGATTGATTGTCGGCTACGGTTACGCGATGGAAGCGTTCTTGAACTGGTACGGCGGCAATCCCAACGAGCATTTTCTGGGCTGGAACCGGCTGCATGGCCCGTATGCCAAATATTATCTGGCGCTGCTGTTCTTTAATATCGTGTTGCCGCAGATCATGTGGATTCGCAGGTTCCGTACCCATCCGTTCTGGCTGTTCCTGATTTCGTTGGACGTCCTGGTCGGCATGTGGCTCGAACGTTTCATCATCGTGGTGGTCAGCCTGCATCGCGACTTCCTGAATTCTTCGTGGGGAATGTACTACCCGACCAAATGGGACTGGGCCGTGTTTATCGGAACACTGGGTATGTTTTCCGCCGCCATGTTCCTGTTTGTTCGCCTATTGCCGATGATTTCAATCTTTGAAATACGCACTCTGCTGCCCCAGGCGGAGGTGAAGCACAAATGACGGAAAATCCAATTTTCGGCCTGATGGCGGAGTTCGATACGCCCACCGATATTGTTGACGCGGCCAAGCGCACGCATGAAGCGGGATACAAAGAGATCGATGCGTATAGTCCGTTCCCGATTGAAGAGTTGGCGGAGGCGATTGGATTCCATCACAATAACGTCGCGCTGATCGTATTGATCGGCGGGCTCTGCGGTTGCGCCACGGGTTATTTGATGCAGTGGTGGATTTCGGTCGTCAGCTATCCCATCAATGTCGGCGGCAGGCCCTTTCATTCCTGGCCGTCGTTCATGGTCGTGACTTTCGAGTTGACAATTTTGTTTTCGGTGTTGTCCGCGGTGTTTGGCATGTTGATGTTGAACGGACTTCCCATGCCTTACCACCCCGTATTCAACGTGCCGCGCTTCGATCGCGCTTCGCAGGACAAGTTCTTTCTGGTCGTGTTCTCTTCCGATCCGCAATACGATAGCGCGCGCACCCGTCAATTTCTTGAAGGCCTTGGGCCAACGTCGATTTCGGAGGTCCCCAGCTAAGTCATGCTGACCCTCAGAAAAATTTCGCCGCTGGGCTTGCTCATAGTCCTGGTTCTCGCCGGATGCCGGCAGGACATGCACGATCAGCCACGTTTCAAGCCGCTGGCGAAGAGTGATTTCTATACAGATATGCGTTCGGCGCGTCCTCAGGTCGAGGGAACAATCGCGCGCGGACAACTGAAAGCCGATACATATTTCTATACCGGCTACGTTGGGAAAGATCCGGGCGATTACATGCCGTTCCCAGCCGACGCGGAAGTCCTGGCCCGCGGACAGCAGCGCTTCAATATTTATTGTTCGCCTTGTCATTCGCGGGTTGGCGATGGGCAAGGCATGGTCGCGCAGCGTGGCTTCATTCCGCCGCCTTCATATCACACCGATCGTCTGCGCAAAGCGCCGTTGGGATATTTTTTCGGCGTGATCACCAACGGTTTTGGCGCGATGCCAGATTACGCGGCGCAGATCCCTCCGCGTGATCGTTGGGCCATCGTCGCTTACATCAAGGCTTTGCAATTGAGTCAGTCGGCGACCATGAGCGATGTCCCGAAAGATCAGAAGGTACCATCGGCGCCAGTGACTTTCCAGGGAGAGCCGGGGTCTGGCGCAACCCAACCTGATCTGGAACCGGGATGGGAAAAGGACAGGGGAGAAACAACGAAATGAGCACGGCGCGCATAAACAATATCGATCTCATGGCGCCCCCAGTCGTGCAGGGCCTACAGCAAAAGTCGCTGGTGGTCGGCGTGATTTTTGCAGTGCTCTCCGGAATCTTTGCGGTGGTTTCGTCGCAGAAATTTTTCCAGGCTTACTTGCTGGCGTACATGTTGTGTGTGGGATTGACCCTCGGATGCCTGGCTTGGTTGATGATTCAGCATGTTACCGGCGGAGCATGGGGAACAGTCATGCGCCGTCCGCTGGAAGCGGGCACCCGCACTCTACCCTTGATGGCGGTTTTGTTCATTCCGCTGGCCTATCGCATGAGCCGTCTCTATGCTTGGACGGACCCTGCCGTGGTCGTGAAAGATCCGCATCTGCAAAAGCTGGCCGCAGCCTATCTCAACCCTCGCGATTTCATTTGGCGGGCCGTGTTTTATTTCGTGGTTTGGGGATTGCTGATTTATTTCCTGAATCGCTACTCGGTGGAACAGGACCATCCTTTAACTCGCGATGTGGGCAAGAGCATTCGGAAAGTGAGCGCCCCCGGCCTGGTGATTTACGCTCTGACCGTTTCCTTTGCAATCATTGATTGGGTGATGTCCCTCGATCCGCACTGGATTTCGACAATCTATCCGCTAATTCTCGTGATTGGCCAGTGCCTTTCGGCGCTGTGTTTGGTCATCATAGTCGAGCGGATTTTATCGTCCTATTCGCCGACGCTGCTCTTTTTGAAACCCAGGGAAGTGCATGATCACGGCAAGTTTATGCTCACGTTCATTATGCTGTGGGCATACTTTTCGTTCTCGCAACTGCTGATTATCTGGGCGGGAAACTTGCCGGAGGAAATCACCTGGTACATGCGGCGTCTGCACGGAGGCTGGCAGTACGTGGGATTGTTTATCGCAGCTTTTCACTTTGCGGTCCCATTCCTCTTCCTGCTTTCGCGCGCCTTTAAACGCGATCCCATGAAACTGGTTTGGCTGGCCCTGTGGATGCTGTTCATGCGCTGGGTGGATTTGGTCTGGCACATTGAACCAACTTTTCACCAGACGGTCTCGTCAGTCAGTCTCGTGGAATTGGCCGCATGGATCGTGGTTCCCGTCGGCATGGGCGGACTCTGGCTGGCCTTCTTTTTCTACAATTTGAAACAGCGGCCTCTGCTGGCGCTTTACGATCCGAAATCATTGGCACTTTTGGGACCGGCACATGAGTAAGCACGCACAATACGATCCAAGCGACGACCAGGGTTTCGAAAAGCGAGATCTCAGCGCCGGCGGCCTGTACGGATTTTTTGCCGGGCTGATCGTTTGCACCGGCATCGTCTTCGCGATCATGTTGGGCGTGTATCACTTCATGGATTCGTATGAAAAGTCTCACGAACCGCCCATGAGTCCGATGGCGAAAACTGAAGCGGATACTCGCGAAAGTGACACACCAGCGGTTACCAAGCAGATGGAAAAAACATTTCCCCTGCCCCGGCTCGAGACCGACGAAAGAACCGAGATCCGGGATTTTCGTTTAAAGGAAGAACAACAATTGCACAGTTACGGATGGGTGGATCAAAGCGCGGGCTCGGTGCATATCCCGATTGATCAAGCTATGCAATTAATTGCGGAACGCGGCTTGCCGACGACGCCAAAAACGGGGACCGTGCCGACATCGACCGTAAGTGTAATCAACGATGCCGCGGATAAATCGGACCATAGCGAAATGCCGGCGGCGAAGAAGTAGATTGAAAGGGAGCAAACGCAGTGCATAGCAGTTCAAACAATTCGAAGTGGATGCGGGTGGCTCTGGCAACGCTTGCGCTGACGATTCCTGCCTTCGGTCAGGGAATGAGTCAGGGCGTGATGTCGCCGCCTGCGACCATGCGTCCGCCGGGATTGAAGGATGTTGGAATTCAGCAAAATCTGAATACGCAGATTCCCGCGGACCTCGCCTTCCGCGATGAGAACGGCAAGACCGTCAAGCTGGGCGATTACTTCGGCAAGAAACCGATCATTCTGAGTTTGGTTTATTACCAATGCACCATGCTCTGTGGCGAAGTCTTGAATGGTCTGGACACCGCGCTGCGAGTTGTCAAGTTCGATGTCGGCAATCAATTCGACGTACTCACAGTGAGCTTCGATCCCAAAGACACGCCTGAAATCGCGACCATCAAAAAGGCCGAATATCTGAAGCGTTACAAACGTCCGGGCGCGGAAAACGGGTGGCATTTCCTGACCGGGCAGCAGCCGGCGATCGATGCGCTGACCAAAGCTGTGGGCTTTCAATACCAGTACGATCCGAAAACCGGACAGTTTGCCCATTCGACGGCAATCATGATTCTGACGCCCGAAGGCAAGATTGCTCAGTACTACTACGGGGTTGAATATGCGCCCAAAGATTTGCGCCTGGGCTTGATTCAGGCGTCGAACCATAAGATCGGGACCGTAGTCGATGAAGTGCTGTTGTACTGCTACCACTACGATCCGAATACCGGTAAATACGGCGCGACGATTTTCAGGATACTGCGGCTTTCCGGAGCGGCGACAATTTTGATCATGGGCGTTTTTCTCGGATTTTTAATCCGGCGCGGGTCTCCGCCGGACGGCAACGACCACAACAGGTCTCATAGATATGTTTGACAATTTTCCACTTTGGCCCGCACAGTCCTCGGCATTTGCCGGGAATGTAGACCTGCTCTACATTTTCCTGGTTCTGCTGTCACTGTTTACGTGCGCCGCAATCTTCATCACGATTTTCGTTTTCTCGATCAAGTACCGGCGCCGCCATGGACGCCTTCCCGAGCACATTGAAGGATCCACGATCCTTGAAGTCACGTGGTCGATCGTGCCGCTGGGAATTTTTCTCGTAATCTTTGTGTGGGGCGCGGTGATTTATTTTCAGGAGCGCACGCCTCCGCAGGGCGCGACCGAAGTTTATGTCGTCGGCAAGCAGTGGATGTGGAAGCTGCAGCATGAAGAAGGCGTACGTGAGATCAATCAGTTGCATGTTCCTGTGGGACATGACATCAAGCTGATCATGACCTCGCAGGATGTCATTCACAGCTTCTACGTTCCGGCATTTCGTATCAAGCAGGACGTGCTTCCAGGCCGTTACTCAACAGTATGGTTTCGCGCCACCAAGGCCGGTACATATCATTTATTTTGTTCGCAATACTGCGGCAGCCAGCATTCCGGAATGATTGGACAAGTCGTGGTTATGGAGCCGGCCGAGTATCAAGCCTGGTTGACGACCGGCCCTGCGTTTGGATCGCTGGCATCGAATGGCGCGGCCCTGTTCAACCAGCTCGGTTGTCAAACTTGTCACCAATCGGAATCACAAGGCCGGGGACCAACTTTGACCGGTGTGTACGGCAAGCCAGTCCTGCTGGAAGATGGCCGGACCATCACTGCGGACGAAAACTATATTCGAGAGTCGATCATGAGTCCGAGCGCGAAAGTGGTGAGTGGATTTAAACCCATCATGCCGGTTTTTCAGGGACTCGTGAATGAAGAGCAATTGAATGAGCTGGTCGCGTATGTAAAATCGTTGAACCAGCCCCCAGCGGGAGCGGCCGGCAGTCTTATGGCGTCGCCGGGCACGCAGTCCCAGGAGCCCAAGGAATAGCAATGGCAACAACCGCAAGTTTTACGGCAGAACGCGAGAACTACCTCAACAAGGAATATGGGGTCAGTTCATGGCTGCTTACCGTTGACCATAAGCGCATCGCCTTGCTGTATCTCGCTTCCATCAGTTTCTTCTTTTTTGTGGGCGGCCTATTTGCACTGATGATCCGGTTGGAG
>DATBAX010000063.1:0-16389 GCA_036271275.1 Terriglobales bacterium
CTAGCAGGATTCGCGCTGGCCGTGCCCGGAGTTCGCGGCGGACATTCTTATTTGCATTCCCACATGCTTGCGGTACGCAAGAAGAGTCGCAACGCCGGCCTGGGACAAAAGATCAAATTGTTTCAGCGCGAGGATGCACTGGCCAGCGGCTTCGAATTGATCGAGTGGACCTTCGACCCGCTCGAAATCAAGAACGCCTATCTGAATATTGAAAAGCTCGGCGCGATCGCGCGGCGCTACACGGTGAATCAGTACGGAATTACGACTTCCCCACTGCAAGCCGGCCTGCCTACCGATCGACTGGTAGCGGAGTGGTGGCTCAAGTCGAAGCGGGTGGATGATTTGCTAACCCGTGCGATCAAGCCACATTTTCAGGCAGTTAAAACCATCACTGTTCCAGCACAGATTTACGAGTGGAAAGCGTCGGCTGCAAGAAAAGAACAGGCCAAAGAAGTACAGAGCTGCAATCGCGAAGATTTCCTGCATGCGCTTTCAGATGGGCTGGCGGTGCTTGGATATGAGCGGGATGCGAATTCCAATGGCAAATTTCTTTTGGGCCGCTGGGATGAGAACTGGGCATATCGATCTGAAAACTTATAACCACCAAAAACACTAAGGCACACCAAGGAAATCCAAAAGACCCAGAGATTTCCTTCGTGTAACTTAGTGCCCTTGGTGGTTAATCGGCCTCTGCTGCTATCTTAAATACTCCATGAAAATTGAAGCCATCACGCTCCGCGAAATTCAAATGCCGCTTGTCCATTTTTTTGAGACAAGCTTTGGCCGCATCTACAGCCGACGAATTTTGCTCGTCCAGGTGCAGTGCGACGGGGTTAGCGGTTGGGCCGAATCTGTGGCCGGCGAAGATCCTTTTTATAGCAGTGAATGGATTGATAGCGCATGGCCGACCGTCAAGCATTTTCTCGCGCCCGCGTTACTAGGCAAAAAGATCGAGTCGGCAAGGCACAGTGCCGCGCTCATGACCAGAGTCCGCGGGCACCGCATGGCCAAAGCCGCCCTCGAAAACGCAATCTGGGATGCCGAAGCCCAGCAGAAACAACAGCCGTTGTGGAAACTGCTCGGCGGCAAGCAGCAGGAAATTCCCTGCGGGGTTTCCATCGGAATTCAGGATTCCATCGAGCAGTTGTTGGAAAAGATCGAAACCGAATTAGCGGCTGGCTATCGTCGCATCAAGATCAAAGTCAAACCGGGCTGGGACATCAACGCTCTGGAGCGCATTCGCTCGCGCTGGGCAGATATTGTCCTAAGTTGCGATGCCAACTCCGCCTACACGCTCGATGAAGTCGAACATCTCCGCAAGTTCGATCAATTCAATCTGCTGATGATCGAACAACCGTTATGGAACGACGACATCTATTATCACGCTCGCCTGCAGAAAGAATTGCGCACCCCGATTTGCCTGGATGAATCGATCCAAAACGCCCGCGACGCCGCGCAAGCCGTCGAAACCGGCGCTTGCCGGATTATCAACATTAAAGTCGGACGCGTTGGCGGATTCAGCGAAGCCAAAAAAGTACACGACGTTTGTCTCGCAAATAAAGTTCCGGTGTGGTGCGGTGGCATGCTCGAATCCGGCATTGGACGGGCGCACAATATTGCCCTTTCCACGCTGGAGAATTTCAAGTTGCCGGGGGACGTGTCCGCATCGAAGCGTTATTGGAAAGAAGACATCATCGAACCCGAGGTTGAAGTTTCACCGCAAGGAACGATCAAGATCAGCAACGAACCCGGGACTGGATATCGCGTGCTCGCAGACCGAATCGAGAACCTGACGGTGCGCAAGGAAGAATTCCGGGCTGAAGAACTTTAACCGCAAAGGACGCGAAGAAGCGCCGCAAAGAACGCCAAGAAAATCTTTATTCTCTCGATTCTCTTTGCGAACTTTGCGGCAGTTCTTTGCGTTCTTTGCGGTTAAGAGTTTTCCGGGCCCCTACCGAGCATCCGCCTGTTGGGTCGCAGCCATGATGCCTTGCTTTTTCTTCAGCATGTCCACGCCCTCAGCAAAAGAAAGATTGGGCGGCGCGGGATGGAAGTCGCTGTAGGTTTTCGTCGACTTGAACGCCAGTGACTTGAAGAAAAGCACTTTGCCGGTAAGGTCCAATCCCATGCGCGTGACTTCCCAATTGTTCGTGCCCATGTCGGCTTGGTCGACCATGAAATGTCCGCCTTGATTCAGGTGTCCGAGGATACCCCAGCCAAATCCGACCTCGCTTGTAAGGGTGCCATCGATCCGCGCAATGCGCTCCTGTTTTGCATCGATCAGCATGATGCCTTGCATTCCTGTGAGGACTTGCTCCACATGCGTTGGAGGATTGTATTTCGGATTCGGACGAAACTTGAGCCGGATCAGTCTCGCATCCTGGCCGCCCAGCAATGAGTTCCCTGTGTCCGTTCCATCGAAGTCATAGAGAAAAGCATCCGGCAACGCCTTGACGATGCGCGTGATGCGATCTTTGGTCTCTGCTTCTTTGGCTTTCTTCTTCGCCAGTTCCGCCGGGTCCTGCACTAGGTGATCAAGGCGTCCAATTTCCGCCTGCCGTTCTTGAGGACTCAGAGGATGATCGTTGTTCGCGATCAGCATCCCAGCCATGGCTTCACGGGTCTCAACGATCAACTCAGTTTGTGAACCAGAAGGCGATTCTCTTCGCTCCTGAAACGAAAAAGGCGTGCTGCTGTCATTGGCCTTCATTTCGTTCTGAACGGTTCGACGAACCAGGTCAACGGGAGTACCCGCCGGTTGCTGTGCAAATGCTCCGGCAACAGTTACCAACGCCAGCAGCGCAATCATCGCTTCGCAACGGACTCGCATAAAGGTTAACCGGTTTATTAGACGGGCCTTACGTCCAGACAGTTGTACGCACTTATCGACCCACTGGGTACGTTGATTAGAACAGACACTCACATTGTTGCAAGGTGCCGGCACCAAAAGCAGCATTCACTCCCGAGCAAAAAGCGTTTAACCGCAAAGATCGCTAAGAAAACCTCCCCACACAATTCGAGTGGGGTGCTTTGCGTTCTTTGCGGCATTTCTTAGCGCTCTTTGCGGTTAAACGCTCTTTCACCGTTTGTCATCACCACACACCTAGGATATAGTCTTCACATTCAAATGCCTGAAAGTTTTGCAAGTTTTACTTCTTTGGCCGCCCGGCGCATAGCCAGATAAATTCAGATATTTTTCAGTTCACAGCCCAAGGAGGCCGACATTATGGAGACACCAAAAACGACAGAAATGGCGCACATTGGCAAGTCTGTCGTGATTAAGGGAGAACTATCCGGCAGCGAAGACCTCTACATCGACGGCCAGGTCGAAGGCAAAATCGAACTCCAGGGCAACAGCCTGACGGTCGGGCCGAATGGACAGGTTCGCGCCAACGTGAATGCCAAAAGTGTGGTCGTCCAGGGTAAGGTGGATGGCAGTATCCGTGCCACCGATCGCACGGAATTGCGAAAGACAGCCATCATCACCGGTGACATCGCCACTCAACGAATTTCGATCGAGGACGGCGCCTATTTCAAAGGTAAAGTCGATATTCAGAAGGACGGCACGGCGACGAAGCCGTAGGTAAGTAGGCAGATGGGAATTAGCACTTAGTATTTGGCCCCTGGCGGCCATTGCTGGCTAAATGCTAGGTGCCAATTGCCAAGTGCCCAGACACAAAACTCCAGTAACCTAACCCATTAAGTTTTCCACAGTAACCATTACTCAGTACGATATATTTTACTATCGGCAAATTTATAGGAATCTGGATCCAGGAAGTTCAATGGTATCCGCACCGCACAGCTTCATGAAATTTTTTCGGAGTTCATCAGCGGACCAAGGCCAAGCTCCAAAGTCCAAGCAGCCTGCCCAGCGCCTCACTCGCCGGTCGAGTGGCTTGGGCGAGTTGGTTCGGGTATTAAAGCCGGAAGAACCGCTCTACGTCCTCGATATCGGTTCGACTTCTGCCGCAAACATTCGCTATCTCACCGAACTGGGCCACAAAATCTACAGTGAGGATCTGCTGGATGCCTCGACCGATCCGTCGCTGATTATCAAAGACGAACAGGGCCAGCCGACGCTCGACAGTAAAAAATTTCTTTCGGAAAATTTAGTCCACCCGGCCGCCCGCTTCGATGCCGTCCTCTGCTGGAACCTCGCCGACTACATGGATGAGAGTTTGGTCAAGCCGGTCGTCGGACGCCTATGGTCCATGCTGAAACCCGGCGGCGTGTTGCTGGCGTTCTTCCATACCCGCGAAGCCGGTCCTGATGCGCCTTGCTATCGTTATCACATAGTCGGGCCTGACACTCTGGAAATGCAGCATATCGAACCTCGGCGTGAAGTTCGGCGCGGACCAACCGGCGCGCTTCATACCGCAGTCGGCGATGGCTTCCGCCTGCAACGCGTCTTCAACAATCGCCACATCGAGACGCTTTTTCGCGACTTTGCCTCGATCAAATTCTTCCTCACTCGCGACAACATCCGCGAAGTTTTGGTTGTCCGATAGTCTCTCTCAGAGTAAAGATTGGGCTTCCCAAGGCCGGTTAAGTTTTTTCTCCGTGCCTCTACGCCACCCATCTGGTTCTCTTCACCAAATACCGCGTCACCGCCGGCGTCTTTCCCAACAAAAACAACAACGGCTTTCGCACCGGACGCGGCAATCCCAGCATTCTACGAATCCCGGACGAGGCCCGAAAAACCGGCGCCAGCCGCTCCTGATACATTCGGCTGTAGGCCTGCGTAGCATCGTGCAACGAAACCTTCTGCTGAAAAAACGGAAGCAACGACTCAGCCGCCAATGATCCGCCACGCAACGCTAACGACACGCCATCGCCCACAAAAGGATCGACGAATGTTGCGGCATCTCCCGCCATCAAAACTCCAGCTCTTTCCGGCTGCGGTTCGCGGAAGATTAATGGCGACGTACTCACCGGCTCACTGAGCGGCTCCCATCGATCACTCCGCTCGGCCAGTGCAGGATGCCGGGAAAATACTTCTTTCAAATTGCCGGCAACGTCAGCCCGCACCATCGCACACGCATTGACTCGCCCGTGCTTCGAATCTCCCGCGAGATCGACTGGCTGCACGCCGCAATATCCGCCTTCGAAAAAATAGAGATCTACTGACCTCTCCGGCGATGATTCGGCGAAGTGACCCTTAACTCCTATCCACTTGGCTTGGTTGTGATTGGGCTGCATCGTGAGGTTCGACCAGCGCCCGGTGGCATTGATCACGGCTCGCCCTTCAAAATCTTCATCCGGCGTTTTGATGAGAAACCGCCCCGTCCCAACGATGCTCTGCACAACGGTTCGTTGGCGTGCGTCCACTCCGGACGCAACCGCCGACTGCCACAACGCAGCATCCAGTTCAAGACGCGCGATGCTGGCCGCAGCCGGATCAGTGACCGTACGAAGCATGTGTCCGTCCAGAAAAATCCGGGCATTCGTAATGCGGATGGCGTCACTCAATAAACTCTTGTGATCCGCATCCAGCAAACTAGCAAGAAGGACGAGCGACTCAGCGGACACAAATTCGCCACAAACTTTATGACGAGGAAAGCGTCCGCGCTCCAGCAGCAAAACGCTCGCACCAGAACGCGCCGCTGTGATTGCCGCCGACGTTCCCGCAGGCCCTCCTCCGACAACGATTAAATCGTACATATTTTTCAACTTTTCCAGGCAATCGCGCCCATGCGAAACAGATAGCGCGTCTGGATCTCCGTCTTTGCAGCCTTGGTTTTTTTCAGCAACCCGCGCATTTCTTCGACCGTATATGCCTGCCGAACAGATGCCGGCGCATCGTGCCGGGTAAGCCGGCTGCGATAAAGCGGGAATCCTGCATACACGAACGTTAGATGCAGAAGACTCCGCACCAGGTCATTGATCAATACGGCAGTCCGGCAAACCCGCAATCCTTCGTTCACGAATTGAACTACTTGCTCAGGCGATAGATGGTGCGCGAAAAGACCGCAATCCACCAGATCAAAACTGTTGTCAGGAAAGGGCAGCGCGATCGCATCAGCCACCACTGATCGGATTCTGGAATGTCCGTTGTTCGCAGCGTCGGTTTTCAAATGGGATGCGGCGCGATCCAGCAGAGTAATTTCCCACTGGATGCCGCGGGCTTTCAACCGTTCCGCCGCAATTCTCGGCACATCGCCCGAACCGGCTGCGACTTCCAGCAACGCGAGAGATTTAACGTCTAGCCTATCGGCGACAGTTTCGATCATCGCTTGCGTGGTCTTAATCCCACCAAACCACCGATTGATGCGTCGCAAGTCAGCTAGAGAATTGGCGACTTCGGCAGGCGAACCGGAATCAGTATCGAGCAGTTCGGCAGTGACCGCTCTTTTCATGCAATCAGTCTAGGGAAAACCGACTTTATATTTGTCAATTGGATGTCAACAGCAAGAGCGTGAACCACCAAGGACACAACGGTTCACCAAGGAAATCCCGAGTCGCTTGGATTTCCTTGGTGTAACTTCGTGTCCTTGGTGGTTATCAGATTTTTTAAACCTCTGCCAATTCCTCTTCCAGCAACTGCTTATTGTAGAGGTCGGTGTAATAGCCGTCCCGCGCAATCAGTTCGTCGTGCGTACCGAGTTCCACAATGCGTCCTCCATGCAACACAGCGATACGATCGGCATTGCGCACGGTCGACACCCGATGAGAAATAAAGATCGTCGTTCGTCCCCGCATGATCTCACGCAGATGGTTGAGGATCTTGTCTTCCGTCTGGGTATCCACGCTCGAAAGCGCGTCATCTAAAATCAAAATCCTCGGATTACGAATGATGGCACGAGCAATCGCCGTCCGCTGCTTTTGGCCGCCGGAAAGTGTGATCCCGCGCTCGCCCACCATGGTCCGATACTGTTCCGGAAAGCCTTCGATATCCTCGGCAATACTGGCTGCCTGGGCCGCGGCTCGGACAGCTTCGTCGCTCGCATCCATCACCCCAAACGCAATGTTCTCGCGGATGCTGTCGCTGAATAGGAAAGTTTCCTGTGGGACAAAGCCAACATTCTGGCGCAACACTTCCAGCGGATAATCGCGTACGGGTTTGCCATCAATCAGCACCGTACCCGGCGGAGCGTCGTAAATCCGGGGAATCAAATCAACCAGCGTGGTCTTCCCGGAGCCGGTTGGCCCCACGATCGCAAGGCTGCTTCCCTGCGGGATTTTTAAATTGATGTCATGTAAAACCGGCGCACCGTTGTATGCAAAATTCAAATTACGAAACTCAATCGCACCCTGAATGGACGTTATGCCCTCTGTCACAACTTCGGAATCCGCGATCTCCGGCTTCTCCACCAGCAGCTCATTAATCCTCAGCATCGACGCCGTTCCGCGCTGAAAAATATTGATCACCCATCCCAGCGCGATGATCGGAAAAGTCAGCTGCACCATGTAGGTATTGAAAGCGACGAACCCTCCCGCCGTCATGCGGCCCAGAATGACTTCGCGGCCACCGATCCAAAGCACCAGAACGATTGCCAGTCCCAGCATGGTCTCCAGCGTCGGCCAAAGCATGCCCATCAGACGCACCAGTCTCAGGCTGCGCGCAATGTATTCCTGGTTCGCAGTTTCGAATTCGGCAATCTCCGCTTCTTCCTGCACATAGGCCCGGATCACGCGCGCTCCCGAAAAATTCTCCTGCGCCCGCGCGGATATTTCCGAAAACATGGCTTGGATTCTCTCGAAGCGTTCATGGATACGCCGTCCAAAGTATTGGATCGCCACGCTCACAATCGGCAACGGCAGAAAAGCGTAAAGCGTAAGCTTTGGACTGATCGAGTGCATGAAAATCAGCGCGCCGACCGTAAACACGATGGTGTTGGCCGAATACATGATCCCCGGCCCCAGCAGCATTCGCACGGCGTTTAAATCATTCGTAGCGCGGGCCATGATGTCGCCGGTGCGGGTGCGCTGGTAAAACGAAGAAGAGAGACCTTCGAGGTGTTGAAACAGATCGTTTCGCAGATCGAATTCGATCTCACGCGAAACTCCAATGAGAATCGAACGCGTCAGATACTGGAAAATCCCCTTAGCCAGCGCAATTGCCAAAAGCGTCAAGCCGTAGGTTGCCAGGCTATGCCGATAGGTCCCATTCTTCAGGTCGTCAATTGCCCGGCCAATGACCTGTGGGAAAATAATCCAAACCGCATTCGTGAAAAATAGACACACCGACCCAACCCAAAAGCTGCGTTGGTACTTGCGGAGATAGGGGAATAGAGGACGAAGGCTTTTAGGCAGCATGTGCTTCTAGTAGATGAGATTCTACCAGCTACCGATGCAGGGTCCGGATGGTCCGGTTTTCGCGAAAAAATCTAAGCGTCGTGTAGAGCGGCGCTTTCAACGCATTGCTGGCACTTAATACATGTCTCGCCGAAACACGACCACAGAAGCCAGCACCAACATCACTGCCCACCCTGTTAGAAAGAACCTGCCGCAACCAATCAGAACCGAATAAATAGTTTCAAAATTCATGGGGAAACCTCAACAAATCAAATTTGAGTGGATTTGAGTTGCGCTTTTCCGGTAGAGCGTTTGTAGTCCTGCAAAATCTCCTGCACTGCGTGCATACGGCCCAGAGTGGTGAGCCGTCTGTCGGTGATGGCGAGTTCGACCTGCGCCAGCCAGTATTCAACAGCAACTTCAACGCCATGGGCCATCTCGGCCGCCACGATATTTACGAAATCGGTTGGCACCGCTGTATGAGCCGCCAAAGTCCTACCTGCCTTTCTGGAACCGCACGGGGAAGGCCAATGCCTTCCCCGTCACCTATGAAACTACTCATTCGGGGCATCGGCTGGAGGCCCCGACTGCTCGTGTTGCTGCATCCACTGATTGCGCTTTGCTTCCCGCTCCGCCAACTTGGTCTTCTGCTCCGGAGTCAGCAACTGATAAATCTGCGCATCGATCTTCGCTCGCTCAACCGCAAGCTGCGAATGGATCTGCGCTTCCTGGGCCGCGATTGGCTGCGCTTTGGCTTCTTCAAAGCTGCCGCCCCGGACCAGCGCTGTCATTTGTTGATGATTTTGCATTTCCTGTTGCATGAGCGGCTTCATCGCCGGTCTTTCCGCGCTCATGATCTGCTTGACCTGGGCCTTTTGGGCGTCGGTTAAATCCAGACCGCGAAACTCCATTCCCGGACCGCCAAATCCGCCGTGCGGCCCGCGCGGCCCTTCCTGTGCCACTGCGGCCGTTGCCACCAGCGCCATTCCTAATGCTGCCGTCATCAATTTCAATCTGTTTGATTTCACTGTTTTTCTCCTCGGAGATTTCGTTTTCAAGCCGCCAGTAGACCGGCCAATTGCTCTTCCTGATAAGAACACTTCGCCTGGGAAAAAGTAGTAAAGAGTCGGTCAAACGAGGTAAAGTTTTGTAAAGCCTTAAGACCCCTAAATTGACGATTCTTTACCTGCACTTACGAGCTCCGGGTGTAGAAATGGAGTTACATCATTTGAGGTAAATTTCATGGATCAAATTCTCGTTATCGACGACGATGTGGAACTCTGCAGCCTGGTGGGCGAATATCTCGAACCTGAGGGTTTTCCGGTGGAATGCGTTCATGACGGCAAGCGCGGTCTTGATCGTGCGCTGAGTGGAGAGCATCTGCTGATCATTCTTGACGTGATGTTGCCCGGCATCAATGGCTTTGATGTGCTGCGCCGCATTCGCGCGACTTCGCGAATCCCGGTGCTGCTTCTGACTGCCCGCGGGCAGGACGTCGATCGCATTGTCGGCCTCGAGATCGGCGCCGACGATTACCTTCCCAAGCCTTTCAATCCTCGCGAACTAGTCGCTCGCATTCGCGCCGTTCTACGCCGATCCAAGTCAGGAAATGATTCCGGCGAACCCGTCCCCGAGGTCTTACGGGTGGGCGATATCGAACTGGATCCAGCCACGAGGACAGTCCGACAGAAGGGCGTCGAGATCGAAATGACTTCCGTCGAATTCAATTTGTTGCAAGCCTTGTTGAACGAAGCCGGACGAGTGGTGACCCGCGAAAGTCTTGTGGACACAGTCTTGAGCAGAAAATTTTCTCCTTTCGATCGAAGCATTGATATGCACGTTAGCAAGATCAGAAAAAAACTCGGTGATGCCGAGAACGGCACCGACCACATCAAAACCGTGCGAGGTGTGGGCTACATCTTTACTCTCGAGCGCGAACCGGTCAGGAGCGGGGCCCGGTGAGAAGCATCTTTTTCAAGATTTTCGTTTCATTCTGGCTGGCTCTGGCCCTGTTTGTAGTGCTCGCTGTTCTTACCACATTGACCCTGCGTCCGCCGCGCGAGAGCACGACCGCCGAAGCGCAACAGGCAAAAATCCTCAGCGACTCCCTCGCCGCCTATCAAGCCGGAGGCCAGGAAGAAGCGCGGCGATACTTTCGTACCATCCACGACAATCTACAGATTCGTGGCTACCTTTTCGACGAACAGGGTCAAGAGTTGGCAGGCCGCAAACCACCGGAGTGGATTGACGGCGTGTTTCGTGGAAAGGTCCACACCATCGACAGCTTTTTAGGGCGCATAGGACCCGGCCAATTTTTGCGCAGCAGCATGAAAGCCGCGAATGGACACACTTATGTTCTGGTCATCGAGCTGCCCCCGGAACACATCTTTTTCGGTCCGCATAGTATTCCCACGCTGGGCCTGCTGATCGCGATTCTGTCCTCTGGACTCGTGTGCTTTATTCTGGCTCGTTACCTGACTTCTCCGATCATGCGGCTTCGCGCCGCCACTCAACGGCTGGCGGATGGCGATTTGAAAGCACGAGCCGGCGTGCCCAATTCTCGCAGCCACGATGAGATGTCGGAATTATTGCGAGACTTTGACCGCATGGCCGAGCGTCTCGAAAATTTGGTCAACGCCCAATCTCATTTGTTGAACGATATCTCGCACGAGTTACGGTCTCCTCTCGCGCGATTAAACGTCGCCCTCGAATTGGCCCGGCAACGTTCTGGCGTCGAAGCTCACTCCGCTCTGGAACGCATCGACCTCGAGTCTCATCGCCTGAATCAACTGATTGGAAGATTGCTCACCATAGCGCGTTTGGAAAGCGGCGCTGAACTGCGGCCGCGTCCCGTCCAATTGAGCGAGATCGTAAGCGAGATCGCCAAAGACGCCGCCTTCGAGGCGCAGTATCGAAATTGCGCCGTCGATTCCATGATCATCGACGAATGCACCGTTCTCGGCGATGCCAGTTTGCTGCATAGCGCGATTGAGAATGTCGTGCGCAACGCCACCCGCTATACCGGAGAAGGCACCGATGTCCAAGTGCGTCTGGGACAAGAACAAGGAGCCTCCGGGCCCGAAGCCTCGGTACGGGTCACCGATTCCGGCCCTGGCGTTCCCGAGGACGCTCTCAAAAAACTGTTTCGCCCGTTCTACCGCATTGACGACGCTCGCGGCCGCGGAACCGGCGGCGTTGGCTTGGGTCTCGCCATCACCGAACGCGCAGTCCGTTTGCATGGCGGAAGTGTCAGAGCGGTAAATCGCCCACAAGGCGGTTTGATGGTGGAAATTCGACTTCCCCTGGTTCCCGCAGCTGCTCCCGAACCGATCATGATTCGCGCCGCAGCGCCGGCGTTGAATATTGATCGCAAGTGAAACGCTTTCCGCCCTGCTAAACTATTCAGGAAGCAGGCAACTTTCGCGCTTTGGATTGGTTCCAACCAGTTGCAACGTTTGCTCTTCCCGTGCATTCCTGATACACAAATGGGGGTAATTATTTGCGCTTTTATCAGGTCCTGCCGGGTTGCGTTGAGGCACTGATGACCTTGACTGACGAAATTAGGGAGAAAGAATGCGGATGAAGTGCCGATTCGTTGCAGGTCTGCTATTAGGATCACTTGCCATCCTGACGAGTTGCTCGAATAACAACAACACTACGACCAACCCCGGACCTTCCGGCACCGGATTTCTTTGGGTGGCGGCCCAGGGAAATAGCACCGTCTCTGCCTATACTCTGGACCTGACAAACGGCGAGCCTACCCAGAACAGCAACGCTATCGACGGCGCCATCTCTCCCAGCGCCATGGTCATTTCTCCCGATGGTAAAACCATTTTCGTGGCCGATAAAGTCGTTGACTCGAACGGCAACTACAATATTTTGAGTTATGGCGTGAACGCGAACGGCACCCTCACACCCGGCAGTAAAACCGCGCTGACCAATGCCATCAATCCCGCCGGATTGGCCTTTGATCCGACGGGAAAGATTTTGTTTGTGGCCAACCAGGGTTCCGCGCTTCCGTCGGGCAACGCGTCACCGCATGGAGTACCACCTCCGCCGCCAAGCTGCATGCCTGCCGTCGCTGAATGCGGAAACATTTCAGTTTTCACTGTAAGCGGCACCACTCTGACGGAACTGGCTGGATCGCCCTTCAATGACGTGGATCCCAATAACCCTGTGGTGGCCGGCCCAACTTCCCTGGCCGTCACTCCCACCGGAAGTTTTTTGTACGTAACCAATCAATTCACCAGCACCGTCTCCGCCTTCCAATACGACAGCACCGGAGCCCTGACGAAGCAGCCTCAATTCACTTACCTGGCAGGTTCGAATCCCGCGGGCATGGCGCTTTCCCGGAGCATCATGGTGAACAATCAGATCACCCAGCCCCACTACTTGTATGTAGCCAACTCGGGATCAAGCAACATCACCGGCTTTGCCGTCTGCGATGTCGTTTCGGTCAATTGCCTTACTCCGACCGGTCAACTCACCGAGATCACGGGCTCGCCTTTTCCCGCCGGACTCGGGCCTGTCGCCATCGCGGTCAATCCTGTCTACAACGGGTTCTATGTCGTGGACCAGGGATCCAATGAAATCTCGATGTACAAGTGGGCTTCCACCACCGGCCAGTTGACCATACTTTCACCCGCAACCGTTTCGGCTGGAACCTCTCCTACCTGGGCTCAGGTGGATACCGACGGAGTGTGGGTCTACGTCGCGAACAATGGCGGGACTTCGATTTCGATTTACAGCGTGGGCACGGCCGGACCGCTTTTGGGTCCTATCCCCTCAGGCCCGTTTCCCGTGCAACCAAATCCTTCAGTGCTGGTATTGCGTTAAATCCGTTGTTGACGTAATCCGCGTAATCCGTGGCCCGATTTTTCTGCTATGCGTGCATGCTTTCTACTCGCGGTGGTCACAATGATGAATATTCTCGCCGCGGCCCAAACTCTACCCGCGCCCCAGGTCATTACCGATCCCAAACAGATCACCAGCAAGATCAATGCGCAGGTTGAACAAAACCAGCAAAGCCTTTCCATGGAAAAGCTTTACATGACGCGCATCGTCGGAGACACGGCTTGGTCTCCGGACGGCAAGACGGTCGCTTTTGTTTCGAATATCAGCGGTCGCCAAAATCTTTGGCTGGTTCCCTCCGAAGGCGGATGGCCGACGCAGTTGACCATCAGCGATCAGCGCCAAACCCAGCCCGCATGGTCCCCCAACGGTAAATGGATCGCTTACATTTCCGATCACGACGGCGACGAAATGTGGGACATCTTTCTGGTGTCTCCGAAAACCGGCCAGGTCATCAATCTCACGCACACCCGCGAGATCGCGGAAGAAAATCCTGCCTGGTCACCCGATGGCCGCTTTCTCGCCTACACGGTGCGGACGAAAACCTCCTCCGTCGTCGAAATCGATATCTACGACACCGTGTTACGCTCCACTCAACATCTCACAACAGATACACCCGCCGGACAGTTGAACGATCATCCCATTTGGTCTCGCGACGGCAAGTGGATCGCATATACCCAGGAGCACGCGAAAGGAACCGATTCACATATCTTTGTGGCCGAGATCGAGACTGGCAAGAGTACCCTGCTGACTCCGCACGAAGGCGAGCAGATTTATGACGTCAACGATTTCTCGCCCGATGGCAAGAAGTTGCTCATCACTTCAAACGCCGTCAACGGATACGACAACGTCGGTTTGCTCGATATCGCCAGCAAGAAAATCAAATGGCTCACCCAGGACAAATGGCGAATCAATGGCGGCAACTTTTCGCCGGATGGAAAACACGTCACCTGGACAGCGAACGTAGACGGCAACACCGAGATTTATCTTCACGATGTAGTCTCCGGAAAGACGTCTTCCCTGCCGTTGCCCAAGGGCGTCAACACGCTAGGCGGCGACAGTTCGGCCTTCAGCCCCGACGGGTCGCGGCTCCTTTGCTATCACAATGGCCCCAATGCTCCGAACGACGTTTGGGTATATCCCATGGCAGGTGGAAAGCCGCATCAGATTACGAATTCGCTCGTCGCAGGGATGCATGCCGAAGATATGGTCGAGCCCTTTCTGGTGCACTATCCCAGCAAAGACGGCAAATGGACGATCTCGGCGTGGGTCTATGTGACTTACAACATGGTGCGCAACGGAACCAACGCCGCCGTCGTGTACGTACACGGCGGACCGTCGTCGCAAACGGTGAATTCGTTCAACCGCTTCATTCAGCACATCGTCAATCAGGGATACATGGTCATCGCGCCCAACTATCGCGGGTCTACCGGCTACAGCAAAGAATTCAAACAGGCAAACTTGTTCGACATGGGCGGCGGCGACTTGCAGGACGTAATCGCCGCGGCTGATTTTCTAAAACAAACCGGCTACATCGACCCCAAAAAGATTGTTCTCATGGGCGCGAGCTACGGCGGTTACCTGACGATGATGGGCGTTACCAAAGCCCCGGACGTTTGGGCTGCGGGCGTTCCCATCGTGCCTTTCGTGAATTGGTTCACGGAGATCGAACACGAAGATCCAGTGCTACGAGAAACCGATCTTGCAACCATGGGCGATGTCGAAAAAAACAAAGACCTTTACCACGACCGGTCGCCAATCTTCTTCGTCGATCAGATCAAAGCGCCGTTGTTTTTGCTGGCGGGTGGGAACGATCCGCGTTGTCCCAAGGAAGAAGCGCAGCAGGTAGTAGACGCGGTCAAAAAGCGCAACGGCACTGTCGACCTGAAAGTCTATGAAAACGAAGGCCACGGCTTCGCCCGCGTAGAAAACCAGATTGATGCGTTTAAACGCGTGTCGGATTTTCTGAAGGCGCACGTACCTCCGGCGAATTGCGGATGCTCGCTGACGGAGTAGCTTGGACAGACGGCATTAGCTTAAAGCTAATATCTGGCAAGGCTTCGATTTAAGGCGCGTGGCGAAAGCTCGACAGGCTCGAGGCCGTCCGATCCATTGTCGCCTCAGGAAGGCGGCATAGAGGCTCAGCAATTGGTCATCCGGACGCGGGGGGCCGCTCCAAGTCGGAATATTTCTGTCTCGCAAATCTGAATTTGAGATAGCCACCGGCTAAGTTGTTGATTCTTGGTTGGGGAGCTCAAACCGGCATCAATCTCAAACCATCCCAACAAACTTGCCATTCCGATCCGAGCGAAGCGTAGGGAGGAATCTGCTGTTAGCTTGATTTCTTCTTCAAAGAGATCACTGCCTTGACGAGGCCAGGGATCGTGTAATCCTTCGCCTCGATGTCCACGCGAAGAACAAGTTCGCGCAGCGTAGACGAAGTGATTGGGCCGATGGAAGCGAACTGGATACCGGCAAACGTTGAGCGTAGTGGCTTATCTACTAAAGCCACGAAATTCTTAACTGTTGACGAACTGGTGAAGGTGATGACATTCGGGCGGCGCCTTGGATCTTTCAACACGGCGCGCAATCGCGAGCGTGAAGATTTTGGGATGACCGTCTCGTAGGCTTCGACGACGTCCACCTGCGCTCCCAGTTTTCGCAGTTCGCGTGGGATCACGTCGCGGGCGATTCTGGCCCTCGCCAACAGAACGCGCTTCCCTTTTATTTGCTTCCGCAGACTCTTGACTACTGACTCTGCCACGTACTCTTCCGGAACGATATCGACTTTGAGTCCGTGCTTTTCGATTCTTTTGCTGGTGGCCGGGCCGATGGCGGCAATCTGCAGATGCTTAAATTGTTTTTTCTTCAACCTGAGTTTCGTTGCCCGCTCCCAAAGCGCGTCCACACCATTCACGCTGGTCAGGATCAGCCAGTCGTATTCGTCCAAGTGCTTTAGTGCAGAATCCAGTGGCTTGTAGGATCGGGGCTTGCGGATTTCTATGAACGGGATCTCGATGACCTCAGCGCCCAATGCGCGCAGTCCGGCGGAGAGAGCGCTGGCTTGATGGCGCGCGCGTCCGACCAGAACTCTGAGACCGGCGAGCGATTGTTTAGTTTTCATAGGAAATCTTTAAACCACAAAGGACACGAAGGTACACAAAGGAAAACCAAACAAGAGCTTGTCATGCCGAAGTGCGGCGCTGCGCGAGAGCTTGTCCCGAGGGGAACCGAAGTGAATCTGTTGTGGCGCGGTCGAGAAAAAGCAGATTCCTCGGCCGATAAACCTGGCCTCGGAATGAC
>DATBAX010000064.1:0-3192 GCA_036271275.1 Terriglobales bacterium
ATGTCTGCGGCTGGTGGTCGCTCCGCCGATGAGCAACGGCAATTTGAAGCCCTGACGCTCCATTTCGCGGGCCACATGGACCATCTCGTCCAGAGAGGGTGTGATGAGACCGCTCAACCCGATCAAATCTACCTTCTCCGCTTTGGCGCGTTCGAGGATTTTTTCGCAGGAGACCATCACTCCCATGTCGATCACTTCGTAGTTGTTACAGGCGAGAACGACCCCGACGATATTTTTCCCAATATCGTGGACGTCGCCTTTGACCGTGGCGAGCAAAATTTTCCCCTGCGCCTTCACCTCTTCGCCCGCCGCGGCCATAGCGGCTTTCTCGGCTTCCATGAACGGGGTCAGGTGCGCGACGGCCTTCTTCATCACGCGGGCAGACTTCACCACCTGCGGCAGAAACATTTTGCCGGATCCAAAAAGATCGCCGACTACACTCATGCCCGCCATCAACGGACCTTCGATCACCAACAGCGGACGGCCAAGTTTGACTCTCGCTTCTTCGGCGTCAATCTCGATGTAGGTGTCGATGCCTTTTACCAACGCGTGAGAGAGACGTTCCTCGACGTTGCCGTTCCGCCATTCTTCAGCTTTCTTTTCGCTGACGACCTTGCCTACATTCTTGAGTTTTTCGCCATAGTCGACCAGACGTTCGGTTGCATCAGGACGGCGGTTGAGCAACACGTCCTCGACCAGTACCTTGAGTTCAGGCTCGATCTCTTCATAGACCTCAAGCATGCCGGCATTGACGATGCCCATGTCCATGCCGGCCGCGATCGCGTGATAAAGAAACGCGGAGTGCATGGCTTCGCGGACTTTATCGTTGCCGCGAAAACTAAACGAAATGTTCGAAACGCCGCCGCTCACCTTCGCATGCGGCAAGTTGGCCTTGATCCAGCGCGTGGCGTTGATGTAATCCACCGCGTAGTTGTTGTGCTCCTCCATGCCGGTGGCGACGGTGAGGATGTTCGGATCGAAAATAATGTCCTCGGGCGGGAAGCCGACGTCATCGACCAGCATGCGGTAGGCGCGCTTGCAGATGCGAATCTTTTCGTCGTAAGTTGCGGCCTGGCCTTTTTCGTCGAAGGCCATCACTACAACCGCTGCGCCATATTTCAAAACTTTCGCGGCATTTTGACGAAACTTTTCTTCACCCTCTTTGAGCGAGATCGAATTGACGATGCCCTTGCCCTGAAGGCATTTCAGTCCGGCTTCGATGACCTCCCATTTCGAGGAATCCACCATGAAGGGGACTTTGGCGACTTCGGGCTCGCTGCCTAACAACTGCAAGAAGCGCGTCATGGCCGCGACGCCGTCGATCATGCCTTCGTCCATGCAAATATCGAGAACGTTCGCTCCGTTCTCAACCTGCTGGCGCGCCACGCTAACCGCTTCTTCGTATTTGCCGGCCTTGATGAGTTTCGCGAACTTGGGCGAACCGGCGACGTTGGTTCGCTCGCCGATCATGATGTAGACGCCGGCTTGCTGGGTGAAGGGCTGCGATCCCGAGAGGCGAAGCGGCTTCGCTCTCTCGGAGAGATTTATATCCTCGGACTCGCTCACGCTTTGCTCCCGATCTCGTGGGCGACAGATGCTTCGTGGGCTGTCCACTTTCGCGGAGGTGCGCCTTCTAGCGCTTTGGCGATGGCCGCAATGTGCTCGGGAGTATTGCCACAACAACCGCCGGCAATATTGATCAATCCCCCGCGGGCGAAGTCTCCGAGATAACGAGCCATGTCTTGCGGGCCGAGATCGAACCCGGTTTCCGCGAGAGGATTCGGCAACCCGGCGTTCGGATAACACGATATCGCGACGTCCGCTTTTACCGAAAGCTCTTCCAAAAACGGATACATTAAATCGGGACCGAGCGAGCAGTTGAGCCCCACCGACAGCGGCTTGACATGCTGCACCGCATTCCAGAACGCCTCTGTCGTTTGGGCAGAGATCAGCGTCTCGCCACCTCGACCCACCGCCGCCGAAATCATTACTGGCAACTCTTTGCCATCCTGATCGAACACTTCACGAATAGCAACCAGCGCGGCTTTAGCATTGAGCGAGTCAAATATTGTCTCAACCAACAGCAAATCGACGCCGCCCACGATAAGCGCACGCACCTGCTCAGCGTAAGCGGTTTTCACCTGATCGAATGTGACTACACGGAAGCCTGCATCATCGGCGTCGGGCGAGTTGGAAAGAGAAACGGTCAACGGCCCGATCGCTCCGGCGACGAATCTCTGACGCGAAGTTGCGGTTCCCACACGATCAGCCCATTCACGGCATTGCCGCGCCGATTGTTCGTTGATCTCCGAAGCCAGGCTGCCGAGGAACGGATCCTCGATAATCTTTTGATAAAACGCAGGATCTTTGCGTCCGCCTCGCTCGCGTGGATCCTCCACGAAAAATTCACTCTGAGTGATGCTGGTCGCACCGAAAGTGTTGGTCTCAATAATGTCCGCGCCGGCTTCCAGAAAACGGCGATGGATGTCCCCAATCATCCGCGGCTGCGTCAGAGAGAAAAGGTCTCCATTGTTCAGCAGGTCTTTTTTCGAGTCTTTGAAACGCTGCCCGCGGATATCTGCTTCCTTCATCCCATAGGTGCGAATGGTCGTACCCATCGCTCCATCGATGATGGCGATTCGGCTTTCGAGGATCTTTTCCAGCGGATGTCTTGTCATTTCTATGCGTTGCCGCGTCTTCTTTAGATTATAGCGATTGGCAAAGGGTTCAGGCCTTAAGCTTGGTGTCCGTAAGGACTGCTCTTTCAGGGCGATGGACGCCGCTCTTCCGCAAAAACCTCGAAAGGAAGAGGGGCACCATTTCGAATCAAGGTTCCTATCAGACTTCCCAAGGATTGAAAAACGGTACGCTCGTGCCATTGAGGTGGCTGGTATCCCTTGTAACCAGCGTCAGGTTGTGATGAACGGCGGTGGCCGCCAACAAGCCATCGATGACCGGTAACGGGGATTTTCGCGCCGACGCGGTTCCCGTGAGGCGTCCCCAACGATCGGCGATGGCGAGATCGATCGGCAGGATGCGATCCGCGAAACGCAGCACCAATTCGCTGTCTAACCATGTTTCCAGTTTGATCCGTCGCCCTGCATCGGGCAGAGAAGCAATGCCTCTGCGAATTTCACCCAAAGTCAAAACACTTAGGTAAAGTAGCTGCTCATCAGTGGCTTCGACCCAGTT
>DATBAX010000065.1:0-7386 GCA_036271275.1 Terriglobales bacterium
GGAGGTAGTCATGAGTTCTGATCGCGATGTCTCGCGTCGCCGGTTTCTTTCCACCGCGGTAACCACAACAGCGGCATCTTTCCTCGCGAAACCGGCTCTCTCCTTCGCACTCGGCAACCCGTCCCCTGAGACCAACGCGGCTGCATCGCCGATTCTGCCCTGGAAAGATCAAGGCGTGCTGAACCTGACAAATTCTCCCTATGCGAAACTGCACACGGTTCCGGTGCGCGCGGTGACGATTGAGGAAGGCTTCTGGTCGAAGCGCCGCAAGACTAACGTCGAGAGCAGCATCCCGAGCATGCGAAAGCAACTCGAAGAGCATGGACGCATGGACAACTACCGCCGACTGGTGGGCAAGAGTTCAGCACCTCAAATCGGTCCGTTTTACACCGACTCCGATATCTATAAGTGGACCGAGGCCGTTGGTTGGACGCTGCAATCCGGCGATCAGCCTGAGTTGCGCAAGGTCACGGACTCGATGATCCGTGAAGTCGTCGCCATTCAGGAGCCCAACGGATATTTGAATACCTATTTTCAGGGCGAACACATCCCCGAACGCATGACGCCGCACATGCAGGAAGTCGGACACGAACTCTACAACCTCGGCCACATGTTGCAGGGAGCGATCGCGTACTATCGCGCGACTGGCGATCCGACGCTGATGAATGCCGGGATGAAGTTTGTCGATGATTTTCTCATTCCGAACTACGGCCCCGGGCCAAACCAAAAGCCGATTATTTCCGGACATCCCGAAATTGAAATGTCGCTCATCGAGCTTTATCGCACGACGGGCAAACGCCAGTACGTCGATCTTGCGGGATACATTTTGCACGGAGACGAACGCGCGACGATCAAACCGCAAGCGATCGTTTATATGTACTGCGGGATTCCATTCGTTACCCGCACCAAACTCGAGGGACACGCAGTCCGCGCCATGTACGCGTGTTGCGGCGCGACTGACTATTATCTCGAAACCGGCGATCCCACTTATTGGAAGACACTCAATACGCTTTGGGAAGATCTAAGCAAGCGGCAGATGTACATTACCGGCGGCGTGGGCGCGCGCAACCAAGGCGAAGCATTCGGCGAACCCTACGAATTACCCAACGCGCAGGCTTATGGAGAAAGTTGCGCGGCCATCGGCAACATGATGTGGAACTGGCGCATGCTGGCCGCCAGCGGCGAAGCACGCTTTACCGATGTGATCGAACGGGCGTTGTATAACGGCATCAACTCCGGCATGTCGCTTGACGGGACCACCTACTGCTATCGCAATCCGCTGGCATTCGATCCCACAGCGTTCGATAACCTTCGCGGCGACAAGATTCGCAATCCCTGGTATGACACCACCTGTTGCCCACCGAACCTGGAGCGCACCTTCGGTTCCCTTCCCGGATACTTCTACAGCACCAGCAAAGACGGAGTGTACGTACATCTTTACGACAACTCACAGCTGGATTGGCACCTGGAAAACGGAACGCCGCTGAAGATCCAGCAGAAGACGAACTATCCATGGAGCGGAGACGTTCAGTTGACGGTGAATCCGGCGCAACCTACGGACTTCACTTTCTACGTCCGAATCCCAGGCTGGGCGAGTGGATCGAAAGTTGCGGTGAACGGGAAAACTATCGACGGTGCGAAGGCCGGCGAATATTTGCCAATCCAGCGCAAGTGGAAATCAGGCGATGTCGTGACCCTGAATTTTCCGATGGACACTGAGATTGTAGCTTCCAATCCACGTGTTTCCGAAAACACGGGCCGTGTTGCCGTGATGCGCGGTCCCATCGTTTATTGCATCGAAGGCCTCGACCAGCCGGGTGGAGTGTCGCTGTCGGACATTGCGCTGCATGTTAGCGACAACTCCGGCAAAGAATTCCAGAACGAATATTCCGCGAACCTTTTGGATGGCATCGTCGTCCTTCATCACGACGGCGTTGCATATGAGACCGCGTCCGCCGACGAAGGACTCTACATGCCGCTGGGCACTGCGCCGAAAACTCGGCCCGCAAAACTGACGATGATTCCTTACTACGCCTGGGCGAATCGCCAGCCCACCGCTATGCAAGTTTGGGCGCGCTACCTACGAGCCTGAGAATGTAGCGCGCCCCTCCCCCGCCCGTGCGACTAAGTGTTGTGCAGGAAGTCTCCGGAGTGAGTTGCGTACGCTGGAGGAATCGCCGCACTGCTCCGGTCTCGTTGCGGATAGTCGCTAAGATATCCCGGCCGGCTCAAAGCTCTGGCGATATTCAACAAAGCAGTCGAGCCACAAGCTGAGCAGTTTGTATGCGCCGCCACGATCATCTCGCAATCCAGACAAAGGCACGCCTTCTGCAGAGGCACAACACTGGGGTTTGGATTGATCATTCTTTGCCCTCAGATCCTCCGTTACCCCTCGGCCCAGGGAAATAACAGGTCGGCGGACTGACAATCCCAAAGCCAACCAGCTTGGGATTGAATCGGCGCAGTAAGTCTGCGGTTGGTGTTCGCACAGCCTCAAACACTGGCTGGGTGGGTAGGACAAGCTCGCAATCAAGGTTCCGATGCGGCTCGGTCATTCGAAGAAGTAGCTTCAAGCTGGACATACCCTGATTTAAGCAATCGGCTAGCCACCCCCCGGGCGTTTCTTGCCTTGATTGCTTACAACAATTTGCCGACGTGCTGACACGAAGCCTGTCACCCGGTCATGTTCGGATTTTGGAAATTAAACACTCCATTCCAAAGTTCGCGCCGAGTTTCTGCAAAACTGACCTGCTAAATGAATAAGACATGCCGTTTCGACCGAATAAACGATGACCATCGCCCCGGGAACTGCCAAAGAAAAGCAAGCCGGCCAATCGCCGGACTCTCGTCTGGTCCAGGAATGCCTCCAGGGAAAAGAAGCGGCATGGGCCGCTCTCATCGATAAATACAAGAACCTGATTTTTTCCATTGCCATCAAGTACGGATTTCCCGAACAGGATGCCGCCGATATTTTTCAGGCAGTCTGCATGGACCTGCTGGCCCATTTACCCCGTCTTCGCGAACCGGACGCGCTGGGAGGCTGGCTGATCCAGGTCACCCGCAACAAGTGCTTCCATCGCAAACAGGTCCTGCAGCGCACTCGCGTACAACCGATCGATGATTACGAACCCCGTGATCCTAAAAAAGGGCCGGAAAATCTGATTTCGCAAGTCGAGGAAGAACAGCTCTTGCGGGGAGCTTTATCGGAGCTTTCCCCACGTTGCCGGCAGCTTGTGAACATGCTGTTCTTTGAGACGCCCGTCCGCCCCTACGACGAAGTAGCGAAAGCTCTTACCCTCTCCATTGGTTCCATTGGATTTATTCGACGGCGATGCCTCAACAAGTTACGGGAGCGCCTGGAACAGATCGCTCAACCCGGCGTTCAGGAATTAAGACCATGACCGCTAATTTCGATTCGAAAAGTCTCGAAATTGAAGGTTTCTTTCATCTGCCTATATTTCCTGCAAGCGCCCAGACTCCTATTCACCAGAAGTCGAAAGTTGGCAGGTAATGAAGCACTTTCCGGCGACCGATTGGATCGATTTTGCCCGCCATACCATGGAGCGAGGCAAGACCATCGACATGCAGCGGCACCTCGAAGAGGGGTGCGGCAGGTGCTCGAAAAATCTGGAAATGTGGAGGTTAGTTGTGGATTTTGCAAACAAAGAGGAAGGTTACCAGCCTCCTGAGAGTTCAGTCCGCATCGCAAGAGCAGGCTTTGCGCTTCGCAATGTGACGCCATTTCCCACGGGCCAACTTGAAGTGGCAAATTTGGTCTTCGACAGTTTCGAGCCTGCGTTAGTTGCCGGGATTCGCGGTCAATCGGCTTCTCCCAGGCAGTTGCTCTTCAAGTCAGGAACTGTTTGTATCGATTTGCGGGTACAGCCCACACCCGGATCTGATTCGGTTGTTTTGCTTGGCCAACTGCTTGATTCGGCACGGCCGACGCAGGGACTTAGCGATATTCTGGTAAGCCTCCTTTCTGAGGGAGCGACGATTTCCCACAAGAAAACCAACGATTTTGGAGAGTTTGATTTCGGGTTTGGATTACTTCGCAATAAGCAACTCATGTTCGGTCTGGAAGAATCACGAACTTTAGTTGTCCCAGTTCCTGATGCCACCAGCGATGCCGGTTTTCAACTCATCTAAGGAAACCTCAGTAGTTCGCTGTATTACCAACGTGTGTTGTCTGCGAAGGCCAACCGGATTAGATTTCTCTAAGGATCACCTCTTCGTCAAAACATCATTTTCTGGCTACCGAGCCTTGGCTCGGCGTGACTTCCTGTGGAGTCCGAATGACTTTGAGGCCCGGGATTTAGTATGGCGAAGAAACAGATCGTGATCGGCGAAGACGACAGGGCCATTCGTGGTGCCCTGAGCGAATTTCTGCAATCGCTGCAATACGACGTCATTGAAGCCAACAGCTGTGCCAGTGTCAAAGAAGCCTTTAAAGCGGCGAATCCCGACGCTGCCATCCTGGACTATTCTTTGCCCGACGGAACCGCGCTGGATCTTCTCCCTCATCTCAAACAAGCCTATCCCTCAGTACCGCTGATTCTGCTTACTGGCAACGGTACGATCCAACTGGCGGTAAAGGCCATGAAGGAAGGCGCGGAACAGTTTCTGACCAAGCCGGTTGAAATGGCGGCCATCGCGGTCGTGCTCGATCGCGCCTTAAAGAACCAGCGAAACCACCAAAAACAGCTCGCTGGAAAAGCCAGGGAAAAGCGCGACGCAGTCGATCCCTTTGTAGGGGCAAGCGAAGCCATCCGCAACGTGGCGGAACAGGTTGAGAGGGTTTCCAACAGCCACTGTCCGGTGCTTATCGCGGGCGAAACCGGCTCTGGTAAAGGAGTATTGGCCAGATGGCTGCATGACCATAGTCCGCGGCTCGACGAACCCTTTGTCGATTTGAACTGCGCCGGCTTTGGCCGTGAGCTTTTGGAGACAGAACTTTTCGGACACGAAGCCGGCGCTTTTACCGGCGCCATGCAGCGCAAGATCGGTCTCTTGGAAGTTGCGCAGCGGGGTACCGTATTCCTCGATGAAATCGGCGACATGGACCTCCAGGTACAACCGAAGCTACTCAAAATTTTGGAAGAAAAACGGTTCCGCAGACTGGGAGACACGCAGGAACGTCAACTGGATATTCGATTGATCGCCGCCAGCCATGAAGATTTGTCCCATCTGGTGCAGCAGAAGAAGTTCCGTAGCGACCTATATTTCCGCGTCAACACCGTGATTATCCGAATTCCACCGCTGCGCGAAAGGTTAGAAGACATTCCGCTCCTGGCGCAGCAATTTTTCGAGCGCATGGCTGTCGATATGGGACGCCTGCACCTCTCTTTGCCCGAAGCAACCATCGCAGCTCTGACTGCGTATTCCTGGCCGGGCAATATTCGCGAATTGAAGAACGTGATCGAAAGGGCCGTCCTGCTTGCCTCGGGAGAGATCATTCGCCCCAAGGATCTGCATCTTGAGCTTCATGAAAAGACCACCAGCAACGGAGACGCATCCTCACTGACCTTCAAAGAAGTTCAGCGCCTCCATATTCAGAAAGCCCTGACTGCGGAACGCGGGAACGTAGCTCGCGCAGCCACCCGCCTGGGGATGACAAGAAGCGCTCTCTACAACAAGATGAAGACGTTCGGTATCAGCCTCCCTAACAACAGCTAAACGGCTGGCGGTTCAGAAGCGATATTGAATCGTGAAGTCGGTAAAAGCCGTCATATACCGGCTCTCCGTTCCCGCATTGTCTGTAACTGCCGTCTGGTGGTATTCATAAATTCCAATCGCCTCACGATAAAGCCAGTGGGCCTTGCTTGCTGGCGATGGCAGCCAGATCGAGAGCTCCGGACCTTGAGTTGCGTTCAAGTGGTCGGTTCCTGGCAGGACGTAAAGAGCCTGGGCACGAAGCGAGAATGTCTCGCGAATAATATCTTTCCCACCTCCGAATGTGGGACGCCACGCCTGCTTCGAATACGCCACCGTCTCCAGACGGTTCTGTTGCACCCCGCCGCCAAAGTACCAGCCATGTCTGGCGTTGTAGAAGGCCCGGGCTTTGATGAAAAAATCGTGACCTGTGTCCGAATCTGTTTTGTGAGCGTTGTCGGCGGAGACTTCCGCGATCGCGATGATTTTGCTTGTATCCAAATCCAATCCGCCACCCAAGGTTCCGGCAGTGGCTCCATAACCGCCGCCGTTCAATGACAGACCGCCAAAAGCATAGGGGCGCGGCGCCTGCGCCAGGACCGGTGTCACTAGTCGCAGGACAAACAACAAGAGCAAGTGGCGATTCATTCTATTCAGCTTCATAATTTTTATCGGAGAGGGGGAGGGAATTCATGATTTCGGTTCGCGCTCAGTGGTAGAACGTCTGCCCTGGTCCAACGACGGCAGGCTTCTCGCGGCCAAGCTCGAAATTCTGGCCATCCAGCTTTCTGGTATGGGAGAACTTTCCTCCCGGCAGGACGATCGGATCGTCAAGAATGCCAATTACCTGAAGATCTTCCAGCGGCATGGCCGCACATAGTAGATTTGCCTGCACCAGTGGAACTCCCATCTCTATCAGTATCGACAGATCTTTCGGAGACTCCACCCCTTCCGCCACTACCAGACACTCGGTCGCTCTGGCCAGGCTCAAGACGGACTCCACAACCGCACGCCGGCTCCGGTCCTCGCTCACCCCACGGACGAAGTAAGCATCCAGCTTGAAATAGTCGGGATCGCAATCCAGCATCATCCGGAAGTTCGAGTGACCCAAACCCACGTCATCCAGCGCGATCTGGACGCCTGCTTCCCGCAAATCCGCGATCGTGTTGGTCAGCCCCGGAACGTTATAGCAAGGGGAATGTTCCACAATCTCCACGGTGAATCGACTAAGGGCGAGAGAATGCTTTTTCGCTTGTTTGCCAAAAAACTCTACAAAGCCGGGGTTATGTCCAAGCGTCGAGGCATGGACGTTAATGTTGATTCGAGTGCCCGCAGGTAGTTCCCTGGCCGCCTCGCAGATCGCCATGAAGCAGCATCGGTCAACCGAAGCCTCCGCGCGTTTACGGCGCACGTAATCAAACAAAAGATCGGCACGTTCAAAATTCGTGGCGCGTGGCCCTCGAATCAAGGCTTCCAGACTATCGATCCGTGTGACTTCGCCTTGAACGTTAAAAATCGGTTGAAAGCGCACGGACAACTGCCGTGGATCCAAAACGGTGTCGAGCAGGGACTTGGTCATGGTTTGGCTCCCGTAAGCCGGCCGACAGTTTCTCCCAGGTCGGCCAGGCGCATTGGTTTTCGGAGAAACGCATCTGCCCCTTGGGAAGACGCTTCCGTCTTCAGGTCGGGCCAGCCATAAGCGGTAAGCACAATAATGCGAGTCGGCAACGACTG
>DATBAX010000066.1:0-7815 GCA_036271275.1 Terriglobales bacterium
GGGGGCCGTCGTGTCTGAAGGAATTCGCGAGAACTGGTGGAGACAAGGCATGATGGGCAGCATCAAGGCCCAATATGACTGCGTCACGGTGCTCGCCGAAACCGAATTCTTTGATGATCTTAAAGCGATCGACGTTCCGGTTCTGGTCATGCACGGCGAAGACGATCAGATTTGCCCCTTTCCACTCACTGGAGCAAAGTCAGTCAAGCTGTTGAAGCGCGGCACGCTCAAGTCCTACCCTGGCTTGCCACACGGCATGCCGACTACGCATGCAGACCGCATCAACGCCGACCTGCTCGAATTTATAAAGTCCTAGACCAAGACCGATCGGCGAGGCAGACACATCTTTTCCTACCTCGCCGAACGGATTTTATTTTGAGTGCGTCGACAAGCGATACTCCGATTTCAAGTTCCGCATCTTTTGCCTTTCCTGTTTATCAGAGATCAAGTCGCACGAAGCTGTTTGACTAAAACCCTTCTGGCCATTGTCGCGCGCCATGATAGATGGCGAGGACGACGACGCGATCACGATGGATGACGTAGGCTGCGATGAAGGGCGTATTCAAAACGACCAGCTCGCGAGTGCCAGAAACCGGTCCCGCCTTGCCCGACATGGGAAAGGTGTCGAGTTGTTGAACGCTGCTGACGATCTGCAATATGATTCTGTTGGCAACTGCCGCGCTATTCGAGAGCGCGATGTAATCATGGGCCTGATCCAATTGCCGGATCGACTGTTCGGTCCATTCAATCACGGGCGAGCGCGTCCGTTCCTCTTAAGTCGCTTCACCAGTTCTTCATGATTTACCACGCGGCCTTTGCGCATCTCCACCAGCCCCTTGCGGACCAGCGCGTCCTGGTAGGCGTGCAACTCAATGTAATTGGTGATTGCTTCATTGATGAGATAGCTGCGCGAACGGTCCTGCGCAGTTGCTAGCGAGTCGAGCGCGTCAATCTTTTCGGCGAGAGCGCGGAAGCTGATGGTTTTCTCTGCAATGCCCATAATGCAATAACCGTAGCATGTATTATTCTGTATTACAAACTGCCAAGAATCAGGCTACGGGCGCGAGATATTTTCCGGTTCTTGGCCGCTTGCTACTTGCGTTTAATGATAAAGACAGTCTTATCGTCTATGCGATCCACTTCCTTGATTTGCTGCAGGTGCTCGTCCTGCTTTACCGCGTACTGCAGAATTGCGTTGCAAATCTCCTTTGCCGGCTCGTGTTTGTGGTCGCGCATGATGCTCTCAATTTCCTGGCGGCCCTGTTGGTCGCTTCCGTCGTACACGCCATCGGTGTAGAGAAACAGAATGTCGCCGGGACTCATCAGCGTGATTTCCGACACGTCTGAGAAATTCACCTGCCTCTTCCTCAGCGTCATGGAGAAATATTTATTCCGGTCGGGATGGTCTTCGGGAATCTCCAAGCCGAGGGGCGGAAATTGGACCATGCGATCTTCATCGATTTCCATAAATCGCCCGAATTCAGCCGAGAACACCAGCGGCGGCGGATGGCCGAAGTTCACAAAACGGAAATTACCCTCGGCACGCATTTCACCATAAAGCATGGTCGCTATCTCGCGTGCACTGTCGTTCGGATTCCTCCCAAGAGCGTTACGTGCGGTGACCGACTGCGCCAGGCGGACATTTATCTTTTCGAAAAAACCTGGAGTGGTTCTTCCGTAGCGATCGAGTTCCGTGAGCATCAGGGCATGAAACGTGTCATGAACGGTAGATGCAATTTTTGCCGAAATGAGTCCATGCCCTTGGGCATCCACCAGCAGCACTCCGGCCGTGGTGCGAAGCTCTCTGAGTACTTCGGCAATCCTCACCTGTTCCGAGCTCTTTGCTTTCCGGTACTCAATTGCCGCATCGGGACTGAAATCTGCCCTGGTCTCCAGCCATTGCACGTGATCGTCCACCGCGTTTCTCGGCGTCTGGCCCGGGAGAAGCGGCTCCAGGTAATAAGCAGATAACTTCAGGGCCCGCTCGATGCGAGCGTCGATGTTGTAGCGCTGCTGAAAGTTGATGTATTCAAACAGGTCTCCACCCACGGCCCCGGCAGGGATGGAATTGCCGTACATTTCGATCCCGGCCAATTGCGGAATCGCGCCCTCCACCGGCATGAGCCGCCTGCGTAAGTAATCGCCAATCGTGATATCGATCTGTGGAGTGTCCATAGGTATTTTTGGCGCGGCGCAACGATAGATTATCGACTAAAACTTCCTGTTAGACAAAGCTACCGGTGTGTGCAATTGGAACAAGAGCCGTTTCGTATAATAAAACCTTGCGTAGGATCGGAAATGTCGCGTACCTAGCTTTCTGATTTTCGCTGGAAACGGCAGGTCGGCTCTCGGCATCTCTTAGAATGTCGATCACATTCTTTTATCAACCGCGGTCAGCACAGGAGTTCCAATCTTAGTCGAAGACACACCGGCGGTCAGGCCTGCAGTCAATCCCTGGCTCATTGCTGTGACCGTCTCGTTGGCGGCCTTCATGGAAGTGCTCGACACTTCCATTGCCAATGTCGCTCTCCCTCATATTGCAGGTAATCTTGGCGCCAGCAATGATCAGAGCACATGGGTGCTCACGTCCTACCTGGTTGCGAATGCGATCATTCTCCCGATTACTGGATGGCTGGTAAGCCTGTTCGGCCGCAAGCGTTTCTTCATGACGTGCATGGGAATCTTCACCGTCAGTTCCCTGTTTTGCGGAATCGCCCCTAGCCTGGGATTTTTGTTGTTGTTCCGCGTCTTGCAGGGTGCCGGAGGCGGAGGGCTGCAACCCATGGCGCAAGCCATTCTCGCCGACACTTTTCCACCGGAGAAACGCGGTTTGGCGTTTTCCATCTACGGCATCACGGCCGTATGCGCTCCAGCGATCGGACCGACTCTAGGTGGATGGATTACCGATAGCGCTTCATGGCGATGGATTTTTCTCATTAATCTTCCTGTCGGTCTTCTGGCAATGTTGCTGGTGTATCGGTTGGTCAAAGATCCGCCCACTCTGGTTCGCCGCAAGCGGACGGAGATCAAGCTCGACTATGTCGGATTTTCCCTGCTCGCGCTTGGCGTCGGGGCCCTGCAAATCATGCTGGACAAGGGTCAGGAGGACGACTGGTTCGGTTCGCATTTCATTACGACTTTGGCCATCGTCGCCGGGATTTGTCTGGTTGCCCTGGTCGTCTATGAATGGTTTCACGACGATCCAATTGTGGACGTTCGTCTTTTCAAGAACGGGAACTTCGCCACTGCGAACATGATGATGTTCATGGTCGGCGCGGTCTCCTTCGCGACCACCGTACTGATGCCACAATTTCTTCAAACCTTATTGGGATATACCGCCGAGTCGGCAGGAGTAGTTCTATCGGTGGCGGCTTTGCTCCTCTTGATCGAGTTACCACTCGTCGGCCGCCTGATCGGAGTCTTCCAGTCGCGTTATCTCATAGCCTTCGGTTGGATCGCCCTTGCCATCGGCATGTATATTTCGACGCAGCGGATGGACCTATTGATGAGCTTTTCCTCTGCCACATGGCTGCGCATGGGCCAATATTTGCCTTTGGGATTTATTTTTGTCCCCGCGACCACGGTGGCATATCTCGGAATTAAAGCGGAGAAGAGTAACGCGGTCGCGGGACTGGTAAATTTCACGCGAAACATCGGCAGCAGTGTTGGCACATCGATTGTAACCACGATCATTGTGCGGAGGTCGCAATTTCATCAACAGCGCTTGACCGCGAATCTGGGAGTGCCGAAGCTTCAAGGCGCAATCGGTGGCATTGCTCAACAACTCACCCATGCCGGATTGAACGCGCACGAGGCCCGGCATCAGGCGCTTGCCCGCGTCTACGCCTCGCTCCAGGCACAAGCGGCCGCACTGGCATACGTCGACGCTTACTGGATCCTCGGAATCGCGGCGTTGGTGATGTTTGCGCTATCCTTCGTGCTGAAGAAGAATGATCCACATGCGGGACGCGGAAACATCTCGGCACATTGATGCGCGCCTACGGCTGTCCCCACTTTGTACGGAAAACAAATTCACGCTGTGCCTTCCGCTGACGCGGCGCCACTTCCTTTTGTCGTAACTTCTCCGACAAATTCGCCGGATCTCCCCGATAGCCGACCGCAATTACCGCAACCGGTTCGTGACTCTCGGGTATCTGGAATTCACGGCGCGCCTTTTGGAGATCGAATCCCGCCATGGGATGAGCGAATAATCCCAAAGCGGTAGCTTGCAACTGCAGATTGGCCGTGGCCTGACCAACATCATGCAGGGCGTGCCGGTTTGGTTTTCCGGAAGAAGCAAAGTTCAGCCGGGCGATTGAAAGTATGAGCACCGGCGCATGCTGCGCCCATTCGACATTGAATTCCACCAGGCAACCCAGAAGGCGTTCGTAATCGGATCGTTGCTCTTGTCCAGTAACAATGAAGCTCCACGGCTGTTCATTCGAACAGGAAGCAGCCCAGCGGGCCGCTTCCAGCAAACTGCCAACGGTCGCGGCGTCTACGGGTTTCGAACTGAAAGCCCGTCCGCTAAATCGTTTTGCAATCAGCTCATGAACGGGATATTCAAAACCGGCTGGGGACAAGGGACCAGAGTTGCTGGACATGTTTTCTTCCTGATGGTATCGCCCTAAATGGGCGGCTAATTCTTCTTCTGGATGATTACTTCGGAGAACCGTTCCATTTCTTCAAGCTGTGGGCTGAACTGCAACAAGAGCAGATCGACGCCGACTTTTTCAAACTCCGCGATTTGCGCTTTCACCTGGGCCGGAGTGCCGACCAGCCCCGACCGGAGTCCACGATTGGAAACTGAATAGTCTTCGAGTGAAACTTTTTGTTCCAGTTGGGTGCCCGACAGCCATTGCTGATAATTCTGGAAGCCCGCGGCGTTCTGCTTCACATCGGTAATCCGCCGCAGCTCCGCATCAGCTTCTTCAGTTGTGTCACGTACGATCGCATATCCGGCGACGCCAAACTTGAGCGGCGGTAATCCCAGACGCTTTCTGCGTTCAGACATGTCGGCAATCTTTAATCGAACGTTGGCTGGAGGATCGCCATGCATCACATAGGCGTCGCAGGTGCGCGCAATAAGATCTTTAGCGGTTTCGGATTCTCCTCCGGCGTAAATCACGGGCCTGGGCTTCGACAGCGGCTTGGGCATCAGCGCGGTGTTTTCCACGCGATAGTGTTTGCCGGAAAACGAAAAGCGATCTTGCGTCCACACTCCATTCAAAACTTCCAGCCACTCCGCCGTGCGTCCGTAGCGGTCGTCATGCTGTTCGAAATGGACTCCGTACTGCTTGGCTTCGTCCGCCCACCAGGACGAAACAACATTAAGGGACAATCTTCCGTTGCTGATGTGATCGATATTGGAAGCCTGCTTGGCCAGCAACGCCGGAGAATGAAATGTCGGCCGCACTGCAACCATCAGTTCCAGTGAATTGGTCACTGCCGCCAACGCAGCCGCCGTTGACCATGCGTCCAACGAAGGGGCCTCGGGCCCCTTGATGTCATTGAGATTCAATTCCGCAATCAGCGTGAGATCGAAACCGATTTGTTCGCTGCGGCGTGCCAGGCGGCTCACGTACTCCCAACTGGCCTCCATGTGCTCATCTTCCACATTGCGCAGCCATCCTCCAAACACTGGCATCCAGTAGCCGTAGCGCATTACTTCGCCTCCTGTTCCAGGTAATCCACCAACCGGACGAATGGGTCGAAGCCAAGGAGGGTTGGACCATCGGCGACGAAGTTTGAAAGCGCATTGATGTCGTAGTAATAAAGATGACCATCGCGGGCGTCGACCATATACTCGACGCCTCCGACCTCGATTCCGGTGGCTGCGAATATGCGCTCCACGTCAGCGATGATTTCGGCAGGCGGCTGATAAGCTTCCACGCGAAGCCCACTCTTCGGTCCTTCGATTACGCAGGATGTGTTGAGCTCGGTGCCATCGGACGTCTTGCAGATATCCGCCGGACATAAATCAAACGTTTCCCCGGAAGTGAACACTTTAATGGCGTACAGATACTTGTATCCGATGGTTTCGACGCGAACGATATGTCCATCTTTCGCGGGGATGAATTCCTGGACCAGCCCTGTGCCGTCCAGTCCCAGGCTGATGCCCTTGGCAGCCGCACTGGCAAGTTGTTCCGGCGTGTCAAAACGAATGATGCCGGCGCCACTGCCACCGATGTTCGGTTTTACAACCACAGGAAAGCGAAATCCTGCAGCCGCTGCTGGGGACTCCTCGGCGCGATGAATCACACGGGCGCGCGGATAAGGTAATCCCAAGCTTTGCAACAAAGAAAGCTGCGCCGCCTTGGAGATTTCAAATCCGAAAGCTTTGCTGCCATTCACGACGCGAGTGCCCTGCTGCTCCAGATGAGACAAGTAATTCAGGGTGTAGAAAATGTTGTCGGCGCGGCCGCGATTCCAGGCGGAAGGGCTCATGCGATTAAAAACCAGCGAAAACTTTTCGTGGCCATTGGAGGCCGGATCGTAAAGATGCTGGGCGGCATTGATCTTTACATACGGAGTTTTTCGACGGTCTAATTCCGCAAATACCCGTTCAAACCACACCGGATGCTCATAATAGACTGCAATAGTTCCCTGTTCTGACATAAGTTAATCTGCTTTGGCTCGTTTTTAGCCTACATCAAGGCAACTGAATAATGCCAGACGAGCCGCTACCAGGAGTCGGTCGATTTCTCATTCGCGTCCGTAGGGTGAAATTGGTTGCGCTTGCGGTAAGCCATCACCGTGAAGCCAACCGATATAAGCATCGGAGGAATTGCCAATACCAAAATTCCGCTCCGCAGCGCGGCGATCAACCGCGATCCTGAACGAAGCTGCCTAAGCGTAACAGAGTGAGCAACCCTGGGAAAACACTGGGAGCGGCGCCAGAATCAATAGAAACGCAAGCAGGCCAAACCATCGAACTCTTATTTTCATGTCTACCGCATCACGTCAGAATTTCGTCCAGAGAATCAAAAGTAAGTACAACCAAAGCACGTCCATGAAATGCCAGTAGTAGGAAGTTGCATCGAGAGTACTGCGACGCAACACCTTTCTGTTGAGTTTTTCAATCACAGCGATCAGCCCGCCAAGCCCTCCCACGATGTGCAGGCCGTGAACTGCGGTAAAGACATAGAAAAATGAGCAACTGGGATTCGTCGGCAAAAACAATCCTTGATCTTAATTGCCGCCAAGCTTCGTATTGTCCGGCCACAAAAAGTATGCCTAAAAACAGGGTTGCTTAAAGCCATCCCGCAGGTACGGCGCCTTCCTTTGATTTGTCTGCCATGAAGGAAGCGATTCGCCGGCGGGCAAGCTCAAGCGTGAGGCTGCTGGCCAGCAGTAGCGAAGTATTAAGAAAAAGAATGCGAGGCAGAGCGAAAGGCTGCCAATCGGTCGCTGTCCCTTGACGAACCAGCAGGGCGCTGGCGGCGCAGCTTGCGGTTGCGACTTGTTCCACTCCGTATTTTTCGTCGGCTGCGGATGAACATTGTGCATCGTCTGGTCGGAATTCAGAACTTTAATATGCTGACCGGGATTCGCGACAATGACGTGCGGCAAATATTGACAGCCCTTCTGCGTGATGGTCACGGCTTCGGACGGCACAACCGCCGCTTCGCTGGCACTCAGGCCCTGCGATATGTAGACCACCACGTTCGCAAGACCGCCGTCGGCGCCGACAACGACCCGTTCTCCAGTGATCGGCTTATCTTTAATGTGAGGCGGCACAGGTAGGTTCCTTCGACATATCAATTGCCGGCTGATGCGGTGCGACGCCTTCGAATTTGATGGTCCCGCGTATTC
>DATBAX010000067.1:0-7921 GCA_036271275.1 Terriglobales bacterium
TGGCGAGCATAAGCGGTGCGCACCGCCATATCCACGACGTTGACAGCGTGGGCTGGTCCCATTATGCGTTCATTGAAAACCGAGACGTCCATGAAAAGCTTGTCGAGATCGACATCCTGCTGATAATCCATGCCAATCAGGTCGTGAAAAGTGTGGCCGGTAATCGCGAGCACGGGCTGCAAATCGCACTTGGCATCGTAGAGACCATTGAGTAGATGGACGCCCCCCGGGCCCGAGGTCGCGCAACAGACCCCGATCCGGCCGGTATATTTGGCATAACCTACGGCGGCGAATGCAGCGGCTTCCTCGTGCCGCACCTGAATGAATTTCAATTGATCTTTATGAGTGCGAAGCGACTCGAAGAAGCCGTCCACTCCATCGCCGGGGAAGCCAAAGATCGTATCCACTCCCCATTCAATTAAACGCTCGACAACAAGATCCGATACTTGCTTTGCCATAAATGCATCCTTCCGTTATGCGCGCGATTCAGGCGCCACAATTTGTTAGAGCCGGTAAACCGCAACATCCTTTTCTTTCAGTTCAAGTCCGTTGCCCGGACGATTCAGGTCCGGTTTCATGATTCCGTTTTGCGGCTCGCAGAAGCCATCAAAGAACATCCGCTCAATGCGGGCATGATCGTGAAAAAATTCCATATGAATGGCGCGCGGCACGGAGCAGCAGACGTGCAAATGCATGCTGGGCCCGCAGTGCGACGACAAAGGTAGGTTGGCCGCCCAGCACAGCGCGGCCACGTCCAGAAATCCGCTGACGCCGCCGCAACGAGTTGCATCGGCTTGCAGAATCGTGACCGCTCCCGCATCGATCATGTGCCGGAAATACCAGGCGGTGTAGCCGTACTCGCCGGCAGCGATGTCCATCCCAATAGGAACGCGGGAGCGAATTGCGTGGAGACCAGCGAGATTATCGGAACTAACCGGCTCTTCGAACCAGCGAACCTTTTGTTCCGCAAATTCTTCGGCCAGCCGAAGGGCTTGAGTAACCGTGTATGCGCCGTTAGCATCCACGAAGAGATCGCAGTTTTCGCCGATTGCGTTTCGCGCCACCGCAACCCGGCGCGAATCATCTTCGGGGTGGCTTCCCACCTTCATCTTTACCATGGAGAAGCCTTGCTGCGCCCACCCGCCCAGTTGACACTGCAACTGATCGTCGCTGTAAGTGGTGAAGCCGCCGCTGCCATAGGCCGGAACGCCGTCGCGAACCCTTCCCAGAAGATTTACCAGAGGCACATCCAGTATGCGAGCTTTCAGGTCCCACAAAGCATTGTCGATGGCAGCAGCCGCCATGCTTGTGATTCCGGTTTCACCCAGATTTCGAACCTGCCGATAGATGTCCTGAAGAATTGCAGGGTGCGCGAAAACGTCGCGGCCGGAAACAATCTTGGGCAAGAGGCTATGCACCACATTGGCTGTGGCTTCATCTGCATAGGTATAGCCGAGTCCAGATTTTCCTCCCGCCTCAAGCGCGACTAAAACCATGGTGGTGTTGTTCCACGAACACGTGCCATCGGCTTCTGCCGCGTCGGTAGGAACAGTGAAGACCTCCACTCTGGTTCCGGTGATTTTCGTCATAGTCTTGTCGAGCAATCGCAGCCTCAGAATTCGGTTAACACGTTGACGCCGTCATCCGTGACCGTTACAACGTCGCAATGCCGCATGCCACCGTATCCATTGAAGTATGCGGCTGGCTCAACATTGAATGTCATCCCGATATCGAGAACATCCGGAGACTGAGGATGAATCCTGGGCAGAGCATTGGCATTGGCCGCTGCAAAACCGACGCCGTGTCCGGTTGAATGCTTGAAAGCGTCCCCAAAACCGTGCGCGGCCATTACGCTTCTAGCTGCCCCATCCACGTCGCGTGCGGCGACTCGCGGTCGAACCGCAGCCAGCGCCGCCTTCCCGGCTTCGGTGATAGCGGTGCGCATCGCTTCCTGTCGCTTGTCGGACGTCCCAGCAGTGTATGTGCGCGTGATGTCGGTCCAATAACCGTCGGCACATGTGTTGGCGTGGATCATCACCAAATCGCCCCGCTCGATTCTGCGTTGCCGGGTGCGCGCGTAAGCCGCAGATGCGCAAGCCGAGTTAGGCCCTGACATGCAGAAAAAGAAGCCGTAGCTGCGCTGCACGGCCGTGGCTTTCGCGGAAGATTGAAAAGCGGCCTGCAGGTCAGCCGCGACTTCGGCTTCGCGCCTTCCCTCGTGGATTGACTGGCGCGCAATTTCAAAGCCCGCGCAAGCAATTTCTATTGCCTTGCGCATCTGTTCCAATTCCGTGGGAGTTTTTCGCGATTTCATCTCTTCCAGTGCATCGTCGCTGGCGACAAACGTCGCACGTGGCAGCAGACTTCGAACCAAGTTACGAAGAGAAGATCGGAAGATGCAGCTAGAAGCATAGGCAGCGGGCTGCATTCCTTGATCGATTTGCATCCCAATGGTAGCCTTGCAGAGTCTGAGCCGCGAGGTGAGCAGGCGTAAGGGATCGGAAAGAGCGTCGATTGGTTTGATTAGTCTGGGCAGTTCAGCTGGCTTATACGGCGTAAGAGAAGCTTCCGACGATTTCCCGGCAAGTTCGACTTCGTCCTCGGGTATTACCACATGAACGTCGCCATCCATGGTAAAAACGGCAACACTGGTTCCCATCACTGGCCAATATCCAGTCAGTAGAAGAATGTCACTTGCCGAACCGCAAATAAAGGCATCGAAGTGAAGCTGTCTCATTACTTCTACCACCCGTTTCTTTCGCTCGGCATCAATCATTGGTGCTCGTTGTCTCGCTAAAGCTGCCGCAGTGGGTCCGCTTCGATCTCGAATGCAATGTGGAGCATTTCCGGCGCGTCAACATCTGCCTCGTGGCGAACAGCGTTCTGATTTCCTAAATCAAGTCTTTCTTTAGCAATGGTCATCACCTTAAGGCACGTTCATCCAACTACGCGTTACTACGATTCAGCCCGCTCACAATAGGTTGTGAGACCCAGTTTTTTGAACGCTCAGGGATTCAATTATCTTTGCCGCGTGCGACATGTGAACGATATTCGACGCCCGCCCGGCTGCGCTGTATAAAATAAGGTGATGGTTTCGTGCGATGCGTTGACTGCTTCAGCCGTTTGGCTGCTGCGCAAAGGTCTTTCCAGTCACGACTCCTAATTCGAGAAATTCTTGCGATTCCCGGGTGAGTACGAGATCCGACATCAAACACGGCGGCCTTATCGGCGACTTGCATACCGCCGCGTTGATCGGCAAACGCGGCTCCCTGATGTGGCTTTGCTGGCCTAATTTCGATTCCGAGGCTTGCTTCGCCAGCCTGCTAGGAACGAAAGGCAATGGCGAGTGGTCTCTCTCACCAAAAGAGCCTTCCCGGGTAAAGCTCCGTTACCTTCCCCGCACATTGATTCTTGAAACTACTTACAGTCTTCATTCCGGAAGCGTTGTGTCCGTTACTGATTTCATGACGATCCGGCACAAGTACTCTTGTGTCGTGCGCATCGTTCGCGGGATAGCAGGGGAAGGCTTGGTTCGCACTTTCTTTTCGCCCCGGTTTGACTTTGGTTCCAGAAAGTCGCGAATAGAAGGCAATCGGAAAAGTGGTTGGAGCATAGTGTGCGGACCGCATCGTCTTACGATGCGCAGCAATGCTCCGATGGAGAGCGACAAAAACAGTCTGGAGGCTGAATGGCTAGTAAAGGAGGCCGAGACCTATTATTTCACGCTGCAATACAGCGACTTCTATACCGACAAAGAGCCGCCGGCAGTTTCTCCGAAGACCGCACAGCACAAAACTGCGCATTTTTGGAGCAATTGGATTTCGCAGAGTCAATACCGCGGTCCATATCGGGAACCAGTCGAGCGTTCGCTCATCACGCTAAAAGCCCTCACCTATGCGCCATCGGGAGCTTTCTGCGCTGCGCCCACGACATCCCTTCCGGAGAAAGTCGGAGGTGTCCGGAACTGGGACTATCGCTTTTGCTGGTTGCGTGACACGACATTCAGCCTGCAGGGCTTGATCGAGTGCGGCTTCACCAAGGAGGCCCGAGCCTGGTTGGATTGGTTGAGCCGTGGGATCGAAGGAGACCCGAGTCAACTTAAGATCATGTATGGAATTACCGGCAAGCAAGAACATAGCGAGTGGATCGCAGACTGGCTTCCGGGCTATACCGGTTCAAAGCCTGTACGCATCGGCAATAAGGCATCCTCCCAACTCCAACTCGACACCTACGGCGAAGTGCTCGATTCCTTGTATCGGGCACGCCGCGATGGGTTGTATCCACATAAGGACAAGAGCGGAGAGGCGCTGGAAGTGCCGTTGCTCAAGCACCTGGAAGAGATCTGGAGCGAACCCGACGAGGGCCTATGGGAATTTCGCAGTGGAAGGCAGCAATTCACCCAATCCAAAGTCATGGCATGGGTCGCGTTCGACCGCGGCATTCGCATGGCGAATGAATTCGGAATCAAGGGCCCGGTGGACCGCTGGCGCAAACTGCAGAAACGTATTCATGCAGATATCTGCGCCAAAGGTTTTCATAAAGGGATGAAATGCTTTACTCAGGTCTACGGTCAGAGGCATCTGGACGCCAGTTTGTTGCTTTTGCCCATTGTGGGCTTCCTTCCGATAGATGACGAACGTATTGCCGGAACCATCAGCGCCATCGAAAAGCACCTGATGCGTGATGGCTTCTTGCTGAGATATGACACCGCCCAGGTGAAAGATGGATTACCGGCTGGGGAAGGAGCATTTCTCGTCTGTAATTTCTGGTTGATTGACGTTTACATCCTGCAAGGAAGGTTTAAGGAGGCCCACAAGCATTTCGTGAGGCTGCTGTCGATTCGAAATCAGGTTGGATTGCTCTCCGAAGAGCACGACCCCAAGCAGGGGTTGGTCGGCAATTTTCCGCAGGCTTTCTCTCACATCGGGTTGATCAACGCGGCTCTTAGTCTCAAGGCAGGAACCTCCATTCGCTTGAACCAGCTCAACAACCGGCAAAAGCAAGGGCTAACGCTTCGCCCGGCTGCGGCATCCAACGGGAACTAAAAGGGTAGAAAGTGGATGGCAGACCGAACGTCGACGTTCGCTGGCCGGAATTGGCAACGCCTCTTACATAAAGCCCGTTGGGAGAATGGAGCATTAATTCAAGGAGAAATCGTGAAAAATGAAGTCGTGATAGTTACTGGCGCTTCTGCAGGTCTAGGACGCGCGATCGCCCGCCATTTCGGAAGCAACGGAGCAAGGGTGGGTTTGCTGGCCCGCGGAGTTCAAGGGCTCGAAAGCGCGAAACGCGAGATTGAAGCCGCAGGTGGCAAAGCGCTAGTCCTGCCGACCGACGTTGCCGACGCCGATGCCATGGAAAATGCAGCCGCGGCTGTGGAGCAAGAATTCGGCCCGATCGATGTCTGGATAAACAATGCGATGGCTTCGGTTTTCTCCCCGGTCAAGAAAATGGAACCGAAAGAGTATAAGCGGGTCACCGAAGTGACTTACCTGGGCGTGGTGTATGGCACGCTGTGCGCGCTGAAAAGGATGCTGCCGCGGAACAAGGGCATGATCGTACAAATCGGCTCGGCACTGGCTTATCGCAGCATCCCCTTGCAATCCGCATATTGCGCAGCCAAGCACGCTATCGCTGGATTCACCGATTCGCTGCGTTGCGAACTGATCCACGACCACAGCAACGTGCGGATCACGATGGTGCAGATGCCGGCCCTAAATACCACCCAATTCAGTTGGGTAAAGAGTCGATTGAAGCATAAAGCGCAGCCGGTGCCCCCGATCTTTCAGCCGGAAGTCGGCGCAAGGGCAGTCTACTGGGCGGCCCATCACGATCGTAGAGAGGTTTACGTCGGGATGCCGACTGTCGAAGCGATCATTGGGAATAAGGTAGCGCCGGGCCTGCTGGATCGATACTTGGGAGAGACCGGCTACGATTCGCAGCAGACGAATGAGCCGGAAGATCGAAATCGTCCAAACAATCTGTGGTTGCCGGTCCCAGGAGATCACGGCGCCCATGGCACTTTCGACAGCAGGGCGCACACAAGAAGTTATGAGCTGTGGGCCTCGCTGAATCGGACATGGATCGCTGCGGCCACAGGAGGAATCATCGCCAGCGGAGCATGTTATCTCGCGTATCGCTCGTGGAACGTCTATCGCACTCGGAAGGGAACTGCGATCCGAATCCTGGGGCGCCCAGCCTGAGCAAATTATTCCGTCTTTGCCGGGCCGGGAAGAAGCTGGCGGCAAATCAGGTTGGCTGTGAGTCCAAACGCCAGATGCTCTCCCAACGCGTTGGCACGCTGGGTAGTGTCGTAATCTTTGCGTTTGATTACTCCGAGCGCAGGCAGAAGCAATTCATTTCCCACGAGCCACATTCCTACTCCGAAAAAAGCTCCGGACCATCGCGGCTTGAACATCCCAGTTTGTAAAGCCATTGCATATAAAACACCCGTCGCGCCGGCAATCGCATAGTGGACTACCGCTGCTGCGGTTTTCGTTTCTCCGAGCGATAGATTCCTGCCGGAGATTCGCTTAGCACAGGTTTTGGCAACTTTGCTGGCAGTGTCCCATTCTTCCGAACCGTAGGAAAGAGGTTCCGATGGCGACGCCGAGAGCTTGGCCCAAAGCCAGCTAAACAGTGACATTGCGCAGCCGCCTGCCAATCCAGCGGCAGCGCCCACCAGTGCGGCCGTTGCACTGGAGGACGCCAACTCGCGGCCTGAGTCCTGTTTCGAGACTCTTCTTTTTTCGTTCATGTTCACAGCTCCGCGGAAACGGGACATTCGGCCAAATATTGGTATGCGCCGAGGCAGATTCCGGTCTAGCTCGGCGCTCTTCGTCGAACCATAACAAATGCTCAGTCCACGCGAGGTAGCTCGATTGCCGGATCCCAGCTGTCCATGCGCCGCCTGATTCCCGCTCCGATTAGTTGGAGGCTGCGCTTGTATTTGTTGCCGTCGCTCTCCCGTGGGCTTCCTCCGAGATTTTTCTTAGCTGGGACAGAAAAGGCTGGCTCGTTGCTGGCGGGGCCACCTTTCCGGTCAAAATAGCCTCCGGTTGAACCATGTGGCCAAACAGGAGCCTTGTTTCATCTTTGTCTTGCTTAACGACGGTGCCAGACAGATCCACGCCGGCGAAGAGCCCGCGGGACCGCGAGTAAGTCAGGATTTTGTCTTTCATCTCAATGTCGGTACCGGCAGCAGCATTCCGTCCGACCGGACCTGCGGAAGCCGACGCGTCTCCACCGACTTTGAAGTGGTCGGAAACCAGGTGATCCACTCCTCTGTCGCCCAGAAATACCATCACCAAATCCGTAGCCTCGCCACCGAGCTGAAGCCCCCAACTTCCGCCGGTTATATCAATCGGAAGCGGCGCACTCCATCCGTTTTCGGTGCGGCAGGATGCCACACCGTGCCCGTGCTGGCCACCGAACCCAATGGCAATCTTAACGAGCGAAGGCACCACGGCGATGCACTTGGCGTGGTCCAGAATCTTGTCCGGAACTGCGTGATCAGGGGTCGCCATAATTTCGGATAGCACGTTGCCAGAAGTCGCTATCCGCTTGTCTATGCTAGATTCATTTTTGTCATCGGCGGCCCAGCTTAAGCTGGCGAAAACCACCACGATTATACTTAGAGTCAATAGATGCTTCATTTTTCCCCCGTCAATTTTGTTAAACTCCTCTAAAACGCGTAGTTCGACGGTACAGCGACCAGCCCCTTTATGCCATCAAGTCGCAGCCGTAGATGAACTCTTTCCATCCTGTACGTAACAGTCGTAGGAAAATTAGGACGCGCGCACTACGCCCACGGGCACCAACCCGGGGACTGAGATTTGTGACCACATCATCAGGTCAGGATCGTGGCCGGAATGCGATTAGCGGGATTTGGCTGACCAGTCGGCGGCGATCACTCTCGCTA
>DATBAX010000068.1:0-8005 GCA_036271275.1 Terriglobales bacterium
ATTGTCGCCGAGCTGAAGTTCATTGGCGATTCCGGGATTTTCCGCCGGTGGTAGATCAGCAAACAGGGCGGCCGCAATGTTGCCTCCCGTGAGGCTGGCAATATTGGGCAAGCCAACATTTAGCGACGCGAGGTTGGTGAATGGCGCGCTCGCCGCCACATTGCCCGCCAGGTTGTAATAGGCAAAATCATAAGCGATGCGGAAGCCGCCGCGGATTACTGTTTTGTCATTGCCGAGCAGGCTCTGAAAAATGCGCGGCGTCCAGGCAAATCCCAACACCGGACCAAAGTTGTGGTAACGGTTGGGTAGTTTCGGTATCGTCGTCTGGCTTAGCGGCAGGGACGTATCCCAGAAGGGATTGGGACCGCTTTGCTGAGCGACACTCAAATCGTGCAGTAAATTACTGGCTTGCGGATAAAATTCCCAGCGTAATCCCAAATTCACGGTCAGGTTTTCCTTCACTCTCCAATCGTCTTGAAAATACAAAGAAACATCGCTCTCTTTAAAGCGCAGGACGGGCTGCCCGAACGCTACCACGGTTTGGGAAGGAACCGGGGTATTCGAAACGAGATCATTGAAGGTTGCGAATTCGAAAGCAGTGTTGACATTGAACAGACCATAGTTGGGAGAGCGCTGCCTGTCGAATTCACCGCCCCACTTCATGACGTGCTTGCCATGCACCATGGAAGCGTTGTCCTGCACCTGGTAGTCGTTGATGATGCGGCCCTGTGGGAAGACAACACTTTGCCCAAAGCTAAGGGCCGTGGGATCGTTAATGGTGATCTGCGGCGGACACGAGGAAAGAGTCGCCAGAACGCAGGTCGGATATCCGCCGCCCTCAAATCCCGAGGTAGAACGCGAATAGCTGAAACGTAATTGGTTCAGGAATTCATTGCTGAAGCTGTGCGTCAAATCCAGCCCAATTTGCTGGTTGCGTCCGGGGACGTTCACGACCAGGCCGGCGGCGGAAGGTGCGGGACCGAAGAAGGCTTCGTTCGACGTAATGGTTTGTTGGAAAAGGTACCGGCCGAATAAGCGGTCTTTGCTGGTGAGTTGGACGTCGACCCGCCCCGTAGCTTCATAGTCATTGGCAGGCTGCGAGAGGAACCGGGTGATGGTGCCCATTTCAATCGGCGCGGAAGTCCCGGTGGCAGTGTCATTGACCGTGACATTTTGAATATTGGTGAACGTTGGATTTCCCAACTTCACGGTCGCGGGGCCGAACTGAGACAGCAACGTGACGCCCGGACTGTCAGGGAAAGCGGCTTCCAGCTGCTGAAGTCCTGCCGCGTCCGGAGTAAGCGAGGCAGTCGAGGAAAAAGGAGAGCCCGAAGTGCGTATTCGTTGAAAGTTACTGGATCCAAAGAACCAGATCTTGTCCCGTTTGATCGGCCCCCCAACGGTGCCACCAAATTGATTTTGGACGAAAAACGGAATCTGTGGAGGTCCGCTAATCAAGAGCGGCGATTTTTCCTGATTTTGCAGGGAATCGAAATGGTCGCCCTGCCAGAATTCGAAACCCGTTCCGTGAAAAGCATTCGTTCCGCCCTTGGTGATGTAGTTGATGACACCGCCCATGTTGCGTCCGTACTCAGCGTCATAGTTTGTGACTACCTGCAATTCAGCAATGGCATCCTGGTTGCCGAAAAAAATTGACGGTCCACCAATAGTGTTGTCGTTATTATTTTGACCATCCAGTTGATAGTTGTTCGAGCGTGCACGCTGGCCATTGATCGATAGCTCTGCTCCATTGTTGTTGCTGAACGCGCCGCTTCCGGCCGTGGACACGCCAGGCGAGAACAAAACAAAAGAATCATAGGTGTTGCCCAACGGAATGCTGGCGACTTGTTTGGTATCGAAAGTCTCGGACAGCTGGTCGGTAGTGTTCTCAACCAATGGGGAGGTGCCTTCCACGGTCACCGTCTCCGCGGAGCTGCCGAGCTTGAGACCGACCGCGCCCAACGTCGTGTCCTTGCCCACTTCCACTAGAACGTTCTGCAGTTTGTAGGAGGAGAATCCCTGGGCCTCAATGATCACCGAATATGTGCCGGGTGGCAGCGAAGGAAGCTGCACTACGCCAGCATTGGAACTGATGGTGGTGAACACGCGATTGGTTTCTATTTGTGTGGCCCGCACATTCGCTCCGACCACGATCGCGCCTTGCGGATCCGAAATGGTCCCGGAGATCGATCCGGTAACGATGCCCTGGCCGAAGGCCAAGCCAGTTGCGGCGATTAACATAACTAGCGAAACAATAAAATGTTGAGCGCAGCGGAATTTCTTGTGCATGGAATTCTCCAATCGGTTGGGAAGTGCACCTAGACTGATGCAACACGCTTGCCAATTTTGGAGATTGAAAGTTTGCTGAACTTTTCGCGAGGTCGCTTATCGATTCCGACAAGAATCTACGTTAACTAGAAAGCGTTTGAAGAATACATACGCTAAACCGTAGACATCTGCTAAGAGGCGTCTGCGGTGTTGAAATACTTTGTTGCTCATTCCTGCCGTGAACGAGCTATACAACCGCGACAAATAGCAGTTGTTATTGTTCAGGGTTTTCGTTGCAGATGGTCGCGACGATGTTTTCCTGTGTACATCTGATCGGACGCGCGAACACAAACCAAACCAGATTCCTCCGCTCCGATGTCGCTGCGGAATGACAAAGGAGAAGATGCGTGCTCTCGAAAGAGCGGCCACGGAAGAACTTGTCATTCCGAATGCACTTCAGCCCAAGAGGAATCTCCCGGCTAGAACATTTCCTAGGATGGATCATCTTCGTAATTCCTTCGCTCAAAGATTCGACTTGTCGCCTATACTGATTGAGCATGTCCGAAGTCGATCTCCTCTCGCCGCTCCATCAATATTGGGGATACAACTCGTTCCGCCCGCTTCAGGAGAACATTGTCCGCAGCCTGGTGGGCGGACACGATACCTGCGTGATCATGCCGACAGGTGGTGGGAAGTCGCTGTGCTACCAGTTGCCGGCGGTGGTGTCCGGAAAAACTACGGTGGTGATTTCGCCGTTGATCGCTCTCATGCACGACCAAGCTGCGCAACTGGCGCAGATGGGAATTCCGGCGGCGGTGTTGAACAGTTCGATGTCGGGCAGCGAACAGTCGCGCATCCTGGTGAAGGCGCGGGCTGGCGAGTATCGGCTTTTATATCTTTCCCCGGAGCGGCTGGCTCGCGAGGACACTATTGAGTGGCTGCGCAACGTCCCCATTTCTTTTTTTGCGATCGACGAAGCTCACTGCATCTCTGAATGGGGACACGAATTCCGTCCTGATTACCGGCAGCTAAGCCGTCTGCGTGCGCATTTTCCGCAGGCGCACATTGCGGCATTCACCGCGAGCGCGACCCAACGGGTGCGGCATGACATTCTTCATCAGCTTCAACTGCGAGCCCCGCACAAATATATTGCCAGCTTTCATCGTCCCAACCTGCGATATGCGGTGAAGGAATGCAAAGGCCTGGCGATGTCCACGCTGTTGTTGTCTCTGCTGCGAAATTATCCTGAGGGCAACATCATTATTTACGAGCCAACGATCGCGCGGGTGGAAGGCACCGTGGATTTTCTCGAAGAAAACGGTGTTGCTGCGACCGCTTATCACGGAAAGATGGAGTCCTCGCTTCGCAAGCGAAATCAGGAAGCCTGGATGTCTGACGAAGTCCGCGTTCTGGTGGGAACGATTGCCTTCGGCCTGGGGATTAACAAAGCGACGGTGAGGGCGGTCATTCACATGTCGCTTCCGAAATCGATCGAACAGTATTACCAGGAGGCTGGACGTGCTGGACGCGATGGCCTGCCGGCCGACTGCATCCTGCTCTGGCAAAAACGCGACGCTGCGTTACTCGCACATTTCATGAAGGAGATGATTGACGCGCAAGAACGTGACCGCGCCTGGCAGCGCTATCACATCATCCGTGATTTCGTGGATTCGAAAACGTGCCGTCAGCGGCAAATCTGCGAACACTTCGGCGAGAAACCTAAGTGGGAAACCTGCGGCGTCTGTGATGTTTGTGCGGGATCGCCAGCGGGATTGTCGGAGACCTTGCAGCCCATCGCTACGAAAGTCCGTGCGATGCCCAGGGCCGATGTGGATGAAGACCTCAGAGAATACTTGCGTCAGTGGCGCCGCGACACGGCTCGCGAGCAAGGCACTCCGGCATTTGTCGTCATGCACGATTCCACACTCGATGAAGTGTGCCAGAAGCGGCCAAGCTCGATCCCAAAACTTTTGCAGATCACCGGCTTCGGCCAGCGCAAAGCCGAAATGTACGGCCCGCAACTCTTCGCCGCGCTTGCCCGATACAACGAGGGCGCGCGGGCCACGGCTCCAGCCGTTCAAATCTCTCGTCCTGCCGCAGCCACAAAACAATTGCTCGACGATGGCCAGACCTTTGCGGAGATCGCAGCCATTCGCGGAAGGCAAGTTTCCACCATCATCACTTCGGTGGCTGAACTGATCCAATCTGGCGATCTCGAATTTAAAGACGCCTGGGTCGATTCCGCGAAACTACAGGAAATCAAATCGGCCTGCGAACGCCTCGGAACCAGCGCGCTGCGACCGATTAAAGACGCAGTGTCACCAGAAATTACTTATGAGGACATAAAGCTGGTGTCGGCGCTGGTGCGATGGGAAGCGAAACAGCAAAAGCAAGCCGCCGGATGAAATCATAGAAATACCCATGTCATCCTGAGGCAGCGGAGTCCTTGGCGAAGCCGAGGACTCCCAACGAAGGACCTATGCATTTCCTTTAAACTGAGCCGGCAAAATTGCATACGCCCTTCGCACACAAAGGGCGCACACTCCGGAAGGCAATGGGGCCGTGTTAAACTGCTTCCACCGCTAGGGACTCGGAAAACACACGTTCAATGCCTGTTTTACGCGTAATAGTTCTGTGGCACCAGCATCAGCCCTTCTATAAAGACCTGGTCACGGGCGAATATCGCCTGCCGTGGGTGCGCATGCATGCGCTCAAAGATTATTACGGTATGGTGAAGTTGCTGGACGAATTCCCCAAGGTCCACCAGACATTTAACCTCGTCCCGTCGTTGATGACGCAAATTCAGGATTATGTCGACGGCACAGCCCGCGATCCTTTTCTACAAGTAGCAACCAAGCCGGCGAAAGATCTCACTCCACAGGAACGTCAATTCGCGCTCCGCTATTTGTTTCAGGCGAACGAAACCCATCTCATCGGACGTTATCCTCGTTACCGCGAATTGTTCGATCGATATCGCAGCAATGGCGCAACTCCCGAGCGCGCTGAAAAGTTCTTTTCCACGCAGGATTTTACCGATCTGCAAGTACTCTCGCAGATCGCCTGGTTCGATGAATTCTTTCTCGAAGACAAAGACGTCGCGACTTTAATCCAAAAGGGAAGTGGCTTCTCGTTAGACGACCAGCAGTTCGTGATCACGCGTGAACGTGAGTTGATTGGCAAGACATTGCCCGCGCACGCCGAGGCCGCAAAAAAAGGTCTGATCGAAATTTCGACGTCAGCGTTTTATCATCCGATTCTTCCGTTGCTCTGCGACACCAACATGGGTGCGGCTTCCACACAGGGGTTGCCGCTGCCTCAAGAACGCTTCCGCCATCCCGAAGATGCCCGCGAACAACTCGTTCGCGGTCTCGATCTCCACGAAAAAGTATTCGGAGTTCGTCCCAAAGGCGTGTGGCCATCGGAAGGCAGCGTTTCCGAAGAAGTATTTTCCATCGGTCACAGTCTGGGTGTGAAGTGGATGGCCACCGACGAAGGCGTCCTCGGACGAACCATCAATGTCTCATTCGGCCGCGATGGCGAAGGCCGCTTGCCGGGTAGCGCGGCAGAAAAGCTCTACAACATCCATCACTACCAAAAAGACGACACGGAAATGGACCTGGTTTTCCGCGACCATACCATTTCAGACCTTGTCGGCTTTGTGTACTCGAACGTCCCTGCCCACGAAGCCGCGAGCCATCTGATCTATAGCATCAAGCGTGCGGCGCAGCCGGTACTCGATTCCGGCCGTGACGCCGTCCTATCGGTCATTCTCGACGGCGAAAATGCCTGGGAATATTTTCCGCAATCCGGCCGCGAATTCCTGCGCCGGTTTTACGACGGCTTGCAACAAGATTCCGGAATCGAAGCTGTCACTGTTTCAGAAGCCATTGAACGCCACAAAACTCCGGCGCAATTGACATCTCTAGTTCCCGGCTCCTGGATCAACGCCAACTTCAACGTCTGGATCGGCGCCCCGGAAGATAATCGCTCGTGGGATTATCTTTCGGCCGCCCGAGATTTCTATACACAAGTCTCTCCGCAGAGCAGCGACGAACAACGCAAGCTGGCTTATGAAGAGCTGTTGATCGCTGAAGGCAGCGACTGGAATTGGTGGTACGGCCCCGAACACCACTCCGCCAACGATCGCGAATTCGACGAACTCTATCGCAAGCATTTGTCGAACGTGTATCAGGCGTTGGGAGCATCGCCGCCCGATTATCTCTCGCAGCCCATCACCGGCGCGAGCATTCAACCAGCTTTCACGCCGCAAACTGCGTACATTCATCCCGGCATCACCGGCGATCAGGTCAGATATTTCGAATGGATGGGCGCAGCCCACTATGTCGCCGACCGTCGCGCCGGTGCCATGCACGGAAAAACATTTCTGCTCGACGCAGTTTACGCGGGCATTGACGCTTCCAATATCTACGGCCGCCTCGACTTTGCCGGCAAAATTCCCGACACCGATTGCGAATTGGTAGTCAACCTCGAATCATGGGCCAAAGACGAGCCGCGTCCCCGTCGAGTTCTGCGCCTGGAAGCGGCCATTCGAAGCAGCGCAGTTTATGCCTGGAACGTGCGTGTCCCCGACGAAGATGCGCAAATTGTAAATTCATCGCAACAACAAAGCGATGTCGCAATGATCTTGGCGCGCAGCTTCGAATTCAAATTGCCACTGACTTTGCTTCTTACTACGCCTCCGACTTCACCCAATGCGCGGGCCGATGCAGCTACCACCAAACTCCGTCTCCGCTTCAGCCTCTGGGAAAATCGCCTGCCCATGGACGCTCTTCCCGTTGAAGGCTGGGTCGAACTGCAAGTGCTCAGCGAGGACGAATTGAAGGCACACGGATATTGATGTAAAACTGAACTCATAAATCTCAACGAAAAGAGCTTACAGAAAATGAATATTATCGACGTCTTTGCCCGCGAAGTCCTGGATTCCCGCGGCAATCCCACCGTGGAAGCTGAAGTCACCCTCGCCGACGGAATCATGGGACGCGCCATCGTCCCCAGCGGCGCATCTACCGGCGAACATGAAGCTGTCGAGCTCCGCGACGGAGATAAAAAACGCTACGTTGGCAAGGGCGTTCTCAAAGCTGTCGAAAATGTAAACGGCGAAATCGCCGAAGCTCTCGATGAATACGATGTCACCGATCAGCGCGGCCTCGACAAAATCATGATCGACCTCGACGGTACCGAAAACAAAGGACGCCTCGGCGCGAACGCCATCCTCGCCGTGTCCATGGCCGCCGCACGTGCTGCCGCCGAATCTTATGCCGTGCCGCTCTATCGCTACCTCGGAGGCGCTGGCGCAAACGTCCTTCCCACGCCGATGATGAACATTCTCAACGGCGGCGCCCACGCCGACAGCAACGTCGACTTCCAGGAATTCATGGTCATGCCCATCGGCGCGGAATCTTTTTCGGAAGCTCTGCGCTGGGGCGTGGAAGTTTTTCACACGCTGAAGGGCGTCCTGAAGAAGCGCGGTTACAACACCGCAGTCGGCGACGAAGGCGGATTCGCTCCGTCGGTAAAATCGAACGTCGAAGCGATTGAAGTGGTTCTGGAAGCCATAATGCAGGCGGGTTACAAACCGGGAGAACAAATCTCCATCGCGCTCGATCCTGCCGCCAGCGAGTTTTTCAAAGACGGCAAATACATTTTCAAGAAATCCGACAACTCCGTCCGCACCCCTGAAGAGATGGCGCACTACTGGGCCGACTGGACCAAGAAA
>DATBAX010000069.1:0-3466 GCA_036271275.1 Terriglobales bacterium
AAGAATAGTCGCTTCCACCGTGGGTCCGAGCCATGCGCCACCGGACATGCCCTGGCTCTGAAATGCAAACGTCCAATCTTCCGATCCGAGCGATACTTCCCGCGCCACCAGAGCCGCCGTTTCCTTGGACTGGCTTTCGTAGGAATCGCCGTCAGTGATAGTACGCTGAGGGACGCTGTGCGCGGTGAAGATCACCGGAAGTCTCGCGCCGGCTTCCTCACAGGCATTGTCCCAACCACTTCGCAGCTTTTCCGCAAATGCCTTGATGAGCAGCGGATGATCGTGCCAGGATTCGACGAAATCAATTGTGAACGGCACATTGTTTTTATTAAGCGCTGCGCGATAGAGTCCCACGCTGGTGCGCGAATTCTGCGGCGCCAGGCAAATTGCAACCACGTGCTGGATGCCATCCGAAATCATTTCTTTCACGGCCTGATCGATGAATGGATTCCAGTTCCGCATGCCCACATAAACCGGCAATCCCAATTCGCGAGCAACAAGATCGCGTTGCTCGAGAGTCCAGCAAGTGAGAGGAGACGCACCGATAAGTCCGTAGCGATGTTTCACTTCTTCGATCACTTCGGGCGGAAGTTGCCGCCCGCCGGTGACGTGCAGCAGGAATTCAGGAATGTCATTCACCGAAACCGGGCTGCCATGCGCCAGCAACAGTACTGCGGATTTTTCTGAAGCCGTCAATGCGAATTCCTATTCGGCCGCGTTCTTCGCCGAGTATTCCTGAACAAATTTTGCCAGGGCTTTCACGTTCTCCACCGGCGTTTCCGGCAGGATGCCATGACCCAGGTTGAAGATATGTCCGGGGCGTCCTCCTGCTAAATGCAAAATGTTTTCTGCGCGCAATTTCAATTCTTTCCACTCCGCGAAAAGCAGAACCGGATCCAGATTTCCCTGCACCGCGCGATCCTGACCGAGGCTGTGCCAACCTTCATCCAGCGGGATACGCCAGTCAAGCCCAATGACTTCAGCATTCGTCTCCCGCATCGAAGGAAGAAGCGTTGCGCTGTCTGTTCCGAAATAAATAATGGTCACGCCCGTTTTTTGCAGCAACTTTACCAACTCGGTCGTCCGGGGCAGCACGTAGCGGCGATAGTCCTCAACGCTGAGACACCCAACCCAACTATCGAAGATCTGAAGTACGTCCGCTCCTGCGCGAACTTGCTCGGCGGCGTATTCGGAAACGACAGCAACCAGTTTGCCAAGCAATTCGTCCCATGCCGCAGGCGACGAATACATCATCTTCTTGGCATGAAGATAGTTTCTCGAGCTTCCACCTTCGATCATGTAGCTGGCCAGGGTAAAAGGCGCACCACAGAAACCGATGACCGGGAGTCGCGAACCGAAATGTTTGCAGACCAGCCGAATGGATTCTGAAACATATCCCAGATCGGCGGCGCGATCGGTGCGCAAACGCGCGATGTCTTCTTTCTCGCGAATCGGCTTTTCGATCACCGGACCTTCTCCGGGAGAAAAGTGAAAGGGTAAGCCCATCACCTCCAGGGGGAGCAGCAGATCGGCAAAAATGATCGCGGCATCCACTCCTAAGGCTTCCGCGGCGGTGATGGTTACGTCCGCCGCAATTTCCGGCTTTTTGCAGATCTCGATCAGGGAATATTGCTTGCGAACGGCGCGATATTCCGGCATATAGCGGCCGGCCTGGCGCATAAACCAGACGGGTGTGCGATCCACCGGCAGTGATCGGCAGGCCTTGACGAAGCGGGATTCAGGGGCAGACATGGGCTTCTTTTAAATGTAGCACCTTCGCCAGCGGGAGTTTCCGTGGTTACCACAGGTTACTGACGGGCCATTACGTTTGCCTTACACGAGAGCCGTACTTTCCCTTTTGGAGTGGGCAAATTATTTCACTTCACACTCAACCAGGTCGCACAAGTCCAGTGTTTGCGTGAATTCCCCATTGGCCATCCGACTGCATTAATCAAGTCGAGTGGCAGCAATGCTCAAGATTTCGGGCTAGAAAAGCATTACACAACTGGGAGGAACACATGTTACTTCGACGCACACGCTTAGTTACCTTGATCATCGCAGCTTTCTTGCTGACAGGCGCAGCCTTCGCCGACTCGACCGTGTCGATGGCATTCATTGGGCCCGGCGGCAACAACGGCGGCGGGGTCTATACCTATCCTTACAACTTCTCAATTAACGGAGGCGCCTCCACCTCCCTCATCTGCGACGCTTTCGACAATGAGGTCGTGGCCGGCGAAACCTGGACCGCAAATGAATCCAGTCTGTTGGGCGGCAACGGACTCTGGGGAAGTCAACTCACCAACTATAAAGAGGCGGGACTGATTTTCCAGGGCATCCTTTCGGGCAACATTGACGCCACTGCGGGAAACTGGGCAATTTGGGGGCTGTTCTCTTCAAATGCACAAAGCAACTCATTCTTTGCCTCGAGTGGCGCGGCAGCAATCGACGCCCAGTATTTGAATGCGGCGATGACCGATCCGGACAGCGCATTTAACGGGTTTGTGCTCTACACACCCGTCAGTTGGAGCGGTGGTGAGCCCCAGGAATACATTGGATACAATCCAAGTTATTCCGCTCCAGAGCCGGGATCTTTGCTGTTATGCGGAATGGCGTTTGCGACCATCGGCGCGGGACTGTTCGGCAAGTTCCGTCGTCCGCTGGCAAACTAACCAATCTACTATTACAGTCTGTCACTGAAAATTCCTCCCAAAACAACCGGGGCCCTCAAAGGCCCCGGTTCTATTTTTGCCAAAAACCCATCGCCTTGCCCTTCCGCGTCCCCACGCACCAAAAGAGTACCGATCTTCTTTCGCCGGATCAGCCTATGATTTCTTCATACCCACGGGGAGGTCCGTCATATGGGCGCAAGTCAAGTCGTTCTTTATTTCGATAGGCAGGAAGACGCCCTGCTGTTCACTCTCGCTGCCAGTTCTGCAATTGCGGCCGACGAACCGGTGGGAGCCAATGAAGCCATGGAAAAAATTGCGAAGGAAATCTGCAAGGTCAGGCGAATCACTACTGAGGGTGTCCTGAATCCCACGAACACCGACGAAAGCTCTACCAGGGTCAAGTGCGCTTAGCGCGGTAATTTCCGCACAGATACGGAATATAGATACGGTCTTTATTTCGGAGCGTCAAATCGATAGCCGATTCCGCGAACCGTTTTCAAATACATCGGATTATCTGGATCGGGCTCTATCTTCTCGCGCAGACGGCGCATGTAGACGTCCACGGACCGGGGCGTAACAAAAGATCCTTCCGACCAGACCGCATCCAGAAGTTGATCGCGGGTAAAGACCCGGGCCGTATGGCGCGCCATATAATCCAGCAGACGAAACTCACGGGTAGTGGTGGGCACGGCGCGGCCATCAACTTTTAGGATCATCGAAGATCCGTCGATTTCGATCCCACCCAGCTTCAAGACCTCCGGCTGAACCGATTCTCGCGACCGGCGAAGGACCGCACG
>DATBAX010000070.1:0-15637 GCA_036271275.1 Terriglobales bacterium
AGCCAGCGTTTCGCGGCTGTTAATCTCAAACGGACTGCCATCGAACCGCGTTACTCTGCCGCCAGCTTCTTCTACGATCAGCACGCCCGCGGCTGTGTCCCAGGAATTCAGATTGAATTCCCAGAAACCGTCCAGACGGCCGGCGGCCACGTAGCATAAATCCAGTGCCGCAGAACCTGCGCGGCGCACTCCGTGGGTGCGCAAAGTGATGTGATGGTAGAAAAAAATATTTGGATTCTTGTGCCGCTTGTGGCTGGGAAATCCAGTAGCGACAAGACATTCAACCAGATTCGCAGTTTTAGAAACGTGAATGCGCTCCTGATTCAGGAAAGCTCCGCTTCCCTGCTCAGCAGCAAACAATTCGTCGCGCGTAGGATCGTAAACTACTCCAGCGATGCGTTTTCCTTTGTACTCAAGCGCCAGCGAAACGCAAAACACAGGAAAGCCATGGGCGAAATTGGTGGTGCCATCGAGTGGATCGACATACCAGCGATAGTCGCTGCCGGTATCAACCAGCCCTTCTTCTTCACCGAGAACATCATGCCCAGGAAAATGTTGGCGAATTCGTTCGCGGATTAATTTTTCCGAGCTGCGGTCCGCCACAGTGACCAAGTCGGCATCGCCCTTGTACTCGATCTTCACATGCTGACGAAAATAATCCATCAGTAGCGCGCCGGCTTCGCGGGCAATCGCGGTCATCGCGGGAACAAATTCTTTGTCTTGGGCCATGGGGAATTAACTTTCGCGGTGTGGTCTCTGGTCTTGGGTCTCGGGTCTGAGACCTACGACCTGAGACCAGAAACCTGAAACCCAACCGCCAAGAGATTCCTACTTATGCTTCCCATCTTCCGAGATGTACATAATTTCGTGCTTGAAGATAAAAAGATTCGGTCCAGTTTCTCGCGTCAGGCGGACCATGTTGCGATCGTAATACTCGATCCAGCCGTGAACGACTTCTCCATCCGACAACTTGATGCTCACGGACTTCTGCTTTTCGCCTAACAATTTCAAATAAGCGGCCTCTTCGGAGGTCTCGTCCGGAGGCGGCGCCTTCCCTTTGCGCGCGGAATTTGGCGTTCCCTGGCCTTGAAATGGCATAAACCACATTTTACACGGGGAGGCCGGAGGAACTGGCGAGAAAACTGGCTCCCACATGGAAATCCACGCTAAAATCCGCAGAATGCTCGATTAACAAGGGGCGATTATGTTGAGAGTTTCTGTTTTCCTGGTCTTGTCGGTAGTTGTTTTCCACCCATCCGGTTTTCCGCAGCTCCGAAAGGGTGGGTTCCCAACCCCTCCCGAAGCGGCGGATAAATCTTCATCCACCACCGACACGCCTCATCCGCCCCAACGCGTTCACACCGAGGCAATCCAACTTGAGCGGGATGCCCGGGAACTCTCGGAGCTGTCAGGGTCCATCCCTTCGGACATCAATCAAGTCAATCATGGATTGTTGCCCAAAGACACCATCCAGAAACTGAAGCGAATCGAAAAGCTATCCAAGCACTTGCGGACGGCATTGGCGCCTTAGCGGTCGTAAAAAAGCCACCGGCGATGAAACCGGTGGCTTGAACTCAACCTCAAGCGGATTGCCTAGAAGTTAAACTTCAATTCGAACTCGACCACGCGCGGCGCACCGGCCGCAAATACGCCCGAACCGAGGCCGAGACGGTTGCTGTCCGGCTGACGGCCCGCGGTGCCGTTCACGGATCCAATTGCACCGTTCAACACACCACCGAGCGGATTGGCCGGCCCATCAAAGTTAGCAATGTTAAATACGTTAAAGAACGTGACCTTCGGCTCCAGTTCGTAACGCTCTTTAATTTTGTATACCCAGCTAAAACTGGTGTCGAAGTCTTTGAGCCAGCCCATATTCGCTTCGCCCGGAGGAGCCAGCGGAATCGCCTGTTGCACGCCGCCCAGCGCTTGCAGTTGCGCAAGATTGAACAGGCCTGCAGTGATCAGTGCTTGTCCGGCCGGAGTTGGCTGGCCGGCGAAATTGCTGTTGTAGTTTGAAATCGCTTTGTTGATATTGCTGCCATTGATGCCCCGTCCGAATGAACCTACGTTGGTTCCGGGTAGAAGGTCGCCGGTGCCGCCGCTGGCCGCTTCGGAACCTTCGGTTCCATCACCGGTCACGTCGGTCACAAAAATTCCCCCGGCGGTTCCCGTGGGATTGAGTGTGAGATTCACCGGAAGCGCGCTATAGAAATGACCGATAACACTCCACTTGAATGATTTTGGCAGGTCAGCCGTTCCACCGAACGAAAGTTGATGTCTACGATCCAGACCGTTTGGGCCGATATATTTCAGGGGATTGTCATTGTCGGTGGCAAAGTTAATGAAGTCACTGTCCCGCGCCGTGGAATCGTATCGCGACAGCGAGTAGGAAACTTCGAGATTCAGATACTTCACGCCACGGAACGGATTCTTCGAATCTTGCTTCAAAGAAAGTTGCAGGCCGTTGTAGACGGAGCGTCCAATCGGGAAGAGCATCTGGTTGGTCCCAACGTTAATATTGGCGCCAGGAAACGCTGCCGTGGAACATACGACTCCACCGCACAATTGATTTCCAGAATCCAGCCCGTTGCCCGCGTAATCGACGATCGTCGCGGCGCGCATGGGATTGCTTGAAGTGCCGTAACTACCGTCACCATGGGTTGCATCCGACGGATCACCACTACAAACCGCACCAATAGTGGCCGTGCCGCAATCGTTTTGCGTAAGTGTGATCGCGTTCTGGGCATTAGGAATATTCAGAAAGCGCGCCGCCCCCACATGATTGGTATCGATGGTGAGCAAGGTGTGCGTGGACACATTGCGGAGATAGTCGGCACTGAATGTCATTCCCCGGCGAATCTCGTGTTGCACTCCAAAGTTCATTTGTACCGAGCGCGGGGTCTGGTAGTTCGGAGCGAAGAGGTTGGTTCCGGTGACATCGATTCCATCGGCCAACAGACCGGCTGTACCGGCGAAACTTCCATTCACCGCTGGTCCGGCCGCCACTGTTGCCTGTTGATAAGCATTTTGAAGTGCGATGATAGCGGGGGCCGCTTGGCCAATGGTTTGGGACCCGCAGAAAGCCACTGGCGTCAATGTTGTCTGACCAGGCAATACAATGCCGCCCCCAGGCGCATCTCCGCCCTGACACGCTGTGGTTTGCGCCAGGAAAAGCCCGGAGGTCAAACGCGCCGGACGATCAAACAGATCATTGTTCCAAACTGAGTTTTCGTAGAACAATCCAACGCCAGCGCGGAAGACTGTCTTGCCGGCTCGAGTAGGATCCCACGCAACACCCACCTGCGGGGCAAAATTTTTGTTGGGTTGATGTACTCGATCCCCCAGGCCTGGGCCGAAGGCATCTAGTGCTGGGATCGCGGCCAGATCGCTGTCCGTGCGGCCCGTATCGCGAACGTATCGCAATCCATAAGTCAAAGTGAGGCCAGGTCGTACCTTCCAGGAATCTCCGATGTACCAGGAGAGCCGGTTATCCGGACCGAGACCGCCGCCAGGAAGTCCGAACTGGGGCTTTTCGGAAGAAAATCCTTGTCCGTTTCCGAGGATGACGTTGGTTACCGGGTAATTCAGCGGATTGCTGGCATCGCCGGGGTATGGGCAACTCGGCTCACACGGCAGAACGTCGCCAGGACTGAGGGTCAACGCATTTACTGCCGGCGCGAGCCCCAGAAATTCGGCCGATCCGCCGCCCAGAATGTGGTTGATTCCAAATCCATAACGGAAAATGTGGGATTTGTATGCCTTACTGCCGTCGTATTTGAATTGATGATCGCTTTGATAGGTAGTTTGCGGCGCCAGGAAATTCGGGCCGGAGCAAAATGAATCGGCCCCAGGGGTCAGGCAATTCGGATCGCCGCCAATGGCCAACTCGATCGCGCCGCCCGGATTAAATATGCTCGTCCCTGTTACCGCGTCGGTGATGCCGTTGCGAAACTTTGTGTAACCAAAACGAATCGCGTGCGTGTAACTGCCGGTATTGAAATCAAGTCCTACGACATGATCCGGAGTGTGGGTTACGTTGGCGAAAGGCTGAAACGAATTCGGGATAAAGGGCAGAACGCTGGTGTTTTGATCGAAGGAAAAACGGTAGAACGCTTTGTAATTGTTGTTGATCTGCCAATCGATTCGTCCGATGCCTTCGGTTTCCCGGAATGGCGAGTTGAATGATCCGTTGCTCGAGGTGAACGGACTCGGGAGAATTACCGGATCCAGCAGGTCCTGCTTGGTCCTTTCCGCGTCCAGGAAAAAGAACAACTTGTCTTTGATAATCGGGCCGCCCACGCTGCCGCCGTACTGGTTTCGTTGGAAATAATTGTTGGAAGCGCCCGGAAGATCAGCGTCCAGGCTTTGATCGCGGAAATAGTAGAATCCCTGGCCGTGCAGACCGTTGGTACCGGATTTCGTGGTCACGTTCACTGACCCGGACGACGTGAGTTCCGTCGAAAGATCCAGCGAGGACTGCTGTAGTTGAAATTCCTGAATCGCGCCTTCCGGAATATTTTGCGTCACCGTTCCTACGGTCTCATCGCTGATGTCCACGCCATCCACTTCCACACGCGCGGTGCGGCCGAAACGTCCGCCGAAGGAAATCGAAGAAAAACCATTCTTGGTGGGATCGAAGTTGCCGCCATCCTGAATCTGTACGCCTGGTTCCAGTTGCGCCAGGTCGAGGAAGTTACGTCCGTTGACCGGCAGGTTTTCAATTTGTTCCGTACCGATCACACCTTCAATGATGGCCTGTTCGGTGTTGACCTGTAACTCGGAAGCTTGCACCTCGACAACTTGGCTCGCCTGTCCGATCTGAAGCTTGATGCTTCCGGTCGAGGTCACACCCACCTGAACATTCACCGGCAAATTCGTCGTCTTGAAGCCCTGGGCTTCCACGGACACCGTGTACTGGCCTGGGGTCAGCGCGCCAGAAGTATAAGCGCCCGACGAAGTTGTATTTACCGTGATCACGTTCGCCGTGGCTTTGCTTATGATCTTCACCTGAGCACCGCTGACCACCGCCCCGCTGGCGTCAGTGATGGTGCCTTGAATACTGCCGGTGGAGATGGTCGTCTGCGCATAGAGGGAGACGCAAGACGCCAGCAAAACTGTGATTGTGAAAACAGCCAGAATGAATCGGGTCACGCCGTTGTAGGGGAGTCTTACGTTCGGGGACATGGTCGAACCTGCCTTTCGAAAATTGTTAAGCCTAAATCCTGTTCTTTAACCTATTGCCAGAGCAATCAAGAGTCCAACAGACGACAAATCAGTTACGTGAACTTTATCAACTACTTGTCGCGCCTTAATGCGTTATTGCATTCGTTTTAAATCGAATAATCTTCTGAATCTTGGATTCTCGATTGGTCGAATATGGAATCACAAATCTTTACACGATACACATAACACTCAACAAAGACGCGGTGGATCACTGTTATACGCACAAGAAAATCAATACGACTTGGAAGTGTAATAACCAGTTCGATGACGGACTTTAAAATCCGATCCAGCCGGCAAACCATCAATGGAAACTTGAATGCGGCGATAGTCTGAATCTGAGAGCCGCTGCGAAGGATAATAGGCCAGCAAATATTGCGTCCGCAGTTCGTCGCTTATTTTCTGAAAAGCTTCGTCCAATTCTGACAGCGAAGTGGCATAAAAATATTTGCCGCCGGTGTCCTCGGCTATCTGGATCAGCGCATGTTCGCCGCCAGTGTCCCGTCCCGCGCTGGCTTCAATGGGAACAACAATAATACTGTAGACGATGGCTTCCGCTTCCTGCGCCGCGCGTACCGCTTCCTTGTAGTCTACCTTGCTTACAGTGTCGCCGCCGTCGGTAATGATCACCATTACTTTTCTTCCCACGCGCGGCACCAGCGCATGCGATCCCAGATAGATCGCGTCGTACAGTGCCGTGGCCGCGCCCAAACGCATGCGATCGATTCCCCGGTCGACACCTCTCGCATCGGAAGTGAATGGCACCACCTCGGTGACAATCTCGTTGAAGCCATAGAGCGACATCGCGTCCACCGGCCGCAAAATGGCGTGCACAAAACGGCGTGCCGAAGTCAATTCCAGCGGCAGGTCTTTGCGCGTGCTCAGGCTGGTGTCAATATCCAGCACGATGGAAAGCGGCAACGCCGATTCTTTATCGAACACCGAAATCTTCTGCGCTTTTCCATCCTCGAGCAGCGCGAAGTTTTCTTTCTGTAGATTCGCCACCGGGGATCCGTGATCGTCGGTCACCGTGACGAAAACGTTCACCAGTTTTACGTCAACTTTGATAGTGGTATTGGTGTCGTCGGGCTCTTTGGCTTTTTCTTTGGGCTTGCTGGCGCCGAAGGTGGGCGGAGTTTTGGCTGTGCTGGGACCGTCCGAAGCCCACGGTGGTTTGGGCACCTGAGCCTGTGCAACGGCAAAGGTCAGCATGAAAACAACTATCAGATGTCGCATCGGAAGTTTACGGGCTGCCTGCGCAAACTCGACGGCTAGTTGACCGCACAGAAACCTTGTCACTTAGATGCAGGCCTTCCCGAATGGGTGCCTTCCCCCCTGGCAATCTCTGCCGGAAACGGCTCGCCATCGGCCCACACCACGCCGTCTTCAAAATGCTCTTTTTTCCAGATAGGCACAGTACGTTTCAGCGTATCGATAAGCCACCGGCAGGCCTCAAATGCGGCTGCCCGATGCGCTGACGCTACCACGATCAGCACACTGGTTTCGCCGATTTCCAGCCTTCCCAGGCGATGAATGATGGTCACATCCCGCACCTCGAATTGCGTCAGAGACTGTGCGGCCAACTCTTCCATCTGTTTCAGAGCCATCTCTTCATAAGCTTCGTAGTCGAGAAAAAGTGAGCGCCGTCCGCGGGTGTTGTTTCGCACGATGCCGTCGAAGACGACAGCCGCTCCATCTTCCGGGTGTTTGATTTTTTCTATTACGCTTTGCGTGTCGATAGCTTCGCGGACGATGGCGCAACGTGACGCTCCGCCGCTGACTGGCGGCAGCAGCGCGATCTCGTCTCCTGACTTCAGTTTAGTATCGCGCCCAGCATATTCCTGATTCACTGACATGGCGATCGAAGCGGCAAACTCTTTCAGTCGTGGGATCTTTTCATCGTAATGATGCAGCACGTCGCTTAGCGTCGCATTGTCGGACAAGGTTAGCGACTCCCTTCCCCGCCCCGCGAGGTCTTTCAACATCCCGAAAAAAAGAACAGTGACGTGCATGCGGGTCCGGACCGGTTCCAGTTTATCGCTTGAAAGGCATGGCATGGGAATGCAGGCCCACATTCGCTCTTACGGCCCGGTCTGTCCGAAGCTGCCAGGAATCAGCGACTGTTCTGTCAGTTGACTCTCATTCGTAAAAGTTGACGCGGGAAGACCGGCGCTATCAAACAGCGAGACCGCTGGCGCATTCGCCCATGCATAGCGGACATAAGCAGGATGAGCGATTGTCGATGCACTCACCCACACGCTGTCTCCTTGCACCGTGGCGTCGGCTGCAACAAAATGATGGTCTTCGCCGGCAATTTCAAAACCCACACACGGTCCCTTGCACGCCAGGTCTCTCGAAGAAAAGCGGACGCGGATTCCCGCCCCTTCGACGTCAGAAAGCACGAACAGCGGGCCGGAAGCATTTCCCGGCTTGTCGTAGGCGATCACTTCGGCGAGCGCTGCCAGCCGATGTCCCACCGTTTCCTTGTCCGCCGGGTGAACATTTTCAGGATTGCCGATGTCGATGGTGACCGCCATTCCCGTATTCCGAACTGAGAGCGAGCGGCGCTGCGCATCGCGCAACACGCCCCAGGCCTCGCCAGCGTTTGAATGAAAGCTGGAAATCTGTACGTACAAGAAAGGAAAGTCGCCTTCGCCCCATTGCTGGCGCCAATCACCAATCATGGCCGGAAGCAACCGTCCGTACACGGGCGCGCGTTCCAGCTGGCTGTTGGTTTCACCCTGATACCAGATGACGCCTTTAATACTGATCCTGATCAGCGGCGCAATCATGCCGTTAAACAGACCCGCGGGGGCATACGACATTGGGTCCGGACGCCAAGGGTGATCTGGCGGTGGCGCGCCCGCGGCTTGTGCCGCGCTATCTTCGCGCTTCTCTTTTTCAAGCGCTTCGGCTAAATCCGTTTGTTCATTCATGAAGCGTGACCACGCTTTGAAAACCGGCGTAAAGTTGGCATCGTCGGCTAGTGCGGACATGCTTGTCCATGCCTCACCGGGAGTGCCACCCCAGCTTGAGTCCACGATTCCTATCGGCACTTTTTCCAACGACCGGATTTCGCGAACAAAGAAATATGCGACCGCTGAAAATTCGCGGGCGGTTTCCGGCGAGCACACTTGCCACGTGGCTTCGGTGTCATCGAGCGGACTGCTTGAACTTACCCGCGGAATCGTCAGAAAACGTATCTTGGCATCATTGGCTTGCGCAGCGGCGGTCTCACCGTTTTGAACAGGACTTTGCGGTCCGAATCCGCGCAAAGGCATTTCCATGTTCGACTGCCCCGATGCGATCCACACATCGCCGACGAGTACGTCGTCCAGCGTAATTTTTCCGCCTTCTCCATCCACAGTGAGGGCGTAGGGGCCGCCCGCCGTCATCGGCGGCAAATAAACGCTCCAGTGTTTTAGGTCATCGGCGATGGCCGTTCCATGCGCGCTCCCAAGTGTGATTACGATTTGCGATCCCGGCGATGCCCATCCCCAAATATGAATGGGTTGACCGCGCTGCACCACCATGTGACTGCTTAACACATGCGGCAAACGCACTTCGGCATTCAGGAACGATGAACACAAAATGAACAACGTGAAAATGACGGGTATCGATCGAAACCGCCTGTGAGCGTGCAGATTCTGTTGAAGAAAGTAGGTGTCCATCAACATGCATTCAACCTCCGGCCCGTCAGCTTACCAAATTGAAAGCGAATTAAGCCCTTCTAAATTTTACGTTCTTTGCGAATTTAGAGTGGGAACATTGTGGTGATCCAAGGCCGATAACCAGTTGCGAGGAACCAGACGGCGCCGTTCGAGGACTTTGATGGAGGCCGGGAAATTAGATTTGCGGAAAATTTCCGTTTGGGCGCGCTAATCCAAAGTATCGACGACCGTGGAAGAGCGGCGCCTTCAGCGCCGCGTAAATCGCGTCTTGCTTTTAACGCGGGCCCGCAAGGCCCGCTCTTTCACGGCGCACATGCAGCGTCCGTTCGTCCGGAAACTCGCACCAAAAAAAATGCCAGCGTCTTTTCGACGCTGGCAAATTAACAGGAGGATCCGACTTAGCTGACGCCTTCCGCCACTAACACTTTCTCCCGCACAACTTCGTCCTGCTTCTCCTGTCGCACGCTCGAAGGCAGAGCCAGCGCCAAGACTTCCGGGATCGTCTTCACATAATGCACCGTGACGTTCTCCAGTTGGTCCGGCGTCAGATCTTCCTCGACGTTGGTTTTATTCTCAGCCGGCAGAATCACCGTGCGCACTCCCGAACGTTTTGCGGCCAGGACTTTTTCCTTGACCCCGCCGATCGGCAGCACGTTTCCGCTAAGCGTGATTTCACCAGTCATTGCAGTCAACGGATGAATCGGGCGCCCGGTGAGCAACGAAACCAGCGCAGTCGCCATCGTGACGCCCGCTGATGGCCCGTCTTTCGGGATCGCTCCCGCCGGCACGTGAATATGAATATCGTGCTCGGCAAAAAAGCTCTCCTGAATTCCGAGTTGCGATGCGTTCGATCGCACCCAGGTCAAAGCCGCCTGCATGGATTCCTGCATCACCTGACCGATTTGTCCGGTCATGGTGAAGCCGCCTTTGCCCTTCATGGTGTTGGCTTCGATGAACAGAATGTCGCCACCAGAAGGCGTCCAGGCCAGGCCGACCACAACTCCGGCACGTTTCGTGCGTTCCGCAATTTCGCCTTCGACGCGAACCTTCACGCCACCCAGGAATTCCTGAATGATCTGCTCAGTCACGATCAGTTTGTCGGTCTTCCCTTCCGCCAATCGCCGCGCTTGTTTGCGGCAAATCGTGCCAATGTTGCGTTCGAGATTACGGACGCCGGCTTCACGGGTGTAATGGCGAATCAAATAGCCCATGACCTCCGGAGAAAATTCGATCTGCTCCGTCGTGATGCCGTTTTCTTCAATCTGCCGCGGCACCAGGTATTGGAATGCAATGTGAACTTTCTCTTCTTCCGTATAGCCTTGCAGTTCGATGATTTCCATACGATCGCGCAACGGCTCGGAAATCGGATCGAGCATGTTGGCGGTCGTGATGAATAGCACCTTCGAAAGATCGAACGTCACATCCAGATAATTGTCGCGGAACGTTGAGTTCTGTTCTGGATCCAATGCTTCCAGTAACGCCGAGCTGGGATCGCCACGGAAATCACGGCCCACTTTGTCGATTTCGTCGAGCATGAAGACCGGATCTTTGGTTTCCGCCCGGCGAATGCCCTGAATAATTTGTCCAGGCAATGCGCCGATGTAGGTGCGACGATGACCGCGAATTTCGGCTTCATCATGCACGCCGCCGAGTGAGATGCGAACAAATTTGCGTCCCAGAGCGCGTGCGATCGACTTGCCGAGCGAAGTCTTACCCACGCCGGGAGGTCCGACGAAGCAAAGAATCGGGCCTTTCATCGTAGGTTTCAACCGCCGTACCGATAAGTAATCCAGAATGCGATCTTTGACTCGCTTCAAGTCATAGTGATCGGCATCCAGAATCTCCTTGGCCTTGGGGATATCAACTTCCCCGCCGGACGTCTTCGCCCATGGCAACACGGCCAGCCACTCGATGTAATTTCGCGTAACCGAATAGTCAGCCGCCATCGGAGACATGCGCGACAATCTCGCCAGTTCTTTTAACGCTTCTTTCTTTACTTCATCCGGCATTCCCGCCGCTTCGATTTTCTGGCGGAAATCTTCGGTATCGCGCGCACCTTCATCCTGCTCACCCAATTCTTTCTGGATGGCTTTCATCTGCTCGCGCAAATAATATTCGCGTTGCGTCTGCTGCACCCGGTCCTGCACTTCGGACTGGATCTTGTTACGCAGTTGCTGAACTTCCAGTTCCTTGGCCAGATGCTGATTGATTTTTTCCAGACGAATGCGAACATCGGTAGTTTCGAGCGTGTCCTGTTTGTCGGACGTCGAGAGCGAAGGCAAAGACGAAGCGATGAAATCCACCAACCGCCCCGGCTCTTCAATGTTCATTGCGACGGTTGAAAGCTCATCCGACAAAGTCGGCGAACCGGCAACAATCTGCTGGAACAGGGTCAGAACGTTCCGCTGCAACGCTTCCACTTCGGAGCTTTTTGGTGGAATCGCTTCAGGAATCGACTCGACGCGTCCACGCATAAACGGAGTCAACTGCACAAACTCCGTAAGCCTCACCCGTTCCAAGCCTTCGGCAAAAACGAAGAGGCTCTGATTGGGCATTTTGACGACTTTGTGGACAATTGCCAGGGTTCCGACCGTATAAAGGTCGGTCGGCTGCGGAGCGTCCACCCGCGCTTCGCGCTGGGCCACTACAACGATCGTTTTGTCCTCGCCCAGCGAATTAATCAACTGGACAGAACTCTCCCTGCCGACGGTCAAAGGAAGCACCGCGTGGGGGAATAGAACCGTATCCCGCACCGGCAGGATCGCCAGAGCCCGGTCTCCGGGCCCTTTATATTCTGTAACTTCGGGAACTATCTGCTGTGCCATTTTTCACCTTGAGTGTAACCTGCTCAAGTTTTGATGACTGAGGAGCCTATAAAGATGCAAGCGTCTGAAATGCCAGCCCCTAAACGCTTTCTGAAGGCTGATGGATTCTATCCCCTTTGACCGGCTTTGTACCCTACCGAAGGTTCATAAACCCGACCATTACCCACGACCTCGGTAACTTGGATGAAAATCGGGTTCAGGCGGCGCGATAAATTCCCAATACCTTCACCATATCGGCAACTTTGGCCAAGTCCCTTAACGCCGCGCGCGCGATTTTGTCGTCGCCGCGCAGGTAATCGACGTAGAAAACGTACTCCCAGGGCCGACCGCGCATAGGACGCGACTCGATCTTGGTCATGCTGATGTCCCGCTCCGCAAATACGCTCAACGCCTTGTACAGCGCACCAGGGATATTCTTCAAGCCAAACGCGATGGAAGTTTTATTGGCCTTAGGATCAACGTGCCTGGTCTTGCGAATCAGAAAAAATCGGGTGAAGTTTTGTTTGTCGTCTTCAATTCCTGCGGCAAGAATCTTCCCTTGATAAACGGCGGCCGCATGCTTCCCCGCAATTCCCGCAGCATCTTTTAATCCCGCTTCGATCACATGCTTCACACTGCCGGCGGTGTCGTAAAAAGGCATCGCCTGGATTTTTGGATTCTTCTGAAAGAAATCGCGGCACTGTTCAAGAGCCACAGGATGCGAAAACGCCCGCCGGATGTCTGCGCGCTTCACGCCCGGCGCCGCAATCAGATTATGGACAATCCTCAAACTAAATTCGCGATGAATAAAAACTTTGCCCGCCTGCAGCAGATCGAAGTGCACAGCCACTGATCCCGCCAGCGAATTCTCAATCGGAATGACCGCAGCCGCAGCCGATCCTTTTTCCAGACGATCAAAAACTTCCTCCGAACGCGCGCACGAGATCACGCTACATCCCGGCACCATTTTCTTGGCCGCTTCGTGACTGAATGATCCTGCTTCCCCTTGGATCGCAATCTTCATGTCAGCAAACTAACTTCCGGCGCGATTGAAAGCAAATTTTTCTCGAGCGCAAAGGCATCCAGACCTGTCGAGTAATAACCGGGCAGCGTTTTTACCAGCTCATACTGATGACGCTTGTAGAACGCCAGAGCCCCGGCATTATCGACTGCAGACTCTAAACGCACGACGCGGCACTCAGCCGCCCGTAAACGATCTTCCGCCGATCGCAGCAACTCGGAGGCAATCCCAACCCGCCGGGCAGAAGGCACGATATCGATAGTAATGATATGGCCAACCCGCCGCCGATTGGCTTCCGCCACGATAAATCCCAAAATCTCCGATCCAGATTCAGCCACAATTGTGAATGATCCCGTGCGCTTCATATAGGACGCCAATTCAAACCGGGTATAGGCAATGCCTTCGGGAAAGCACTCCTGATCGAGCTTCCAAAGGGTGTCGAAGTCTCCCCGCCGGAAGTCTCGTAGCTTGAATTTCACAGGTCCATTGTAATCGCCAAATCTAAAGCAAGTTCTTGAACCACCAAGGGCACGAAGTTACATTAAGGAAGGCCCTCTGTAGGATTTCCTTGGTGTAACTTCGTGTCCTTGGTGGTTAATCGGGGCTACTTCCACACCGCAAAAAAATCCCCAGAACCAGTTGCCCCAGCCCCACCCCAAGACGTACCATTCTGATGAAGGTGTTCGGTGCTTCTTCTTCTCATCGACGGGCTGAGCGCGGCGGCTCTAGTCGCTCTCTGGTACTTCCTTTTCGCCCGTTATAACCGCCAAAAAGGCGCCGCCGCGTTGCGCTATGTACAGATCGCTTGCTCGAGCCAGGGACGCATTGTCGAAACTCAGTGGCTTGGGACGTCGCGTCTACAAGCGCAGTTGAGCTTTGCCTCGCATTGGTTTGACAACGCCAAAGTCACGGTCCGGCTGCTTCCCCGACCACTCCCTGCGCAGTGGATCATGAGCCTCTGGCACAAACACAAAGAGACAGTAACTTTCGAAGCTGACCTCGATGACGCTCCCAACTTCCACCTCGAAGTTTTCCGTCATCGCTGGCTCACCGAAAAACCAAAACACATCGCCGACGATTCGCGAAACTGGACCATCTCCCGTCCCGGCCCAGTCGTACTCACCACCCGCACCGAATGGACGGACGAACTCACGCCCGTCGTCAACACGCTGATGACATCCAAAGGCCACAGCCTGATCACGGTTCGTTTCCGTCCCGAATCACCGCACCTCGCCGCCACAGTTCCGCTCGACGCTTTCTCCGACGAACAAACCGCCGCCAACTTCCTGAATGTGGTGCGCGAACTAGCGGTCGGCGCATCCACCTACCGCGAATAGCTGTTTCAATCCGATCCGAAATGTCATCCTGAGGGAGCATCTTTTTGCGACCGAAGGACCCATGCAGTTCTTTTCTTTGCGCCCGCGATTCTTCCGTGATAAAGTTCCGCCCCATGCCGGACGCTAGCACTCCTCAATTCAATACTGCTGAATACGCCGGACAACCCGGAACCGACCACTGTGATTATTGCCAGCAAACCATCACTTCTCGCTACTACCGCGTGAACAATCGCATGGCGTGTCCGGCTTGTACGGAGAAAGCTGCGCTCGCGGTGCCCCAGGAAAGCCATGCCGCATTCATGCGCGCTTTACTATTCGGCGCAGGCGCGGCAATTGCGGGCTTGATCCTTGTCGCCGCGTTTGAAATAGCCACCGGAATCATGATCGGTTACATTTCGCTGGCTGTCGGCTGGATGGTAGGCAAAGCCATGATGGCAGGATCGAAGGGGTTAGGCGGAAGACGCTACCAGATTGCGGCGATCCTGCTGACGTATGCAGCGGTTTCCATAGCCGAAATTCCTGTCGAACTTTACGATTCTCGTGGCCACAGCCAAGCCAATCAGCAGACGCAGGCCGAGCAGCAGCCGGACAGCGGTTCGACCCGGTCAGGAACCCAGCGAACGTTATCTCTGGCAGGTTTGGGCATAGTCCTGGGTAAACTGGCATTGCTTGGACTGGCTTCACCATTTCTCTTGTTTTTCCAGGCCATGTCTCCATTTGCATTAATCGGAATCGTGATCTTATTTGTTGGAATGCGCATCGCGTGGCGGATGACGGCAGCTACGCCCGCATCCGGCATCATCGGTCCATTCAGCAGCTCCCCACCCGCCTCGACATGAGATGATGGAAGGCGAACTGATCGCCGAAAAACTCTGGTTTGGGTGGAACCGTCGCTTCAGCGCTGCGTTAAAGTTCTGGCTTCGACAACGCGCTTAAGCGCCTGTGGTACCTGACGCGAGTTTCTCCGTGGCGGTCGAACAGAACCTCTAAACGCGTGCCTTTCACTACTCCCCTATCGACAGGAACCTGTGCCAACTGTTCGCATCCGCTCGCTCTCGGAGCGCTCGAATGCGAGAACTGCCACACCTTGGTGCACGCCACCGAACTAGATCAACTCTCCAAAGAAGCCAAGACGCTCGAATCCAAGGGCGAATTGCACATGGCTCGCGATCGCTGGCTCATGGCTCTGCCGCTGTTGCCGCGCGGATCGAAGCAAGCGGATTGGATTCAAGCCCACGCCCGCGAACTGGAATTAAAGGTCAATGCGAAGCTCGCTCCACCTCCAGCGGAAAATAATTGGGCGAAAAAGGCCGGCCCGTTGGGTGCTCTTGGCCTGCTGCTGCTAAAGGGGAAGGCCCTCATTTTAATGGCCTTCAAACTTAAATTCCTGTTGAGCCTGGGCGCGTTCATCGGCGTCTATTGGGCGCTGTACGGCGCAAAATTCGGCATCGGCTTCGCCGTCTTGATTCTGGTCCACGAAATGGGCCATTTTATCGACGTAAAACGTCGCGGCCTTCCAGCTGAGATGCCCGTGTTCCTGCCCGGTTTCGGGGCATACGTAAAGTGGCAAGCTCTCGGCGTTCC
>DATBAX010000071.1:0-10093 GCA_036271275.1 Terriglobales bacterium
TGCACAACCGCTAAAGCTATTTCGCGATTATCTCGACAATGCGCCTGCCCGCGATCCCCTGGGCCGGGTGCTTTATCTGGATAGCAAAACTTATTTGCCCGGCGATATTCTAACCAAGGTCGACCGCATGAGCATGCTGACTTCTCTTGAGGCGCGAGTGCCAATGCTCGACCACATTTTTCTCGAGTGGGTCACATCGTTGACGCCGGAATGGAAGATGCGCGGTGGAAGCCAGAAATATATTTTGCGGAAGCTGGCGGAACGTGTCGGCGTGCCCAAAGAAGTGTTGTACCGTCCTAAGCAGGGTTTTGCTTTGCCGCTTGGCCACTGGATGCGGAACGAACTGAAGGATTTGATCCTCAATGTCATGCTCGATCCCGCAACGTTGCAGCGCGGATATTTCAATCCATCCGGCATTCGTCGATTGCTCGACGAACACTTTCAAGGCCGCCGCGACCATTCAGCACGCATCTGGCGGCTGTTCATGTTCGAGTTGTGGCACCGGAATTTTCTTGAATCTTTCCGCTCGGTTGGCTCCGGACAATTCAGCCAGCCCATCCCCGTGCACGGTGCCATCGGATGATTGGACCGGCCGATCAAGCGACCGGCGTCGAAGCCTCCCCTATTCAGTCCGCGTCGGACCTGCCGACTGTCTTCCTGATGACGGACAGTTTTAACACTGGCGGCAGCGAGCGCCAGTTTGCCGCGCTGGCTAAATCTCTCGATCCGGCATCATTCAACCTTCAACTGGGATGCATTCAAAAACAAGGCGCGTTTCAGGATGGGCTTGGCGATGTGGCGGAGTTTCCGCTCAAAGGCAGCCTCTACAATCTTCAATCGATGCGGACGCGTTTTCGCCTCGCGCGATACCTGCGACAAAATCATTGTGCGATCGCGCATGCGTTTGATTTCTACACCAACCTAACTTTGATTCCGGCCGCGCGCCTGGCCCGTGTTCCGGTGGTGATTGGCAGCCAGCGCCAACTGGGGGATCTCCTAACCAAATCGAAATTCCGCGCCCAGCTTGCGATGTTTCGCTGGTGCGACAGCGTCGTCTGCAATTCCCGTGCTGCCGCCGATCGATTAATGCAAAACGGCATAGCGGAACGCAAGATCGCTGTGATTGGCAATGGTCTACCTGACTCATGTTTCGCCACTGCGGTACCGGCCTTGCCTCGCCGGTCGGCACTTTTACGCGTTGGGATGATCGCCCGGATGAACACGCTATCGAAGAATCATCGGCTCCTGTTGCAGGCCGCCGTCAGATTGCGCGGCAAATTTCCAGCTCTAGAATTTGTCCTGGTGGGGGATGGCCCGCTGCGCGCCGAACTCGAGAGCGAAGCTGAAAAATTGGGAGTTCGTGACCAAGTTCTCTTTCTTGGGGACCGCCGCGATATTCCCGAAGTGCTCGCCTCGTTGGATCTTTCGGTATTGCCGTCTGCATCGGAGAGTTTGTCGAACGCCATCATTGAATCGATGGCGGCTGGCGTACCGGTGGTAGCGAGTCGCGTGGGTGGAAATCCAGAGTTGGTTGCGGAAGATCGCGGAATGTTGGTCGAGCCAGATCACCCGCAAACTCTGGCGGATGCCATCGAACGCATCTTGCGAGATGGACCGCTGAGAAATGATTTGGGTCGGCATGCGAAACAATTCGCCCAGGCAAACTTTACGATTGATCACATGCGCAGCCAGCATGAAGCGCTTTATGCTGCGCTGCTGGAGAAAAAGCGGTGGCGGCCAAAGGTAGGTAGATCGTTACCGTCTGAACACAAAACCGCTCCCCTGAAAATCGCGATCGTTGCGGCGTCGTTGCGTTACGTTGGCGGACAATCGGTGCAGGCAGAATTGCTGCTGCAAAACTGGCGGAACGATCCGGACATTCAAGCGCAACTAATTCCCATCGACCCCATGTTTCCGCGTGGGCTGCGTTGGGTGGATCGAATTCCGCTGTTGCGCACAATTCTTCGCGAACCGATTTACTTGTGGGCCTTGTGGCGTGGTCTGAAAGACGCGGACATCGCGCATATTTTTTCGGCATCGTATTGGTCATTCATCGTCGCACCAACTCCGGCCTGGATGATTGCCCGCTTGCGAGGAAAGAAAACACTGATTCATTATCACAGCGGCGAAGCTCGCGATCACTTGCGCCGCTTTCGCAGTGCGGTCCCTGTCTTGAAGAAAGCCGATCGGCTGGTTGTTCCGTCCGGATATCTCGTCGATGTGTTTCGCGAATTTGGGCTGGAAGCTGAAGCGGTACCCAACATCGTCGACCTCTCTCAGTTTTCGTTCCGGGTTCGCGATCCACTTCGCCCGCATTTAGTGTGCACGCGCGGGTTTCACACTTACTACAGCATCGATGTAGTGGTGAGAGCATTTGCCGAAGTGCGAAAGGCGTTCCCGAATGCCCAACTTGATCTGGTGGGCGGTGGTCCGGAGGAAGCAGCGATTCGCGGCCTGGCAAAGGAATTGAAGTTGCCGGGCGTTAACTTTTGCGGCGTTGCATCGCGCCAGGAGATCGGTCGTTTCTACGATCGAGCGGATATCTTCATCAACGCGTCACGCCTGGACAACATGCCAGTCTCGATTCTCGAATCTTTTGCTTCTGGAACGCCTGTGGTCAGCACTGCTCCCGAAGGGATGCGTTATCTCGTCGATCACGAGCGCACTGGCTTGCTCTCAGAAGTCGGAGACCCGCAAGCGCTCGGAAAAAATGTGGTTCGCATTCTCCATGATTCGAATCTGGCGGCGCGGCTGGCTGCGAATGCGCACGAGGAATCCCTTCGCTATTCCTGGCCAATCGTGCGCGCGCAATGGCTCAAGGTCTACCAGGCTTTGGTCGGCGAACGGGCGGACAAATCGTGAAATCGCGCGCGAGACAAAGAGCGCTGTGGAGCTTGTTCGCGGCAATAATTTTGTTGATCAGCGTATTGCATTGGGGCGGCCGTCTTCTGGTTTCCGGCGATCCGCTTCCGGCTCACGTTGACGCAGCGGTGGTTTTACAGGGATCGAGTATTGGCGAAAGAGCGCGGCTCGCTGGGGCCATGCGCCTGTTGCAGCAGGGAATTCCGAATCGCGTTCTGTTGAGTGTCCCCAGAGAATCGTATTGGGGTGCATCGATCCCTCCCATGGCTCGCACCTATCTTGAGAAGAATTATGGCGTCGATGCTGCCAATCATGTGGATTTCTGCGAAACTGGCGCAGATGTGAATTCGACTGAAGAAGAAGCGCGAGCGCTCGACGATTGCGTGCGCCAGAATGGCTGGCAATCGATTGCAGTGGTGACATCCGACTATCACACTCGCCGTGCGGGAATGATTTGGAGAAAGACGGTCAAGCAGCGGGACCCGTCCATCCATTTATGGATTCATGGAGTGAACGATCCCGAATTTCAGGCGCGAGGATGGTGGCGGAAACGCCTCTACGCCAAAACCTGGCTTCTCGAATTCACCAAGCTGATTTGGACCGAGCTTTTCGGATGGACGGAAACCGGAAAGTAACTAGGCGACGGGCGAGGCGATCTTGCTTTCTACCTCGTTCTCAAAATCATGCGACTCGCCTTCGAGGCAGACGCGATGCCACAATTCCAAATTCAGCAGCCGCCAGATACGATCGTAATGGTCGCGATGTTTGGCGCGATGTTCCTTGAACAGAATCTCGATCGCCTCACGCTTGAATAGCCCGCGCTGTAGGCTTCGCGGTTCGAGGAGTGTGCTCTCGATCGCGTCCAACTGCGGGCTAGCCAGCCATCCGCTCCAGGGAGTCGGGAAACCCAGCTTCGGACGATAAAGAATTGAGTGCGGCAGCAAATCTTCGACTGCTTTTTTGAGGATGTTCTTACCCGTCAGCCCACGGAGCTGATGCTTTCGCGGAATATTGGTGGCGAATTCCAATAGCACATGATCAAGGAAGGGAACACGACTCTCCAGGGATGCAGCCATGCTCATTTGGTCCTGCTTCATCAGTAGCTCCACCAGATACGTTTTGATATCCGTGTAGAGCAGGCGCTGGAGGATGTCGCCGGATGAACGGTCCCAATAACCCAAAACATTGCGATAAGCCGCGCCTTCCTGTAATTCTTGCGTGAAATCATCGTTCAGCAACGATGTTTGGTCGTTCGTATTGAACGCGGAAAAGAAATTATCGAAGTAAAAAGATGCCCAATCTTCGCCGTCCAATGCCAGAAATGTGTGCGAAAGTTTGCGGCGGGCGGTGGCGCCGATGAGCTTTGAATCTGCAATCGATTTGCGAAGTCCGCGGCGCAACGCACTGGGTACCAGACTGCGATAGACGCCATCGAACTTCGCATTCTTTAACGTGAATGCGTAGCGCGAGTAACCGGCCAGAGTTTCGTCGGCGCCCTCTCCGGTTAGAACTACCTTCACTCGTTCTCGTGCCAGTCGCGCCACAAAATACAAAGCCACGCTCGACGGCCATGCAACAGGCTCGTCTTCATGCCAAATAAGATGGGGAAGAGAAGAAAAGAAATCATCGCGGCTGACCAGGATTTCATGATGCAAGGAATTGATATGCTTCGCCACGGTTCGTGCATAAGGCAATTCGCTGTAAGCATGTTCCGCATATCCGACCGAAAAAGTTTCGACGGGCTCTTTGCGGATTTTCGTCATCAGTGCCGCGACCGCACTGGAATCGACTCCGCCGCTCAAGAAAACGCCGAGCGGAACGTCGCTCATCAAATGGCTGCTGACGGCCTGTTCCAACATGTCGCGATAAGTGTGTATGTAGTAGCTTTCCGAATGCGATCCTTCTTCCTTGCCGGTGTGAAGGTCCCAATAGGGTTCAATTCGCAGCGTCCCGTTCTCGTCGAGTTCGAGAGTGTGGCCGGGCATCAATTTGCGGATGCCTTCATAGAACGTTTCTTCACCGGAGAGATATCCAAAGGCAAGATACTCGGGCAAGCCGGCGCGATAAAATTCCGCATGGACACCAGGGTGGGCAAGGATGACTTTGATTTCCGAACCAAACAGGAATGAATCAGCAGTGGCGCGGTAATAGAGCGGCTTGATGCCCAGCCGGTCTCGCGCGACGAACAGGCTTCGTTTGCGAGTGTCCCAAATGGCGAACGCAAACATTCCACGCAGGTGCTGAACGCAATCCCGGCCGTACTCTTCGTAGAGATGGACGATGGTTTCGGTGTCGCAATGCGTAGTGTAACGATGGCCTCGCGCAATCAACTGTTCGCGCAAAGCCGCATGATTGTAAATCTCACCGTTGAATACAATCCAAACGGTGCCGTCTTCATTGCTAATGGGCTGATGACCGGCGGCGACGTCGATAATACTCAAGCGCCGCATACCGATTCCAACGCGGCCCTGGGTGTACACGCCCTCGTCGTCGGGGCCGCGGTGGACCATCGCGGCGCACATTCGCCGGAGGACGCCTTCATCCACCCGCACGTCCCGATTAGTTTCGACTACACCAGCAATTCCGCACATGCAGTGTTTTCCTGAGTGAACCTAAAATTAAAATACAGAAGCTGAAGATATCAGCGCCTCTTCCGAAAAATGTTTGATTGCAGCATCCTCAGAACAAAATACCTTGCTCGCTCCTTTGCTCTGGGCCCATTCCAGCCGTTCAATCTTTTGTCGATTTGCGAACACAGAATTTCCGTTTAACGCAACTTTTCCGCCATCGCACAAGATAAAACGGGTGACACAGTTATCGACAATCTCGCAACAAAGGAATCCTGCGTCACTCGTCCATGGGCCGAAACTCCAACTGTGATTGTTCTCCGCGAAGATCAACAAATACGATTTTCCCAAACCATCATAACGGTAGGCGTGCACTCCAGCATCCGCTGGCGTCGTGAGCGTGAGGAGTGTTCCGGGTTCATCGAAAGCATGCAGGAGCGGCACAATAAGGGTGGAGTGTTCGATTGGAATCCGGACCTGAGTGCTCGAAACTACGATAGGCGCTGGCTCCTTCTTTCCATAAGCGGGAGATACGAAACCGGATGTCAGTTCCGATTTCCAGTCAGAAGTGTTCACCGGCAGCAACGCCAGCCGTAGACCGTGCTCCTGTGCAACGAAAGCTTGTCCAACCCGGACAATTTTCAAGTCCGCTGCAAAATGCCAGGATATTTCCAATTGATGCGTCTCTCGGCCTTCGACCCGATCCCTCACCAACCAAAAACCATCATGCAGATGGAAAATAAATCGACGGTGGAGAACCGGATCGGGCAAACGCGAATAGCCGGTATGGTTGCCGGCGAAAAACGTGAAAGTTTTTCCCTCGATCCAACGATCGACCTGGACGGTTGGCAGGGAACCCCATGCAAACGGCCCCTCAGGGATTGCCTGATCAACGCCGTCGACTTGCAGCGTGCTGTGCCCACCTGTCCCGCGAAACTCGTTGCGATCTTCGCTCATGTATCCAAACGCACCAGGATCGACCAGCCACCGGCGGCCGTTCAGTGAAACTCTCACGCTAAGTGCATCCGCGTGTCCGTGTCCGCTGTGGCCGATCCCTTGTGGTCCGGCGTCGATCACCATCTGTTGCTCGCTCTCACCGGAGCTTGCCATCACGTAAATACCTCCAGCCGGAAAAGAAACGGACTCGATCTTCGATCGAGAACTCTGATCATCTTGCTTCAGAAACGCAACTGCCCGCTCACCGAAAAGCCATATCGATTCCTCAGTCAAATTCGCGGCAGGCTTCAGCTCTCCGCGTTGAAACATCACGGCTCCGATTGCCAATGGATCGGTTAAATGTTCCGCGCGGTTGCGCCTCGGATTGAAAAGACGTCCACCGTCGTCATCACCAAAACTGTCGGGCGCGCCGGTCTGTGAGACTGCGCGGAGAACGTCGAGCATTCTTCCTAAAACTCGATCGAAGCTGGCAGGAATTTCCATTCCGTTGCGGGCGGCTAGCAATCGCGCATGCAAAAAGAAATCCAAAGCGTACACGTGATAGTAGAGCGATTGCTCAAAATAAACGCCGTCCGCGCGCACCTGCCGATCCGCTTCCTGCACGACGATCCGCCAGCCTTCAGTGCGCCAGCGCTCGGCCGATTCAATTTCCGGACAAAGCGTGCCAATGAAGAAAAGCGCCAAGGCTTCGCCAAGCAGATGCGTATTAGGAGAAAAATAAGTGGACAGATATTTCTCGATATATCGTCCATTCAATGCCAGCGCATTCAGCAAATCGCCTTCAAACATTTCCGGAACAGCTGGAGAAGCAGCAATCAGCGTCCGCATCCAAATCCAGGAAAGACTGCGGAACGCAACCTCCAGGCTGCTTCCCCAATTGATGCCGATAGGATACGGATTCGCAACCTGCCACGCATACCACTGCTTAACTAATTCAACGACATATTTTTCCTGACCCGTAAGGCGCCAGGCTTTGGCAAGAATGACCAAATGCTGATGTCGGTTCAACTCCCAGGTGATTTTGTGATCGCCGACTTCGTCGAAATTCAGAAATTGGATTTTGAACCACGGTTTGAGAGGAGCGCGTTTGCCGTGCACGGCATCGAGGTGCCAATCAATGTCCGCGCCGTAGTCCAGGTTTTCGTAACCAAGCAGACGAAAACGGTGCTGGCAAATTTCATCGGCCTCGCGAATTAGAGACTCGACCTCGCCAGGCAAGTATTCTTTCAGCAGACGGGCACGATCTGCGATCTCCTCCTTCGAAAAGAAAAACTTCGGAGGAGACGAGCACCCGCAATCCCCGGCTTGTTTAACGTGACCGTTCCTTGCTCCCGCGCGGTAAAGTGCCAAATCCAGGCGTTTGCTGACCTCCTGCTGCACACGGGTATGCAACTCGTCCCAACCCATGTGGGTTAGCCGGGACGCCGTCTTACGCCAGGATGAGGTCACAGAATCAATCATATCCTCACTGCCTATTTCGACTTACTGGGGCACCACGCAGCCCGAATTAACATCAGAGCAGGATGAATGCCAATGAACCTCCGTGTCTCGACTTTGATGTCGCATAAGTATATTATTATCATCACGTTATGAGAATGCAAGAATTCGAATGCCGGAAATATCTTGGGGACGGCTGGGAGTTCCATTTAGTAGAAAAAGTTTGCACATCGGCGGCTAAGAAATGCGCTAACTCAATGTTTCTAAGACGTTAATCCGTTAGGGACAGGGCTTTTAACAACTAGAGTCGCCAATCTGGATATCTGGAAGCCAAATTGCCCCTGATTTAGTAGATTAAACCTGTATTTTCTCCGTGAAGGTGCCATTCTGGAAATGTTGATGACCCCAACCGTAGGATCTCGAATGAAGTGTCGAACTGTGACTCCAGGAGCGGTCGACTGGGACCGACTCGACCGGTTCGAGGATCGGACAGTATTTCAGACCCGGGAGTGGCTGCAGTTCGTCAGTGAAACCCAGGACGCACAATTGGTGTTGGCGGAATTGCGGGAAGAAAACGAAATCGTCGGATATTTTTCCGGGCTGACGTTCTCGCGCTTTGGCGTAAAAGTTCTGGGTAGTTCCTTTCCCGGTTGGACGACTCCTTACATGGGTTTCAATCTCGTGCCCGGAGCTTCACGTTCCTCCGCGCTCGCCGCTGTCGAAGAAATGGCATGGGAAGAACTCAACTGCCTGCATATGGAAGTTTCCGATCCGCACTTTACGGTCGAAGATGGCCAAGCCCTTGGATTCACAACCAGCGCATATGTTTCTTATCGCACAGATTTGAGGAAATCCGAAGATGAGCTTTTCAATGGCATGGACAGCGCCTGTCGCCGGTGCGTGCGCAAAGCTGAAAAGAGTGGGGTAGTGATTGAAGAAGCCCACGATCTTCTTTTCGCGAACGAGTACTACGAACAACTGAAAGATGTTTTCGCCAAACAGAATCTGGTGCCGACCTACGATCTTGATCGCGTCAAGGCCCTGGTCAAGCACATGGAACCCACGGGAAGAGTCTTGTTGTTACGCGCTCGCGATCCCGAAGGGAAGTGCATTGCCAGCGGAATTTTCCCCGGATACAACAAAATTGCCGAGTTTTGGGGCAACGCAAGTTTTCGCTCGAGTCAAGTCCTTCGGCCGAACGAGTTGATTCACTGGTACGTCATGCGTTACTGGAAGCAGCGAGGCGTGCAAGTTTACGACTGGGGCGGCGAAGGCACGTACAAGGAAAAGTACGGATGCGTGCCACATAGCGTCCCATGGTTCACGAAATCCCGTTATCAATTTGTTTCGAAGCTGCGGGATGAAGCCAAAAAAATGTTCGAACGGAAACAGAAATTCGTGGGTTGGCTGCAGACCACCAGAAATGCATCGACCCGTGGTTAATTTTTGTAGTGATCGGAATTCTCTATGATGATCGTTAGACGGGCTTTTCGACATCTCTCTCGCGTGAGTGACGTGCTGTTCCGCCGGACTTTACTGGAACGTGAAATCACCATTTTTCCCGACGATGTATTCCTCACTTCCTATCCCCGTTCGGGCAATACCTGGAGCCGTTTCCTGATCGGCAATTTGATCCATGACAAAGAGCCGGTAAACTTTTTGAACGTCGAGCGCCTGGTGCCGGACATGTATAAGACCGCGGATTGGTCCATGCGCCGCTTGCCCCGTCCTCGTTTGATGAAAAGCCACGAATGCTTCGATCCCAGATATAAGAAAGTCATTTATGTGGTTCGTGATCCACGGGATGTGGCTGTTTCCAATTATCACTGGGAAATGAAACTGCGATCGGTGCGCGAGGGCTATCCCATAGAAGAGTTCGTGCCACGCTGGATGGAGCCGCAATTCTGGCTGCGCATCGGTTCCTGGGCTGACCATGTACAGAGCTGGATGAGCACGCGGCAGGACAACAATAATTTTCTATTACTGCGCTACGAAGATCTCAAACAGGACCCGCTGCGGGAACTGACTCGGGTCTCACATTTTATGGGAATTGCGGCAACCACCGAGCGCCTGAATCGCGCTGTAGAGTTGAGTTCTGCCGTGCACATGCGCAAACTCGAAAGCACCCAAGGCGCAAAATGGGTGGCTACCAAGCGCACACGCCAGGACAAACCTTTCGTTCGCGACGCCACCAGCGGCGGTTGGCGGGCGGTGTTGCCGGAAAAGACGGTAGCCTACATCGAAGCGAACTGGGGACATCTCATGCAGGA